>JBBSGM010000040.1:0-29651 GCA_038254065.1 Mycobacteriales bacterium | reverse complement strand
GCTGCGGAGTGGGCGCCCAGACCGTCGCCATCGCCCGGCGCAGTCCTGGTGCCCAGATCACCGCGATCGACCTGTCATGGGACTCGCTGGGCGCCGCCTCGGCGCGGGCGAGGGCCTCCGGGTGCAGCGGGGTCGAGTTCCACCACGCCGACGTATTCACCCTTCCGCACCCGGACGGCCCGCTCGCCGCCGCCAGGTTCGACCACGTCTTCGTGTGCTTCCTGCTTGAGCATCTCCCGCGCCCGGTCGAGGCGCTGGCCCGGCTGCGCGCGATGCTCAAGCCCGGAGGCACGATCACCGTCATCGAGGGCGACCACGGATCGGCCTACTTCCACCCCGACAGCCAGGTCGCCCGCGATGCGATCGCCTGCCAGGTCACGCTGCAACGCCTCGCCGGCGGCGACCCGCTGATCGGGCGGCGACTGCATCCGCTGCTGGTCGAGGCCGGATACAACGCCGTGACGGTGTCCCCGCGGATGGTCTACGTCGATGCCAGCCGTCCCGAGCTGGTCGACGGGTTCATCCGCAAGACCTTCACCGCCATGATCGACGGTGTGCGTGAGCCGGCCATCGCCGCCGGCATCACCGACCCCGAGAACTTCGACACCGGCATCCGCGACCTCCTGCGCACCACCGAAGCCGACGGCGTGTTCTGCTACACCTTCTTCAAGGCCACCGCCGAGATCACCCCCTGCGCCCCACCGCTGGAGCGAGCCGGGGAAGCTTCCCGAGTTCCCCCTTGCGCGCAGCGCCTCAGCGTGCCCCGGCGGTGAGCCGGTACTGCAGGGCGTGCTCGACGAGCGCGATCAACGCCAGCTTGGTGGACTCCCGGTCCCTGGCGTCGCAGCTGATGATCGGGATATGACGTTCGATCGACATCGCCTCACGCACGTCGTCGACGTGATGGCGGACCAGACCGTCGAACGCGTTGATCCCCACGATGTACGGCAGCCCGCGGTCCTCGAAGAAGTCGATCGCGGCGAAGCAGTCGGCCAGCCTCCGGGTGTCGACCAGCACGACGGCACCGATCGCACCGCGGACCAGGTCGTCCCACATGAACCAGAATCGGTGTTGACCAGGCGTGCCGAACAGGTACAGCACCAGGTCGGCGTCCAACGAGACACGGCCGAAGTCCATGGCCACGGTGGTGGTGGTCTTGTTCGGGGTGGCCGAAAGGTCGTCGTGCCCGACGCTCGCCTCGGTCATCACGGCCTCGGTGGTCAGCGGGACGATCTCGGAGACCGAGCCGACGAAGGTCGTCTTCCCGACACCGAAACCACCCGCTACGACGATCTTGGCCGAGATCGTCGCCGAGGTGGCGACGGCCCGGGGCCTAGAGCCGACGGAGTCCACTCAGCACCCTTTCCATCAGGGCGAGGTCCGGCACATCGCCGGTGTTGCTCGCGTTCTGGTGCACGGTCACGACGCCCAGACCGGCCATGTCACCGAGCAGCACCCTGGCCACCCCGAGGGGCTGCGAGAGCAGCGCGGCGACCTCGGCCACCGAAAGGGTCTGCTCTGCGCAGAGCTCGGCGATGGCCCGATGCTCCACCGGGAGCGATCCGAGCTGGTTGCGTCCCTGCGAGCTGGTCGAGACCAGCGTCTCGATGGCGAGGTAGAACTCGGATCGCGTGCGGCCGCGGGTCCAGGAGTAGGGCCGGACCGAGGCTGCTCCGGCTGCGCGCTCTACCGGGGCCGGCGCCGGGTCGAGTTCTGGCGGCGGATCCTGCGGGAACGGTGGTGACGGCTCGGAACCCGCGGCACCGTCGGGCTCGACGTCCTCGTCGTGACGCCGTCGCCAGCGCCTACGCGTGCCTGCGCGACCGGAGTCGAAGCTGAAGCCGTTCATGACGTCGGCGAAGGTCGGCTCCGGGGGGCGGCGGTGGTCATCGTCGTCGGGACGAGTGGTCATCAAAGCTCACCTGCCTCTGCCGATGGTGGTGGACGTCACGTCGGTCGCGCGTGGGGTCAGGTGCCGAAGGAACCCTGCAGCTCGGCGCGCAGCTCGGGGGTCAGCAGCTGGCCGACGCGGTCGACCAGCAGCGTCATCTCGTAGCCGATCAGACCGATGTCACAGCTCGGCGATGCGAGTACCGAAAGGCACGAACCATCACTGATCGACATGATCAGGACGATTCCACGGTCCATCTCGACGACGGTCTGCACCACGTTGCCCGCGTCGAAACACCGGGCTGCCCCACGGGTGAGGCTGACCAGCCCGGAGGCGATCGCCGCGAGCTGGTCGGCGCGGTCCCGGGGCAGCCGGTCGGAGCTGGTGAGCAGGAGCCCGTCAGCGGACACCACCACCGCGTGCGCGACGCCGGGCACCCGCTCAGCGAAGTTCGTGACCAACCATCCGAACCGGCTCGGTTGGATGTGTGGCGCGGTCATGGGGTCTCCTCGTCCTGTTGCGCACCCGCGGACGCGGGCTGCGTGTCCCGACCCGACTGCTCCGACTGCGCCAGCTGGCGGAGCCTGCTCTCCCTGGCCTGCCGGACGCCTTGCTGGTAGCTGGCCAGCCGGCCGCGGATCGCGTCGGCATTGCGCGAGGACACGGACGGTGCGACGAGTACCGCGGACCCGGCGCTGCCCGGCACCAGCCGGGCCCGGGGGCGCCGCTTGGGCAACCCGGCCATGGTGAGCTCTTCGCTTCCCGGAGCGGCAGCGGTGCGCTGCGCGCTGCGCCAACCGTCGTCGGCCGGGCCGGCGAAGCCCTCGTCGGTCGTTGCGGCATCGGCGTCGGGCTGCCCGGAGCCCCCGGCCTTCCCGACCTCGGCCGAGGCCTGCGCCTGCCGACTCTCACCGGTCTCGGCAGCCGTCCAGCTCACCGGGACCGGACGGCTGGCGCGGAACCAGGCCGACGCGATGGCCTCGAAGATCGGCGTTGCTTCACCGAGGTCGCCGAGGTCGCCGAGGTCGTCGAGCGCCGACGGATTGGCCGGACGTGGCTCGGTTCCGCGATGGCGGGACCCGCCGTTGCGGTCCGGGTCGGACTCGGCGATCACCGGCACACTCGGCGCGAACAGCCCGTCCTGCTGCTGGCTGGTCGTCGGTGCGACGGTCGGCCGGACCACGCCGTTGCGCTCGCCGGCCGTACCCGACGGACCGCCGCCGTGCGGGCCGGGGTCCGCGGAGCGCGGAAGCCGGCCGTTGTCGCCCTGCTCGTCGACGGTGCTCAGCTGCTCCCACACGGTCTCGGACTGCGGCGTCTTCGAATACCGCTGAGCCGCCGCGCCCACCGAGCTACGGACGCTGCCGTTGGTCGTGGATTTGCCCGCCGAACCATTCGACGGCGGCGGGAGGACCGGCTCCGCGGACCGGGTCCCGGACGAGCCCGGAAGGCTACTCGGCTCGACGGCGCCCGCGACGAGCGCGGACAGAGCACTGGGACGGCCGTGCCCGTTCGTGGCCGTTCGGCGGGATGAGGGCGACTCGACACCGCGGGCCGGGACGACGCCCGCGCCGGCAGGACTCTCGATGTCGCGCCCCGAGGAGGGCACGAGATGGGACGGCACGGTGACGGAAGCGGTCAGCCCGCGCTGGGCGCCGTGCGGCGAGGTACCCAGCCGGACGCCGATGCGGTGCCGGGCGGCCAGCCGACCGACCACGAAGAGCCCCATCCGGCGCGACGCCGACACGTCGACGGCCGCCGGGCCACCGAGCCGCTGGTTGACCTCGGCGAGCTCGTCGTCCGTCATCCCGACCCCACGGTCGGCGATCTCCACCAGGATCGACCCCTCGGCGGTCCGGGTGGTGCTCATGACCACCTGGGAGTCGGGCGGAGAGAAGCTGGTGGCATTGTCGAGCAGCTCGGAGAGCAGGTGCACGAGGTCGGAGGCGGCGCGGCCGACGATCCTTGACGTGGGCGGCGACTGCACGATGACCCGCTGGTACTGCTCGATCTCCGACACCGCCGCCCGTAGTACGTCGACGACCGCGATCGGCGCGACGTTCCGTTTGGCCACCTCGGTTCCCGCGAGCACCAGCAGGTTCTCGCTGTTGCGCCGCATCCGGGTGGCCAGGCTGTCGAGCTGGAACAGGTTGCTCAGCTGGTCCGGATCCTGCTCGTTGCTCTCCAGTTGCTCGATCAGCTGCAGCTGCCGTTCGACCAGCGCCTGGCTGCGCCGGGAGAGGTTGACGAACATGCTCGAGACGCCTGCCTGCAGCGCAGCCTGTTCGGCCGCGAGACGGACGGCCTGGCCGTGCACCGCGTCGAAGGCGCGGGCCACCTGGCCGATCTCGTCGCGGGAGGAGAGCGGGACCGGCGCGACGGTCACGTTCGGGGTCCCGCCGGCACGCATGTTCTCGACGGCTTGGGGCAGCCGGATCTGCGCGACGTCGAGCGCGCTGTTGCGCAAGACCCGCAACGAACGGATCATCGAGCGGGTCAGCAGCACGATGATCGCGACACCGAGCAACAGGCCGAGCATCAGGATCACCGAGTTGATCCCGGCCAGGTTGCTGGCTCGTTCCTCGGCGGCGGCGCTGGTGCTGGTCAGGTCGTCACGGATGGCTGTCCCGGACTTGTCCAACGCCGCTGCTGCGGCGCGGTAGGCGCTGTCCCATGCGGCCTGGTCGACCAACACCGATCGGGTGGACGGGGTGGCCAGAATCTCGCTCTTCAACTGCGCCAGATCACCGTTCGCGCCGGCCGCGGAGATGTTGCCGAACCGGCTGACCTGTTCCGGGGTGAGCGCAAGCTGGTACTGGGCGAGCGCGTCGCCGAAGGCGTCATCGGCCTTGCTCACCGTGATCCGGTCGGCCTCCCGTACCTGAGAGGCGACGATGGCCCCGCCGAGCACGGTGTGTTCGAGGGCGAGCTGCTCGCGCGCCGACCCGACGGCGCTGAGCGCATCGGCGAGGCGGGAGACGCCCGGGGTGCGCACCTGGCGCAGCAGGGACCGATCGAGCACGTCGACGCCCTGCCCGATCGCGGTGTAACGGCTGGTCACGTCGTCGATCTGGACCGACCCACCCGCGGTCGCCGACCGCAGCACCGGGAGCTGGGCGAGGGAGCCCACGGTCTGCTGCAGCGCACTGGCCGAGGTGGTGTCGAGCGAGTCGGCGTCAGCGAGTGCGTCGCGGAACTTGTCGAGGTGCGCGTCGGTGACGGCGAACGCACTCCGCAGGGCCGCCGGGTCGGCAGTCCGGCCGGCCGCCACGAACAGCACCGCGCTGTTGCGCTCCGCGCGGAGCGCTTCGGCCGTCGCGGCAACCTGCTCGCGGACCTGGAGTGCCCGGTTGTCGAGGCCGATGGCGGCGGCCACGTCCGCCTGATCGGCGACCCGCAGGACTCCCAGCGTCAACGCCAGCAACGTGGGCACCAGGCCCACGACAACCAGCTTTACGGCCAGGTTCCAGTCGCGTGGGTTGAACCGTTCGTACCATGACGGTTCGCGCTCGGTGCTCGTCACGTCAACGTCTCCCTGCTGGTGGGCGGCGACGATCCGCAGAACTCTGGCATGCCGGAAGGGCCCGGAGTGCCCCCCGCGAGGTGGGAGTAGCCGAGCTGTGCCGCAGCCGCGACAAAAGGGCCGGCTGGGCCGCCTGCGTGGGGAGCATGGAAATGATCATCGGGTCGATCCGTCGCGCCTTCTGTCGGGGGTCGGTCCGGCGCGGGTGCTCCCCGCGAACCGGGCCGGTCTTCGTAGGCCTCCCGACACGCACCCGCTGGGGAAGGGTGCCGTCCAAGAGACCCGGTATCATCGTTGTGGCACAGGTGTGTACTTCGGATGGAGCAGCGGAAGTATAGCCCGAGGTAGGCGCCAGCCCCTTACGGGTGACGTCGGTCCTCGGGGTTGAGTGCCACCGAACGGATCGTGGCCCACCGCTTACCGACTGCACAACCCCGCTCGCCCGATCGAGAGTCACCGAAAGGACCGCTCGTGGCCGATGGACCACTGATCGTCCAGTCCGACAAGACGCTTCTGCTCGAGGTAGACCATCCGGCGGCGGTGGATGCGCGTTCGGCGATTGCTCCCTTCGCCGAGCTTGAGCGCGCTCCTGAGCATGTGCATACCTATCGCGTCACACCGCTGGCGCTGTGGAACGCGCGGGCCGCCGGGCACGACGCCGAGCAGGTGGTCGACGCGCTGGTCCGGTTCTCCCGCTACGCCGTCCCGCAGTCGTTGCTCGTCGACGTGGTGGACACGATGGGCCGGTACGGGCGGTTGCAGCTGACGAACTCGCCGGCGCACGGGCTCGTCCTGGTCGCGCGCGACCGCGCGGTGCTGGAGGAGATCCTCCGCCACCGCAAGATCGCCCCGATGCTCGGCGCCCGGCTCGATGCCGACACGGTCGCCGTGCACCCGTCCGAACGCGGGACGCTCAAGCAGGCGCTGCTCAAGGCCGGCTGGCCCGCCGAGGACCTGGCCGGATACGTCGACGGCGAGGCACACCCGATCGCGCTGGCCGAGAACGGCTGGACACTGCGCGACTACCAGCGTGATGCCGTCGAGGGCTTCTGGCTCGGCGGCTCCGGGGTCGTGGTGCTGCCCTGCGGTGCCGGCAAGACGCTGGTCGGGGCGGCCGCGATGGCACGGGCCTGCGCGACGACGCTGATCCTGGTCACGAACACCGTGTCCGGGCGGCAGTGGCGCCGCGAGCTGATCGCCCGCACCTCGCTCACCGAAGAGGAGATCGGCGAGTACTCCGGGGAACGCAAGGAGATCCGCCCGGTCACCATCGCGACCTACCAGGTGATGACGCGCAAGACGAAGGGCGAGTACCGGCACCTGGAGCTGTTCGACTCCCGGGACTGGGGCCTGGTCATCTACGACGAGGTGCACCTGCTGCCGGCGCCGGTGTTCCGAATGACCGCGGACCTGCAGTCCCGGCGGCGGCTCGGGCTCACCGCGACCCTGGTCCGCGAGGACGGCCGGGAGGGCGACGTGTTCTCCCTGATCGGTCCGAAGCGCTACGATGCCCCCTGGCGTGATGTGGAGCAGCAGGGCTGGATAGCCCCGGCCGAGTGCATCGAGGTCCGGGTCACGATGACCGACTCCGAACGGCTGGGCTACGCGACCGCCGAGCCCGACGAGCGCTACCGGATGGCGTCCACCGCGCGCACCAAGCTGGCGGTGGTGCAGGCGATCCTGGACCGCCACCCCGATGAGCCGACGCTGGTGATCGGGGCGTATCTCGACCAGCTCGACGAGCTCGGGGAGGTGCTGGACGCTCCGGTCATCCAGGGGTCGACGAAGAACGCGGAGCGGGAGGCGTTGTACGAGGCCTTCCGCCGTGGCGAGCTCAGCCGGCTCGTGGTGAGCAAGGTGGCCAACTTCTCCATCGACCTGCCCGAGGCCTCGGTCGCGGTCCAGGTGTCGGGAACGTTCGGGTCCCGGCAGGAGGAGGCCCAGCGCCTCGGCAGGCTGCTGCGGCCCAAGGCCGACGGCAGGCAGGCACACTTCTACTCCGTCGTCTCCCGCGACACCCTGGACACCGACTACGCGGCGCACCGGCAGCGGTTCCTCGCCGAGCAGGGCTATGCCTACCGGATCGTCGACGCCGACGACCTGCTCGGACCCGCGCTGCCCGAGGTGGGCTGACCCGGCCGGTGCGCTACCTGCGCATGCGTTCCGGGTCAGCCAGTGCCGGGCTGCTACCGGGGCGCGGTGACACCGGTTTGTTCTCCTGAGGTCAGGGCAGGCACGTCACTCGGCGATCTTTCTGGTGACGGCGATCGCGGGTCGGTGGCGAGAGGACCGCTGCGTCCCGCGGGGGAGAAGGGGTTCACCGGCGCTGGCGGCGGGCGTCGGACTCCCACCCGCGCGGGGGCTGCACACTGTCGGGCAACGGGGTCCTCGAGCAAGTTCCGTTCGAGCTTCTCCAGCCCGAGTGCGCCCGTCAGGACCGCTACCGGTGCCACCACGACCAGCCACAGCAACTCCACCATGCACTCCCCACTCACGCAGCCTGTCGGCGCTGATCGCGCCGAAGTACCGCCAGTCTCGCGGGGGCTGTTCCGCTGCACCGGCGACACGCCGGGTCTGTGCGGGTGCTGTTCTCCTCAGGGGAGACCGGGACGAGCTGTCGGCCCAGCCGCTCGTATGGGTGGCCGCCCAACTGTCCGATCTCGATGCCCTTCTCGAACAGGCCGGCATGGCGGTGGCCGACGTCGGCACAGGCGACGCCAAGGCGCTTCGGCAGGCCGTCCCCGAGATCACCGACGTACTGGGACGGCTGCTCGAGCGGGTGAAGGCGGGGCAGCTGGCGACTCCGCCAGCTGACGAGGAGTTGGCCAGCGCCCGCATCGGCTGGCTGTGACGTCGTGCGATGACCACCAGCGTCGATCGCCGCTCCGCCGATGGTTGAGGTGCGTGCGTAGGCCCAAGGGTGAACACTGGGAACCCCAACGCTTCGAGGAGCGACCATCTCCCTTGTCGGCTGGATTCTCGTCGGTGTTGCGGCCTGGCTGGCCGTCGGCGCGGTGATAGCCGTCCTGATCGGCCGGGTCGTGCGGTTGCGTGAGCGGCAGGTGCCCCGCGACCCCGCGCCGTCCCCGGCCCGGCCCGCCCCGCCGCGGCAGCCGCGGCGGCCCGCCGGCCTGGACGAGACGCACCCGGTGACCGACGATCCGCGGGGGCCGGGAGCCGTTGATCCGGGCACCCGGCCCCGGTGACCCCTGAGCAACGTGCGGGCCGGTCCGCGTGGGTCCTGGCGCCTGTCGCGTGCGTGCTGAGCGTGCGCTCATCGTCATTACCGCGACCATGAGCGCACGCTCACGCCGCAGGGGCGGCACCGGAGAACCGGTACCGCCCCTGTCGGGACATGCTGGGTGGAGCTGGACTCAGAAGTCCATTCCGCCCATGTCGGGACCGCCGCCGCCGGCGGGAGCCGGGTGCCTCTCGGGCTTGTCGGCGATGACCGCCTCGGTGGTGAGGAACAGGGCCGCAATGGATGCCGCGTTCTGCAACGCCGAGCGGGTGACCTTGGCCGGGTCGATGATCCCCGCCTTCATCAGATCCTTGTACTCACCGGTGGACGCGTCGAGGCCCTCGCCGGCCGGCAGCCCGCGCACCTTCTCCGCGACCACACCGCCCTCGAGGCCTGCGTTGATGGCGATCTGCTTGAGCGGAGCCTCCAGCGCGACCTTGACGATGTTCGCGCCGGTGGCCTCGTCACCGTCCAGACCGAGGCCCTCGAACAGACCCGCACCGGCCTGAATCAGGGCGACACCGCCACCGGGGACGATGCCCTCCTCGATGGCCGCCTTGGCGTTGCGGACGGCGTCCTCGATGCGGTGCTTGCGCTCCTTGAGCTCGACCTCGGTGGCCGCTCCGGCCTTGATCACCGCAACCCCGCCGGCCAGCTTGGCCAGCCGCTCCTGCAGCTTCTCGCGGTCGTAGTCGGAGTCGGTCTTGTCGATCTCGTTGCGGATCTGGCTGACCCGACCGGCGATCTGGTCGGCGTCGCCGGCACCGTCGACGATCGTGGTCTCGTCCTTGGAGACGACGACCTTGCGGGCCCGGCCCAGGAGTGACAGGTCGGCGTTCTCCAGCTTGAGGCCGACCTTCTCCGAGATGACCTCGCCGCCGGTGAGGACGGCCATGTCGGCCAGCATCGCCTCGCGGCGGTCACCGAAGCCCGGGGCCTTGACGGCGACGGACTTGAACGTCCCGCGGATCTTGTTGACGACCAGGGTGGCCAGCGCCTCGCCCTCGACGTCCTCCGCGACGATCGCCAACGGCTTGCCGCCCTGCATGACCTTCTCCAGCAGCGGGAGCAGGTCCTTGACGGTCGAGATCTTGGAGCTGACCAGGAGCACGTAGGGGTCCTCGAGCTCGGCCTCCATGCGCTCGGCGTCGGTCACGAAGTAGGGCGAGATGTAGCCCTTGTCGAAGCGCATGCCCTCGGTGAGCTCGAGTTCGAGCCCGAAGGTCTGCGACTCCTCGACCGTGATGACGCCTTCCTTGCCGACCTTGTCCATCGCCTCGGCGATGAGCTCGCCGATGGTGGAGTCGGCCGCGGAGATCGAGGCGGTGGCCGCGATCTGCTCCTTGGTCTCGACCTCCTTGGCGGTCTTCAGCAGCTGCTGCGCAACGGCCTCGACGGCCTTCTCGATGCCACGCTTCAGCGCCATCGGGTTCGCGCCAGCGGCCACGTTGCGCAGACCCTCGCGGACCATCGCCTGGGCCAGTACGGTGGCCGTCGTGGTGCCGTCACCGGCAACGTCGTCGGTCTTCTTGGCAACTTCCTTGACCAGCTCGGCCCCGATCTTCTCCCACGGGTCCTCGAGTTCGATCTCCTTGGCGATCGACACACCATCGTTGGTGATGGTGGGCGCGCCCCACTTCTTCTCCAGCACGACGTTGCGGCCTCGCGGGCCGAGCGTCACCTTGACGGCGTCCGCGAGGATGTTCATGCCGCGCTCGAGCCCGCGGCGCGCCTCCTCGTCGAAAGCGATCATCTTCGCCATGGGTGTGTTGTCCTCCGATTGGGATGACATGTGTGTCGAGTCCGGCGCCCGCGACGGACGACCGACAACCCTGCGCCGGCCTCACCGACCCGACCTGGCACTCGAGCCTGCCGAGTGCTAACTCATTTTTAGCACTCGGGGTGGTCGAGTGCAAGGCGGGCGCGCCGGCCGCGGCCTCAGATGCGGTGGACCGCCGCGGCCTGGCTGCGTCCGTCCCGGCCAGTCGTCATCTCGAACTCCACCCGGTCACCCTCGTCGAGCGTGTGGAACCCCTCCGCGTCGATCGCCGACTGGTGGACGCAGACGTCCGGGCCGCCGTCCGTGGCGATGAAGCCGAAGCCCTGCTCCGGGCTGAACCACTTGACGGTGCCGTGCGCCACGGCGCCTCCTGCTGTCGCGGTCGAACACATCCGACGCTACCGCAGTGCCGGTGGCTTTCCCCGGCGACCATCCGGCCGCGCGGGTCGGGCAGGATGCGGGCGTGCCCGGCTCAGACTCCCCCCGCAGTGTCGCTGACCACCAGGCCGTCGTGGCCGCACTGGTGCCGCCGGCGCCGGTACAGGAGGTCCCGCTGGCCAGGGCCAGGGGAATGGTCCTGGCCGGTGATCTGGTCGCGGCGATCCCGCTCCCGTCCTTCGACAACTCGGCGATGGACGGCTATGCCGTGCGCGCCGCGGACGTTGCGACCGCCTCGCAGGATGCGCCCGTCGAACTGCCGGTGGCCACCGACATCCCGGCGGGGCGGACCGACGTCCCCGACCTGGCGCCGGGTACGGCACACCGCATCATGACCGGCGCACCGATGCCGCCCGGTGCCGATGCGGTGGTGCAGGTCGAGCTCACCGACGGTGGGGTGGACCGGGTGCGCATCCGGTCCGGACCGCGCCCCGGCACGCACGTGCGAACCGTCGGCGAGGACGTCGCGGGTGGATCGGTCGTGCTTCCGGCCGGCACGGTGCTCGGTGCCCCGCAGATCGGGCTGGCCGCGGCGATGGGCTCGGCCACCGTGGCGGTCCGCCGGCCGCCGCATGTCCTGGTGCTGTCCACCGGGTCGGAGCTGGTGGCCCCCGGCTCGGCGCTGCGACCGGGCCAGATCTACGAGTCCAACGGGCCGATGCTGACCGCCGCGGTGCAGGACGCAGGCGCGCATGCCGAGCTGCTGCGCTTCGTGCCCGACGACGTCGAGCAGTTCACCGTGGTGCTCGAGGAGCGGATCGCGGAGGGAGTGGACCTCGTGCTCACCTCGGGCGGGGTCAGCGCAGGCGCGTACGAGGTGGTCAAGGACGCGCTGCGCGGGCGCGGCATCGAGTTCGTCCGGGTGGCCATCCAGCCGGGCGCCCCGCAGGGCGCCGGGCGGCTGGACGGTTCCGGGGTCGGGGTGGTGACGCTGCCGGGCAACCCGGTCAGCTCGCTGGTGTCGTTCGAGGTGTTCGTCCGGCCGGCCCTGCGCGCCGCGCTCGGGCACCCGCACCCGGGGCGGGCGAGCGTCACGGCCACCCTGACCGAGCCGTTGACCTCGCCCGCCGGCAAGCGGCAGTACCGCAGAGGCGTACTCGACGTGGCTGCCGGGACGGTCCGCGAGGTGGGTACGCCGGCCTCACACCTGCTCGGCGCGCTCGCCCGGGCCGACTGTCTGATCGTCCTGCCGGAGGAGGTGACCTCCGCGGCACCGGGAGATGCGGCCGAGGTCTGGTTGCTCGATGCATGAGTAATCCTGAAAAGTGACGCACATCACACAAGTGCCCTGCAACGTCCCCGCCCCGAGCGACGTCTAACCAGTGAACGTTGGGCCAAACGGTGTAGATCATCAGCTTCCTCTCCCGATGATCTGGACGTCGGCCCGATGACTCGGAATACTTCAGGACAAGGTGGGGTACTCACCTGTCACGGCAAGAGCTAACCGCCCGTCGCTGGGGAGCGGACGAGCGGTTCCACGGTCGGGGTCGTCGTCTCGGGGGATGGCGGCCCCGGCCCTTTGCGTCTGTGGGTTCGCGTACGGTTGCTGCCGAGAGCGCGGCCCGCAGGGGTCGGCTCGCGTTCGCGAGGAGTCGACGCGTCCCGATGGTCCAGCAGTTCCCGATGACCCCACAGCCCCCGGTGTCCCAGCAGCCCCCGGTGTCCCAGCAGGCCGGAACGTCCCTGCGGCATGTTGTCGCGCTGGTCCGGGCCGCGGTCCCGCCGATGCATCCCGGGGGCCGTCCACTCGTCGCCGCCGTGGCGGTGGGCGCGGGCCTGGTACGCGCGACCACCGGGCGCGCCGGGTGGGCCGGGGTCCTCGCCACCGCCGCCACCGCGATGTTCTTCCGCAACCCCCACCGAGTCCCGCCGCTGCGTACCGGCGTCGTGCTCGCGGCGGCCGACGGTACGGTTGCGATGATCTCCGACGCCGTCCCGCCCGCCGAGCTCGACCTGCCCCGTGCGCCCGCCCCCCGGATCAGCGTCTTCCTGTCCGTACTCGACGTGCACGTGCAGCGCATCCCTGCGCACGGCCGGGTGCTCGCGGTCGAGTATCGGCCCGGCACGTTCCTCTCCGCCGACCTGGACAAGGCCAGCGCGGACAACGAGCGCAGCGCACTGCTGCTGGAGACCGCCGAGGGGGCCCGGATCGGGGTCGTGCAGATCGCCGGGCTGCTCGCGCGGCGGATCGTCTGTGACGCCCACCCGGGGGATCAGGTCGCGGCAGGGGAGGCCTACGGGCTGATCCGGTTCGGCTCGAGGGTCGACACCTACCTCCCCGCCGGGTCACGACCGCTCGTCGCGGTCGGCCAGCGGACCATCGGCGGGGAGACGGTGCTCGCCGAGCTGCTGGGAACGGGTTGACCTCATGCCGACCTACTCAGCGGGCATCCGGCTGCTACCCAACGCCGTCACCGTGCTGGCGCTGTGCGCGGGACTGTCGGCTGTGCAGTTCGCGCTGGCCGGCCGGTTCGAGCTGTCCGTCGCCGCGATCGCCGCGGCCGCACTCTGCGATGCGCTCGACGGCGGGCTCGCCCGGCTGCTCGACGCCAGCAGCCGGATCGGCGCCGAGCTCGACTCGCTGGCCGACCTGGTGTCGTTCGGAGTGTCGCCCGCGCTGGTCCTGTTCGTCTGGCAGCTGCAGGGCAACCGCTTCGGCTGGGTCGTCGCGCTGGTGTTCGCGGTGTGCATGGCGCTGCGGCTGGCCCGGTTCAACACTCTCATCGACGCCGAGGACCAGCCGCCGTTCGCCAGGGAGTTCTTCGTCGGGGTGCCCGCGCCCGCGGCCGCCCTGGTCGCCGGCCTGCCGCTGTACCTGTGGCTGCATTTCGGTGGGGGCTGGTGGTCGAGCCCACGCACCGTCGGGTTCTGGGCGCTGGTCACGGGCGGGTTGATGGTGAGCAGGCTGCCCACGTTGTCACCGAAGAACCTGCGGGTGCCGCAGCGGTTGATCGCGCCGTTGCTGGTGCTCGTCGGGCTGGGCGCGGCCGTGCTGCTCACCGTGCCGTTCCTCGGGCTGGCCGCCGTGGCCGTCGGCTATCTCGTGTTGATCCCGTACGCGGGATACCGGTACCGCTGGCTGGCTCGCCATCCCGAAGCCTGGGACGTCCCGGTCCGCGAGCGCCGGGCCGTCGCGCGGGCCGCGCGGTCGGCGCGACGGCTGGGCCTGCGCCCGCCGTTGCGCCGCCGGGTCGCGGGCCGGGCGAGCGCGGTGGCCCGCGCGGTGCGCAGGCGCAGCCTCGATGAGCAGGTCGGGCCGCCGCGGCGCAACGGCCGCGTCGCCCCCGGCCAGGCCCCGCTGCCGGCCCGCAACAGCAGGCGCCGGCTGGGCCTGCGAAGGCGCTGACCCGAGTGCCCATGCCCTCGATCACCCTGGTCGCCCGGCTCGCGGCCTCGGCCGCGGACGCCCGCCGCGGTGTCGTCCGGCTGCATCCCGAGGTCCTCGACGCGTTGGGCCTGCGGGCCTGGGACGCCGTCGCGCTGACCGGGTCGCGGGTGACCGCCGCGCTGGTGGTCGACGCCGACCCGGCCGCATCGGCGGGCCAGGCCCGCCTCGACGATGTCACGCTGTCCAATGCGGGCCTCACCGACGGGGCGGCCGTCGTCGTCGCGCCGGTGCAGGTCGCCGCGGCCCGCCGGGTGGTGGTGGCGGGCTCCCGGTTGGCGCGCAGCGCGGTCAGCCCGGAGACCGTGCGGCTGGCCCTGCTGGGCAAGGTGCTCGGCACCGGTGACGCCGTGTCGCTGCTGCCGCAGGACATCGTCCCGCCGCCGGGTGCCGACGTCCGCGCCGCCCGCCGCATCCTGGCCGACGCCGTGGGCGGCGGCTGGACCAGCGAGCTGCTCAGCGTCGTCGCGGTCGAGCCTGCCGGGGCCGTCGCCGTCGTGCCCTCGACCGTCCTGGGTTGGCAGGGCGGTCCGACGACCGGTGAGCCGCCCCCAGCCGCACCTTCGGCAACCACCCTCGGCGCTGCCCCGTCCCGAACGGCACCGCCGGGGCAACCAGCGGGCAGCGGTGGCGTCCCCGCGGAAGCCGGGCGGCCGCCCGTCGTGGACGAGCTGGTGGGCAACGCCGACCGCGCGCACCGGCTCGTCGAATGGCTGGAGCTGACCTTCCGCCGCCCGGAGCTGCTGGTCCGGCTCGGTGGCTCGGCCCGGCTCGGCGTGCTCGTCGTCGGGCCCGAGGGCGTGGGCAAGACGACGCTGGTGCGCAGCGTCGTCGCCGCCGTCGGCGCCGGTTGCGTCGAGCTGGCCGGCCCGGCCGCGCTCGAGCCCGGCGCCGCGTCCGCCCGGGTGTACGAGGCGGTCGCCGCCGCCCGCAACGCCGCGCGCGGCGGTACCCCGACCGTGCTGCTCGTGACCGATGTCGACGCGTTGTTGCCCGCCGCGAGTACCCCGCCGCTCGCGACCCTCGTGCTCGACGCGCTGGGTGACGCCGTCGGGACCGCGGGGCTGGCGCTGGTCGCGACGACGGCGGTACCCCAGGCCGTCGACCGGCGGTTGCGCGCACCCGAGCTCGTCGACCGCGAGCTCGGCCTGACCCTGCCCGGCGTGCGGACCAGGGCCGAGCTGCTGCGCACACTGCTTGCCGGGGTGCCGCTGGCCGAGGGGGTGGACCTCACGGTGATCGCGGAACGGGCGCCGGGGTTCGTCGTTGCCGACCTCGTCGCCGTGCGCCGGGAGGCCGCCGTGCAGGCCGCGCTGCGCCACGAGGACCGGCCGGTCCCGGCCGACCCGGATCCGCCCGCCGACGTGCCCGACACCCAGCCCCGCATCCATCAGCAGGACCTGCTCGACGCGGTCTCCTCGGTGCGACCGATCTCGATGTCGTCGTCGCAGACGCTGCAGACCGGCGGTCTCACCCTCGACCAGGTCGGCGACATGGCGGAGGTCAAGCAGGCGCTCACCGAGTCGGTGCTGTGGCCGCTGCGGTACCCCGACTCGTTCGCCCGGCTCGGGGTGGCCGCCCCGCACGGAGTGCTGATCTACGGGCCGCCGGGCTGCGGCAAGACGTTCCTGCTGCGCGCACTGGCCGGCACCGGAGCGCTCAACGTGCTCGCCGTCAAGGGCGCCGAGCTGCTGGACAAGTATGTCGGCGAGTCGGAGCGGGCCGTCCGCGAGCTGTTCCGCAGGGCCGCGGACGCGGCGCCGGCGCTGGTCTTCCTCGACGAGGTCGACGCGCTGGCCCCGCGGCGCGGGCAGTCCTCGGACTCCGGGGTGGCCGACCGGGTCGTGGCGGCCCTGCTCACCGAGCTCGACGGCGCGGAGCCGCTGCGCGAGGTCGTCGTGGTCGGGGCAACCAACCGCCCCGACCTGATCGACCCCGCGCTGCTCCGCCCCGGTCGGCTCGAGCGGCTGGTCTACGTCCCGCCGCCCGACGCGCAGTCGCGCGCTGAGATCCTCCGCGCCGCCGGGCGCAACATCCCGCTGGCCGACGACGTCGACCTCGACGCGCTCGGCGCGGAGCTGGCCGGGTACTCCGCGGCCGACTGTGCTGCGGTGCTGCGGGAGGCCGTGCTCACCGCGATGCGGGAGTCGCTGGACGCGGCCGAGGTGACCTCGGCGCACCTCGCGGCCGCGCGCGAGGCCGTGCCGGCGTCACTTGACCCGGCGCAGCTCGCCGCGCTGCAGGCCTACGCGGATCGCCGGCCTTGACGTCAGCGGTGCTGGTAGTCGCGGGTGACGATGACGATGAGGCCGGGGGTCGCGTCCTGGATGCCCTCGAACCGGGGCTCGGAGCGGAGTCCGAACTCCTTCGCGAGCGCGTCGGCCGCTGCCTGTTCGGGGGTGCCCGGTCGGTAGTACACGGTGCTTGTGGGGATGATCCCGTACGGGTAGGCCCCGATCTCGGTGACCGTCCAGCCCGTGCTCTTGAAGTCGTCCGCGGCCCGGGCCGCGAGGCCCTCGATGGTACTGTTGTTGTAGACCCGGATCGGGACCTTTTCGACCTCGACGCCGTCCTTGACCGGCTCCGACACCGGGTATCCGCCGTCTCCGTCGGCCGAGACGCCGCTGGCCACTCCGGTACCGTCGCCTGCACCACCGGCGCTGCCCGTGCCGCCGCCGGCCGTGCCACCGGCGCTGCCCGTGCCGCCGCCGGCCGTGCCGGCACCGCCCGCGCCGTCGGCGCCACCAGGTGACCCACCCGTACCCGGGAGCGGGCCGTTGGGCGCCCCCGGGAACGAGGGCACTGGCACCCCGGCGGACGCCGACGGTGCGGCGCCTTCACTGGGGGCCGCACCGTCGGTGCTGGTGGGCGCGACGCTCGGCAGCACGTTGGAGGACCCGCCCTCACCTCTGGTGGTCAGGGTGACCAGTCCGATGATGGCGGCGACGAGCGCGGCGCCGAGCAGCGCGAAGGCGCCGATGCGTCGCGGCGAGGAGCCCCCTGGTGTCACCACGGCTCGATGCCCAGCCGACGCGCAGCGCGGGTGCGCTGCCTGCTGGTCCGCAGCCTGCGCAGACGCTTGACCAGCAGTGGGTCGGCCGCGAGCGCCTCCGGCATGTCGACCAGTGCGTTGAGTACCTGGTAGTAGCGGGTTGCGGACATGTTGAACAGCTCACGGATCGCCTGTTCCTTCGCGCCCGCGTACTTCCACCACTGCCCCTCGAACGCGAGGATCTCGCGCGCTCGGCGGTCGAGCTCGCGGCCCGTTCCGGATACCGGGTTCGCGGCCCCGCTGGCTTCCGTGGCGGACTCCATCACGCTCCTCGAGCAATCGCTGCCGGTGGGCTGGCTGCCGCTGCGCGGCTGAATGACACGTATGTCATTCATGGCGGCCATTAGACCACGGGGCACCGACGGAAGTGGGTCAAGGACGCGCCACTCCGAGGTGTGAATCCGGCGCTGATCCGCAACCGGCCCGCGGACCCGAGGTCGGAGCGGGTCAGTGGTGGGGAGCTAGTCGCCCGACCCACTCCGGAATGCAGGCGGCCTGGTTCCGATGACGACGGTGGCACCCAGGTCCTCGGACGTGGCCACCCGCGGGATCAGCCCGTTGCCGGCCATGGTTTCGACGGTCCGCGGCGCCTGACGCTCGCTCGTCTCGACCAGCAGGTGGCCGCCCGGTACCAGCCACAGCGGCGCCGCGGCGATCACCCGCCGCAGGACGTCGAGCCCGTCCGCGCCACCGTCGAGCGCCACCCGCGGCTCGTGTAGGCGGGCCTCCGGGGGCATCAGCCCGATCGCCTCGGTCGGTACGTAGGGCGTGCTGGCGACCAGGATGTCGACGCGGCCCCGCAGCGCAGCGGGTAGCGGCCCGTAGAGGTCACCGACGTAAGCCTGACCAGCGGCGTCCGCGAGGTTCCGGCGAGCGCACCGCACCGCGGCGGGATCGATGTCGACGGCGTGCAACTCGACCCGGTCCAGGGCCGCGACCAGCGCGGCGCCCACCGCGCCCGAGCCGCAGCACAGGTCAACGACGACAGCACGTGGCCGGCCGAGAGCCTGGCCGGCGGGGCTGGCGGCCAGGCGGGCGAGGGCGACGGCCTGGCGGACGAGGAGCTCGGTGCGGCGGCGGGGTACGAAGACTCCCGGGTCCACGGTTATCCGCAGGCCACAGAACTCGGCCCAGCCGAGGACGTGTTCGAGGGGCAGGCCGGTGGCTCGTCGCTCCACCATGGCGGCGAGGTCGGCCGGCGTCCGTGCCGCGGAGATGAGCAACCGCGCCTCGTCCTCGGCGAAGACACAGCCGGCGGCCCGAAGCCTGGTGACGATCACGGATCGAGGAAGAGGTGACGGGGAAGTCGACATGGGAGCCTTTCGCGATGCCCATGGGCGCTCCCTCGGTCACCTATGACGGGTGGACCGCTTGGCTGTGAGGTGGGAGCACCCAGCCTGATATAGCGGTAATGGGTCTCACCTCCTCGGTACGTCCACTGCTGGGGACGGCAACACTACACGCAAGCCCCCGATCTCATCACAAGATCGCTCACTCGAGCCCACCCTGTGACCCTTTAAGCCCACCCTGTGACCCTTTAAAGGGGGAGCCGTCGTTTCTCTATCGCGGGGAGTCCGACCTGCGGCGATGTCGTCAGTCTCCGGAGGTGCCCCGGCACCTCGGCATGCATGGCATGAGGTTCGGTGCTGGGCCACGCAGGCGATCCGCCGTACCATCGCTGCATGACCTTCGAGCGCATCACGGTGGACCCCGACCTGATGGGCGGCGTCCCGACGGTTCGCGGTCTGCGCATCCCGGTCGCGACCGTCGTCTCCATGGTCGCCGACGGCATGAGCGTCAACGAGATCTGCCAGGACCTCCCCGACCTCACCCCGACGATGTAGCCGAAGCCCTCCGCTACGCCGCCGAGACCGTCCGCGAGCGTCAGATCCCGTTGCGCCCGTCTGCATGAGGCTGCTGCTCGACAACAACCTCTCTCCACGGCTCGTCGAGGTACTGGTCAAGGAGGGATGGGACGTGGTCCATGTCGGGTCACGTGGGCTGCGGGCGGCGAGTGACCCGCCCGCGACGGATCAGGTCCGGGTCGCGGCGGACCTCGTCGGAGTCGTCGGGGCTACTACGGTGACGAGTTTAGGGATGCTCGACACCGGCCGCCCGGTCTCGACGACGAACGCCTCACCGTGACGAGCGGCCCGCAGGAGATCCGAACGGAACGCATCGGCCAATGCCGCCGTGTGGAGCCGCCCGCCGGTCCTACGACCTCCGGCACGCCGCGGGATCGACGTGGCTCAACGCTGGCGTGCCGTCCACGCAGGTCGCCGCCTGGGCCGGCCACAGCGTCGGAGTACTGCACCAGATCTACGCAAGGTGATCGTCGGCCAGGACGCTGGCCCGGCGCCGGATCGACGCCGTCCTCGGCGGGGTGGAACTTCAGCACGTATTCAGCACGGACAGCCGGTGAGCACGGGTGCCACCCGGACACAGCCGGACGATGCGCGATCGCCCGCTGACCGTGTTACTGCTGGTCAGCGGGCGATTCTGCAGGCTGTGACGGGGGGTGCCCCCGGTGGGACTCGAACCCACACTGGGACCCTTTTAAGGGGCCTGCCTCTGCCGATTGGGCTACGGGGGCGCGGGGCGCAGCCTACTGCCACCCGCCCGGCACCCTCCGGCTCAGGCGCTTCGACGAGCGGTGGCCACCCCGTCCGACCGTGGCCGAACCTCCGGCGCGGCCGGCCCGGGTGGCACCGAACTGCCCGCGACCCGGCTGAACTCGGCCCGCGGATCATGGATCTGGCCGAGCGCGACGACCTCACGGCCCAGCACCAGCGCACCGGTCCAGTCGAAGACGATGCGCACCCGGCGGTTCCAGGTGGGCATCCGGCTCACGTGGTAGGTCCGGTGCATGAACCACGCGACGACGCCGCGCAGCTTGATGCCGTAGATCTCCGCGACGCCCTTGTACAGCCCAAGGCTGGCCACGGATCCTGCGTAGGCGTGCTTGTACTGGCGCAGCGGCAGGCCGCGCAGGTGCGCAACGACGTTGTCGGCGAGCACCTTGGCCTGGCGCACCGCGTGCTGCGCGGACGGGCCGGTCTTTGCCTGTGGGTCGTCCTTGGACAGGTCGGGCACCGAGGCGCAGTCGCCGGCACTGAACACCTCAGCCATCCCGACGACCTGCAGCTCCGCCGTGCACTCGACCCGGCCGCGGACGTCGCGGGGCAGGTCGGTGTTCTCCAGCATCGGGCTGGGCTTGACCCCGGCGGTCCAGATGATGGTGTCGGTGTCGAAGGACTGGCCGTCGTCGAGCTCGACGTGCCCGCCGACCATCGTCTTCACCCGGGTGTCGAGGTTGACCTCGATGTCCGCGTCGAGCAGTCGCTCGACGGTGTAACGCCCCATCTTCGGGCCCACCTCGGGCATGATCCGGTTGGCCGCCTCGACGAGCACCCAGCGGATGTCCTCGCGATTGATGTTCTCGTAGTAGCGGCTCGCATAGCGGGCCATGTCGGCGAGCTCGGCCAGCGCCTCGACGCCGGCGTACCCGCCGCCGACGACGAGGAAGGTCAGCAGCCGCCTGCGCAGCGCCGACTCCGTCGTGGTGGCCGCGGCGTCGAGCCGGGAGAGCACGTGGTTGCGCAGGTAGATGGCCTCGCCGACGCTCTTGAACGAGATGCCGCACTCGGCGAGGCCGGGGATCGGCAGCACCCGGGCCACCGAGCCGGGCGCCACCACGAGCACGTCGTAGCCGATCGTGGTGACCTGGCCCGCGGCCAGCTCCGTGGTGAGCTCGTGGGCCGCGTGATTGATCGCGGTGACCCGGCCGGTGAGGTGGTGACACTTTCGCAACACCTTGCGCAGCGGCACGACGACGTGGCGGGGCTCGATCGACCCGGCCGCAGCCTCGGGCAGGAAGGGCTGGTAGGTCATCTGGGGCTGCGGGTTGATCACGGTCACCGCGCCCTCGCCGCGGCGCAGCTTCTTCTGCAACCGCAATGCGGTGTACATGCCGACGTAGCCGCCGCCGACCACGACGATCCTGGTGTTGCGCGCCATGTCCTGATGTTCCCATCGCGGCGCCGTTCCATTCCCATCACGAGGTTCGTACGTGGCCGGACACCTACGCCGGCTCGATCCCGGCGACGGCGGCCGCGGCGCTCAGCACGTCCTCCAGCATGGCGGGGGTGAGCCGGCCGGTGAAGGTGTTCTGCTGGCTGACGTGATAGCTGCCGAAGACGTGCAGCGGTCTGCGGGCCGGTGCGGCCGGGGTCAGCTCGACGCGCGCGCCGTGGCCGAACCGCGGGCGCGGGCGCGGCACCGCCCAGCCGCTGGTCGCGAGCACCGGCAGCAGCGCCTGCCACCCGAACCCACCGAGGACGACGACCGCGCGCACCGTCGGGGCCAGCAGCGCGAGCTCCGCGGTCAGCCAGCGACGGCAGGTGTCGCGTTCGTCGGTGGTCGGCTTGTTGTCCGGCGGGGCGCAGTGCACCGGCGCGGTGATCCGGGTGTCGCGCAGGGACAGCCCGTCGCCCTTGCGCACCGCAGTGGGCTGGTTGGCCAGTCCGACGGCGTGCAGCGCGGCGAACAACACGTCGCCGGAGCGGTCACCGGTGAACATCCGGCCGGTCCGGTTCCCGCCGTGTGCGGCCGGGGCCAACCCGACGATGAGCAGCGCCGCGTCGGGCGGCCCGAAGCCGGGCACCGGACGTGCCCAGTACTCCTGGTCGCGGAACGCCGCGCGCTTCGCCACCGCCACCCGCTCCCGCCACGCGACGAGCCGGGGGCACGCCCGGCAGTCGGCGACGGCGGTATCGAGCGCCTCGATCGTCGCCGGAACCGGGCGGGTCATGGGATCGAGCGGGCGATGCCGTCGAGGATGTCGTGCTCGCTGACCACCAGCTCGTCGACGCCGGCCCTGGAGTGCAGCTCGTCGGCCAGCACGGCCACGATCAGCGCGCCGGCACCGATGACGTCCACCCGGCCGGGGTGCAGCGCGCCGAGCCGGGCCCGCTGCTCGCGGGACATGCCCAGCAGCTGACCGGCGACGCGATGCAGCTCATCGCGGGTGAGCCGGGACAGGTGCACGGCGTCGGGGTCGTACTCGGCGAGGCCCTGGACGATCCCGGACAGCGTGGTGATGGTGCCGGCGACGCCGACCCAGGTCCGGACGCCCTCGACCGGGACGGCGGCGAACGCCTCGTCGAGGATCCCGGCGGCCACCTTGCGGGCGGCGTCGACGTCCTCCTTGGCGGGCGGGTCGCCGGGCAGGCAGCGCTCGGTGAGCCGGACGGACCCGACGTCGACCGAGCGGGCGGCGTGCACCGTCGCCGTACCGTCGGTCAGCGAGCCGACGACGAGCTCGGTCGACCCGCCGCCCACGTCGACGACGACGAACGGGCCGTCCTCGGGTTCCAGGTCGCCCACCGCCCCGACGAACGAGAGTTCCGCCTCCTCGTCGCCGGTGATCACCTCGGCGTCGGCACCGAGGATGTCGCGGACCATGGCGAAGAAGTCGTCCCGGTTGGCGGCGTCGCGGGTCGCGGAGGTGGCGACCATCCGGACCCGCTCGGCGCCCTCGCGGCGCAGCAGGGCGGTGTAGTCGACGAGCGCGCCGCGGGTACGTTCCAGCGCCTCCGGGGCGAGCACGCCCGAGGCGTCGACGTCCTGGCCGAGCCGGACGATCCGCATCTCGCGGTGCACGTCGCGCAACGCGACCGAACCGTCGGAGCTGGTCGTCACATCCGCGACGAGCAGCCGGATCGAGTTGGTCCCGCAGTCGATGGCGGCCACCCGCGGCATGCGCGCTCCCGTCGTTCGGCCAGTGCCACATACGGTACGCGGTCGGGCTCGCCGCAGCTCACCGCCCAAACCCGCGAGTCGGGGCATCTGTGCGGCTGAGTCGCGCTATCCGTGCGGCTGAGTCGCGGCCTTCCTGACGCTCCACTCAACCGTTCCTGGCGCTCCACCCGACTCTTCCGGGCGCTCCACTCGGCTGGCCCGGGCATGACTCCACTGGTCCGCTCGCACAACTGGCCCGACACGATCGCACGAATACCCCGACTCGCGGGTGGGTCAGGCGCAGGGGCCCGGGGACCACCACGGCCCCACAGCGGCGAGCGCCTCGTCGCCGAACGGGTTCACCGCGGGCCCGCGGGCCAGCGCGTGCGCAACGTGCACGTGCAGGCACTTGACCCGGTCGGGCATACCGCCCGCGCTGACGTCGGTGCCCAACGGCTCGATCGAGTCCCGCTCGGCCAGGTAGGACTCGTGGGCCCGGCGGTAGGCCGCGGCCAGCTCCGGATCCTCGGCGAGCCGGTCGGTCATCTCGCGCATCCGGCCCTGCGCCTCCAGCGTGCCGAGCCGGGCGTTGAGCCGCGCGCAGGTCAGGTAGTACAACGTCGGGAACGGCGTACCGTCGGCGAGCCGGGGCGCCGTCTGCACGACCGACGGCAACCCGCACGGGCAACGGTGCGCCACCTCCCGGACCGCGCGGGGCGGACGACCCAGCTGCGCGGTGACGGCGGCGGCATCTTCGATGGACAGGCCGGGAGCGGTCACGGCGATCCCGCCGCGCTGACCTCGCGCCACAACCGTTGGTACCAGGGCACACCGTCGAACGGCTGTGCAGCAGGGCCGGTGTCGGGCGGAGACGGCAGCTGCACGACATAGGGCGTCTCGCCGGGCCGGACGTAGCCAAGCCGGGATCGGGCCTCCGCGGCAACCTGCTCGGGGTCGGACAGCCGCGCGCGCTGCCGGGTCAGCTCGTCGACCTCGGCCGCCAACGCCCGCTGCTGCTCGGAGACCGCGGCCAGGTCTTGGCGCTGTGCCACATAGTTGCGCAGCGGCACGGCGACGGTCAGCGCCACCGCGCACCCGACGAGCGCGAGAACCGCCGCGCGCCGGGTGGACAACAACCCGAACAGCCCCGTCGTCGCCGCGACCATGTCGCCCGCGCGCGACGGGGTACGGGTCAGCCGCGGCCCGCGGGTGCGACACCCGGCAGGTGCCGGCCGCGGGGTTCCACGGCCGCCGCGGGCCCGGTCGCCGCGGGCCCGGGTGCGCTCGTCCGGCGCCGGCACGGGTCTCAGGGCTGCGGCACCGAGTAGCGCGGGAAGGCGAGCTCACCCGCGTAGCGGCCGGCGTCGCCGAGGGCCTCCTCGATGCGCAGCAGTTGGTTGTACTTCGCCACCCGCTCGGAACGGGCGGGAGCTCCCGTCTTGATCTGGCCGCAACCGGTGGCCACGGCGAGGTCGGCGATCGTGGTGTCCTCGGTCTCGCCGGAGCGGTGGCTCATCATGCAGCGGTACCCCGACGAGTGCGCCAGGGTGACGGCGTCGAGCGTCTCGGACAGCGTGCCGATCTGGTTGACCTTCACCAACAGCGCGTTCGCCGCGCCGCGTGCGATGCCGTCCTCGAGCCGATCCGGATTGGTGACGAACAGGTCGTCGCCCACGATCTGGACCGTGTCGCCGAGCGACCTGGTGAGCGCGATCCAGCCGTCCCAGTCGTCCTCGGACAGCGGATCCTCGATGGAGACCAACGGGTAGCTCGCGACCAGCTCCGCGTAGACCGCGGTGAGGTCGGCGGCCGACCGGTCCCTGCCCTCGTAGCGGTAGGTGCCCCCCGAATGGAACTCGGTGGCGGCCACGTCGAGGGCGAGCGCGACGTCGCGGCCCAGTGTGAAACCGGCCTTGCCCACGGCACCCGCGATGAGGTCGAGCGCCGCCATGGTGCCACCGGCGAGGTCGGGCGCGAAACCACCTTCGTCACCGAGTCCGGTGGCCAGGCCCTTCTCCTTGAGCACGGCCTTGAGCGCGTGGTAGACCTCGACCCCCCAGCGCAGCGCCTCCCGGAACGACTCGGCCCCGATCGGCGCGATCATGAACTCCTGGACGTCGACGGACGTGTCGGCGTGCGCGCCGCCGTTGAGGATGTTCAGCATCGGCACCGGCAGCACGTGCGCGTTCGGGCCGCCGAGGTAACGGAACAGCTCCAACCCGGACGACTCCGCCGCCGCCTTGGCCACCGCCAGTGACACCCCGAGCAGCGCATTGGCGCCGAGTCGGGACTTGTCGGGGGTGCCGTCGAGGTCGACGAGGCGCTGGTCGACGAGCCGCTGGTCGACCGCCTCCATACCGGTGAGCTCTGGCCCGATCTCGTCGAGCACCGCGGCGACGGCCTTCTCGACGCCTTTGCCCGAGTAGCGCGACGGGTCGCCGTCGCGCAGCTCGACGGCCTCGTGCTCGCCGGTCGACGCGCCGGAGGGCACCGCCGCCCTGGCAAGGGTCCCGTCGTCGAGCGCGACCTCGACCTCGACCGTCGGGTTGCCGCGCGAGTCGAGGATCTCGCGGGCTCCGACCTGCTCGATGACCGCCACCAGTGCTCCCGTCCAGCGAATGATCCTGTGGATCTGGTTCCACAGCGTAACCGGCGCGGCTCAGGATCCCGTGCAAGAACTCGCACCGCCGTGAAGCCCGCTGTCAACCCCTCGCGGATCGCCTCGGGGGCACCTAACGTAGGAACGACCATGACGAGCCAGCCGAGGTCCCACGACGTCGTCGCGTCGTTCCGGCGCGCCGAGATGCTGCTCGCCGACCGGCGTCCGCTCGACGCCCTGCAGGCGCTCGGGCCGGTACTGGACAGCGAGCCCGACCACGCATCGGTACACCTGCTCGCCGGTCGCGCCTACCTCGACTCCGCGCAGCTGCGCCGGGCCGAGGAGTCGTTCGGGAAGGTGCTCGACCTCGATCCGTCCGACCATTACGCCCGGTTCGCGCTGGGCAAGGCACTGCACCGACAGGGCAGGTTGGCCGAGGCGCAGGCGCAGCTGAAGATGGCCGCCGCGATGGACCCGCGCCCGGAGTACCAGGAGGCGCTGGGCGAGGTGCTGGCCCGGATCGCCGTCGGGCGTGGCGAACCCGCCTGATCCGGCGCGTACTGCCCCCGTGAGTCGCGCTATCCGTGCGACCGGGTCGCGCTATCCGTGCGACCGGGTCGGACTGATGGGCCCCGGGATGCGCGGATCAGGCGTCCACATCCGGGGCGGACTCGATCGCCAGCACAAAGTTCCGGACCGCCCGCAGCGCAAGCTGCCGACGATCCGCGAGCTCGTCGGCCCAGACCAACGCGTCGGCGGCCAGGAGGAGGCGCTGTTCGTCGCTGAGCCGGTCGGTGATCCGCTCGGCGATCTCCTCGTAGTCGGCGGCCGGGCGTTGTCGCCGTGCCATTGCGTACTCGAAGGACAACTCGTCGTTGATCTCGGTCATGGTCGCCTCCAGCGTCATGCCCAGTCTGCCCCGGAATGAATCCGCGGGCGTTCGCGGCGAGGGTGACGATGTCGTGTGCACGGCGTGCTCGACGAACAGGACTAGCGTCGAGACGATGCGGGTGCTCAGATCGACCGGGGGTCGACGCGGTGTGGCACGGTCCGCAAGGCACTGCGGTGGCTGCTCTGACTCCTTCGGCCGAGCCCCGAACCGTCGGACGTCCACCAGGATCCCGCTTCGCTGGTGAAGGCAGGAGAGTGAGCAGATGCAGGATCGAACGTTTCGATTCGGCGTGGTGGCCGCCCCGCAGGACGGTGCCAAGGCCTGGCGATCGACCGCGCAGCGGGTAGCCGAGCTCGGCTACTCCATCCTGCTGATGCCCGACGGGCTGCAACTGCTCGCGCCGTTCCCGGCACTGGCCGTCGCCGCGGGAGTGACCGGCCTTCGGATCGGGACGTTCGTCCTGGGCGAGCCCGCTGCGCCCGGCCCGCTCCGCGGCGTGGGAGGCGCACAGTCTGTCCGTGCTCACCGAGGGTCGCTTCGAACTGGGCATCGGCACCGGGATACCGGCTGTGCGCCAGTCCGCGCAGCAGCTGGGCCTGCCCTACGGATCCGCGGCCGAGCGCCTCGCCCGGCTCGCCCAGACCATCGATCACCTCCGCGAGCTCGACGGCGAACAGCACACCCCGGTGCTGATCGCCGCCGGCGGTCCCAAGGCCCGCGCTCTCGCCGCCGCCACCGCCGACATCATCACCCTCGCCGCCCACCCACTGGCCACTCGCGACGAGGTCGCGGCGATGGTCGCCGACCTGCGCGCACGCCGGGGACCGGGCCGCGGAGATCGAGCTTGCGATGAACCTGTTCGTAGTCGGCGACCAGGTCCCGCCGTGGACCGAGCAGTTCATCGGCGTCGACGCGCCCACCCTGGTCGCACACGACTCACTGACCATGCTGCGCGGCAACACGCAGCAGATGGTTGACGAGTTGCAGCGCCGCCGTGACGCCTTCGGTGTCTCCTATCTCAGCGTCAACGCCGCGTTCCTCGAGCACTTGGCCCCAGTCGTGGAGCGTCTCACCGGCCGCTGACCCGTCGTGCGAACTTGCGGGCGGTTCAGCCCGACTCGGTCGCACAGACAGCCCAACTCGGTCGCACAACCACCGCGACTCGCGGAGCGGTTCAGCCCGACTCGGTCGCACAACCACCGCGACTCGCGGGCCAGTGGTGGTGCCAGGCCACGGCGTCGAGCGCGTGCGGGTCGAGACCGGCGTCACGGGCCGCGCGCTCCGCGGCCCGGACCGCCTCGGCGAACCGGCGGGCCGCCCGGCGCAGCTCCGCCTCCGGGTCGACGCCGGCGAGCGTGGCCTGCGCGGCCAGCGCGAACAGCTGCTCACCCACCCCTGGGCCGCTGGGCAGCAGCGCGGGCGGCAACCCGGCGCGGGAAGCCCGGCTGGTGAGCTTCGCGGCCAGCGCGACGGCGGGCTGGCCGAGCGGCACCCCGTCGACGCCGGAGTCGCGTTGTTTCTCGGCGCGCTTGAGCTCCTCCCAGCGGTGCTCCTGCCGCGTCGCGGTGTCGATGCGCTCGGCGGTGCCGGTCCCTGCTGGGGCGAACACGTGCGGGTGGCGCCCGACGAGCTTCGCGACCAGCTCGGCTGCCACGTCGTCGACGTCGAAGGGCAGGCCCGCGTCCTCGGCCGCCACCCTGGCGTGGAACAGCACCTGCAGCAGCACGTCACCGAGCTCCTCGCGCATCGCCGGCCGGTCGCCGTCCTCGATCGCCTGGTAGAGCTCGTAGCACTCCTCCACCAGGTACTGCAGCAGCGACGCGTGGGTCTGCTCGGCATCCCACGGGCAGCCGCCGGGCGAGCGCAGCCGGTCCAGCACCGCGACGGCGTGCAGGAGCGCGATCCCGGCCGGCTCCGGAGTCGTGATCACCTCGGCGTCCTCGGGCACCCGCACCGGGTCGGCGGTGAGCAGCACGGCGTCCGCGGGCGGCTCACCGGCCAGCGGTTGCGCACCCGCAGCCGCGGCCAGTTCGGCGGGGACGGTCGGGTCGGCCAGTACGACGGCGGCGCCGCGCAACGCGGGCAGCGCCGCCACGGGCAGCACACCGCCCAGCCGCGGGGACAGCACGACAACGATGCAGGGCACCTCAGCCGGCCGCCGCGGGAGTGCGGATGAACCCGGTCTGCTGGCCGTCGGCGACCACCCGCATCGAGATCGGGTCCCACACCCCGTAGCGCGGGTTGACCCGCACCCCGAGCTGCTCGGACAGTGGCTGCAGCAGCCGCTCGCCGATCAGGCCCAGGGTCGCCTCGTCGATCTGGGGGACGGCCGAAGGCCCGGCAGGCGGCGCGTCGGTGCTGCGCTGGACCACTCGCAGCACGATCCAGCCGCTCCGGTTCGGGGCGGGCTGGAACACCAGGATCTGCCCCGCGGGCGTGCCGAACAGCGCCATCGTGGCCGCCTTCGGATCGCTGGACGCGCGCAAGGGCAGGTTGCGCTCGGCATTGTTGCCCGCGAAGACCGCGTCGGCGCCCGGCCCGCCCGCGGCGACCGTGCGGGCCTTCGCCTCGGCGTCCGAGCGCGAGGTGGCGGCCGCCACGTCGACGACGACGGCGAGCCGGTCGACGGCACGCTTGGCGAGCTCGATCGCGACGAGCTGGTCACGGACCCGCTCGCGCAGCGCCGGCAGGTCCGACAGCGACGACGCCACCACGGCGTCGGCGCCGCCGTTCGCGGCGAACGTGGCGTCGACCTGGGCGTCGCCGACGGTGATCCCCTCGGTGACCGCGGTGCGCGCCAGCAGATCGTGCAGGACGGCGCGGGACACCACGTCGCGGGCGATGTCGGCGGGACCGACGCCGCGCCCGGCGAGCTGGGAGACCGTGCCGGTCTTGGCGAGCGCGACGTCGATCCGGGACTGCACCTGCGCCAGCGACACCGAGTCCGATCCGATGATCACCGCGGACCCCACCTGGCTCGGGCCGCTGCCACACCCGCCGACCACCGCGCCGACGACCGCAACGGCCACCGCGACCCGTCCCACTCGCCTGCGCACGGCCGCTACCCTCTCACGTGCGGCCGTGGTGACCGCCGCCCGCCTGTCGCCACGG
>JBBSGM010000039.1:0-29741 GCA_038254065.1 Mycobacteriales bacterium | reverse complement strand
TTGTACAAGCTCGCCACGCTTTAGGTCATAGACAATTACAAGATCCAACACCAGTCGACACGCCGAGAAACCGCAGCTCAGCACCTCGACCGCGTCATCGTTCCAGACTCAAGATCCAACTAACCGGGAAACTCGGGCTAGTTGAGCAGTGCTCCCTCGGCTCGCGGCACCCGACGCGCGGGGGTGAGTTGACTCCGAGATTCTGCGCTAGCTCGTCAGGCGCAACGCCGCGAGCCGTTCCGCCGCGAGTGCGCGATAACGCTCGGGATGCAGGTGTGCCATCGCGAGCAGCCACACCGCGGCCTCCAGTTCCCGGGCCCGGCGGAACGGGGCGAGCTCGGCGGGGCGAGGTATCGGACGACCGGCCACTTCGGCGTAGCCGGCCAGCACCGCGGTCGCGTCGGCGCCCGGCCCGCCCGCCAGTACGGCCAGGTCCCATTCGGGTGGCCCGGTGCAGGTCTCCTCCAGATCGGACCAGAGCCACTCATCGGCGCCACCGGGTCCGGCGCAGCACAGCAGGTTGCCGGCGTGCGCGTCGCCGTGCAGCACGATGTCGGCCGAGCCCGCACCCGCCAGGCCGGCCAGCACGTCGGCGTGCCGGGCCTGCAGCGCGACGAGCAGGTCCCCGGCGAGTACCCGGTCACGTTCCAGTGCGTGCAGTGCGTCGTCGACCTGTTCACGGACCGGGGCGAGCCACGGCAACCCCGGGTGACCGTCGGCCGCGATGTGCAGCCGGGCCAGCGCCGCGCCGAGCTCGGTCCCATGGGCGCGCCGGGGGACGGTCACCCGGTGCTCCCAGAACGTGAGAACGAACCCTCCGGCGTGATGTGGGCCCGGCGGCACCAGCGCCGACGGCGCGACGACCGGCCCACCCCGGGCTGCCGCCCAGCCGGCGACGGCAACCTCGCGGGCCAGCCAGGCCGCGGGGTCGCGCCGAGTCCATGCGGTCAGCGTCGCGACCCGGGCAAGAACCGGGGCGGGCGCGAGGTGCACCAGCAGGTTGCCCCGCTCGGAGAGCACGCGCGGGTCGGTCGTCGGCAGCCCCAGCTCGCCAGCCACCCGCAGCGCAGCGGCGCGCCCGGCGTCGGAGAGCGCCCGGTGCTGACCCGTCGGACGTCGGGAGGCCACCGGACCAGCATCCCGCAGTCGAGCTCGCCGGTCTTCCACTCGGGTGATCGACGTTCGGGAGCCCGGAACCGGGGTTTCCGCTGCTCCCGGCTCCCAGACGCTGATCATGAGCAGAGCCGCTGCCGGTGAACAGCGGGCCGGGCCGGGCCGCCACAACACGGACAGTCCGAGCGCTCAGGGATCGATGATCTCCACGGTGCCCTCGGCGGTGCCGGTGACGAACAGCCGGCCGGTCAGCGGGTCCACCGCGACGGTGTCGGGCTGGCGTACGGTCGGGATCCGGGCGACCTCGCGGGGGGTGGGCTGGCTCATGTCGTAGCCGACGACCTGGTTGGCCGCGGTCACGGTCACCCAGAACCGGTCGCGCTCTGGGTCGTAGGTGATGCCGTAGGGCTGGCCGGGCAGCGCGACCGCGGCGAGCTGGCCGGCCTGGGGCGCGGGCGCGTAGACCAGGATCGCCCCACCCCTGGTGTCCGCGACGATCATGCGGCCATGCTTGTCGGCGACGACGTGGGTCGGCCCGCTGCCCGCGGCCAGTTCGGTGATCGGGGTGAGGGTGGTCGCGTCGTAGAAGGTCAGGGTGTTCTCGCGGACGTCGAGTAGCCCGACGACGTTGCCGACGTGCGCCAGGCCGGCGGGCTGGGTGACGTCGGTGAAGGTGTGCACGACCTGGTTGTCGCGCACGGCCACCACCGTGCCACCACCCTCGTTGGCGACGAAGATCGTGCCGTTCGGGGCCTGGTTCGCGTCGTGCGGGCTGATCCCCGTCAGCACCTGGGACCGGACCGGTCCGGCCGGCAGGGCCACCTGCAGCAGCGAGTTCGAGCTCTCGTCGGGAACCAGCACCGGCCCACCCGGCCCGGCCAGCTGCAGGTGGCGCAACACACCCGGCAGCGGCACCTGCCCGCTCACCTGCCCGGTGTCGGCGTTCAGCAGGGTCAGCTGGTCGGGGCCGCGCACGCCCACCGCGACGATCCGGGTGACCGGATCGGCCACGATCCCTTCCGGCGCCGATCCCACCGGCACCACCCGTCCGGCCGGCGCGACGCTCACCGGCGGGGAGACCGCCGGCTCGGCAGGCGGGGGCAGCGGCTCGGGCAACCGGCGCGGGCTGGCGGGGAACGAGGCGGGAGTGCTCGCCGGCTGCGCACCACCACCGCATCCCACCAGCAGCGCGGTCACGGCCGCAAGCGCGAGGACGAGCACTCGACGACGGTTCATGGTCACCATTCGTACCAGGAACCACCCGGGAGCTCTGCGGGAGCGCTTACCTGAGGTAGGTGAATCAGCCCAGCTCGACCAGGAATGCGATCTCCGTCGGGTTGTACCAGGCCAGCTCGTGGTCCTCGGCCTCGCCGACGAGGAACTCGGCGTCCAGGTCGCCCAGGTCGGCGGCGTCGACCGCCCCGGCGGCCTGGCGCACCGCGTGCTCGGCCTCCGCGGTGTCCACGTGCACGGCGGCGATCGCGTCGAGCGGCACGGAACCGACGACCCGCACCGCACCGTCGTCGAGGTCCGGCCGGAGCGTGACGTCCTCGACGTCGGCGGAGACGACCACCCGCCGGGCCGGGACGGCGTCCTCACCGAGGCCGAACTCCACACCGAGCAACCGCAGCGACGCCCGCGCCGCCTCGTTCATCGCGGCGTAGGAGAGCTCCTCGTCGTCGCCCGCGGTGTAGGCCTCGCGCAGCCGCGGGGTGAGCGCGAAGCCGGTGCCACCGATCGGGTCGAAGCGGCCGGTCTTCACCAGCCGTGCCAGCATCGGCCAGGTGCCGGGCAGGTAGATCCGCATGGCCCTCAGCCCGCCGTCGCGAGCAGCTCATCCAGCGACTCGCCGACCAGGGTGGCGAGCACGTCGAGGTCGGACATCGCGTCCCGGTCGCCATTGAAGCCGTAGTAGACCCCGCCGTCGTAGCTGGTCAGCCCGATCGCCAGGGCCTGACCCTTCGCCAGCGGCACCACGGGGAACATCTCGAGCATGCGCGCACCCGCCGCGTAGAGCGGGAACTGTGGTCCCGGCACGTTCGTCACCACCAAGTTGAAGATGTGCTTGGAGAACCCGCTCGCCGCGCGGGCCCCCAGGGCATGCAGGGTAGGCGGCGCGAACCCGCCGATCCGGACCAGGGTGTCCGCGCCGACGGAGCGCCCGGTCGAGGTGTGCTCACCCATCGCATGCCTCACCTGGTGCAGGCGCACCACCGGGCTCGGTTCACCCACCGGCAGATCGACCAGGAACGAGGACACCCGGTTGCCCGGCGAGCCCGCGGCGACCGTGCTCGGCACGTCGGCCTCGCCGCGCACCGACAGCGGCACCAGCGCCCGCAGCGACGCCATGACCGGCTCGCCGCGCGACAGCAGCCAGCTGCGCAGCGCGCCGGCGACCACGCTGAGTGCGACGTCGTTGACCGTGCAGCCGTGCGCGGTGCGGATCCGCCGGTAGGACTCCAACCCGGTGCGGGCGACGGCGAACCGGCGCCGGCTGGAGATGTCGACGTTGAGCGGGGTGCCGGGGGCGCGACGGCCGGCCGTCGCCATCGTGAGCAGGGTCCCGATCACCCCGACGACCTTGCCCGCCGTGGCGATCACGTCGGTCGTGGCCACCCGCACGTTGTCCACCAGCTCGACCGGGCGCGCCACCAGCTCCCCGACGGCGTCACACACGAGGCGCCCGTCGCTCGGTTCCGGGCGGGGCATCCACAGCTCCCCGGGGGTCACAGCGGGGTCGGGGGTGACGTCGAAGATGACCTGACCGATGTCGATGGCGCTGCTCCCGTCGACCATCGCCTGGTGCGTCTTGGTGATCACCGCCGTGCGGCTCTGAGCCAACCCTTCGACGAGGTACATCTCCCAGAGCGGGCGGGTGTGGTCGAGCGGGCGCGACATCAGCCTGGCGACGAGCTCGGTGAGCGCGTCCTCGGAGCCGGGCCTGGGCAGCGCGGAGCGCCGGACGTGGTAGGTGACGTCGAAGTCGGGGTCGTCGACCCACACCGGACGCGCAAGGTTGCCCGGGACGTGGCGCACCTTCTGCCGGTACCGCGGCACCAGGGCGATCCGCTGCTCGACCAGCTCGACGAGCCGGTCGTAGTCGAACCCGTGCTCGGACCGGTGGAAAACGGCCACCCCACCCACGTGCATCGGCGTCGTCGCCTGCTCCAGGTAGAGGAAGGACGCGTCGAGGGCGGAGAGCCGGGGCGCCATGTGCATGATCCTACGGTCGGGCGGCGCGTGGCATCCCGGCGTGAAGCGTGCCTATCGTGGCGGGATGGTGCAGCGCCGGTTCCCCCGTCCCGCGGAGCTCCGCCCGCTCCTGCGGCCGGCCCCGGTCATCGCCGACCCCACCGAGCGCAGGCTCGCCCGTGCCGCCAGCATCGCCGACCTGCGGTCGATCGCCCGGCGTCGCACCCCACGCGCCGTGTTCGACTACACCGACGGCGCCGCCGACGGCGAGCTGAGCCTCCACCGGGCCCGCGACGCGTTCTCCCGGCTCGAGTTCATCCCGTCCGTGCTGCGCGACGTCTCCACCGTCGACACCTCCCGGACCATCCTGGGCAAGCGCGCGACCCTGCCGTTCGCGTTCGCTCCCACCGGGTTCACCCGGATGATGAACCACGAGGGCGAACGCGCGGTCGCCACCGTCGCCGAGCGGGTCGGCATCCCGTACACGCTCTCGACGATGGGCACCACGACGATCGAGGAGGTCGCCGCCGCCGCCCCGCACGCCCGCAGGTGGTTCCAGCTCTACCTGTGGCGTGATCGCCGCCTGGGCAAGGACCTCGTGCAGCGCGCCGCCGACGCCGGCTACGACACCCTCATGCTCACCGTCGACACCCCGGTGGGCGGGGCCCGGCTGCGTGACGTGCGCAACGGGCTGACGATCCCCCCTGCGCTGTCACTGTCGACGTTCCTCGACGGGGCGCGGCACCCGCACTGGTGGTTCAACCTGCTCACCACCGAGCCGCTGACCTTCGCCACCCTCGCCGCCACCGACGGCACCGTTGCCGACCTGATCAACCGGGTGTTCGACCCGGCGCTGAGCATGGACGACTTCGACTGGCTTCGCGGGACCTGGCCGGGCACGCTGGTGGTCAAGGGCATCCAGAGCATCGACGACGCGCGGCGCATGGTGCAGGCCGGCGCCGACGCGGTGCTGCTGTCCAACCACGGAGGCCGCCAGCTCGACCGCGCCCCGGTGCCGATCGAGCTGGTCGAGCCGGTCACCCAGGCCGTCGGTGACCGCGCCGAGGTGCTGGTCGACACCGGGATCATGCACGGCGCCGACATCGTCGCCGCGGTCGCGCTCGGCGCCCGCGCGGCACTCGTCGGCCGTGCCTACCTGTACGGGCTGATGGCGGGTGGGCAGCGCGGGGTGGCCAAGGCCGTCGAGATCCTCACCGCCGAGATCCGCCGGACGCTGCAGCTCATCGGCGTCAACAGCGTCGACGAGCTGCGTCCGGCGCACGTCCGCCTTCGCCCGTACGGGTGAGCTCCGAGCTGCGGGCCCGGCCCTTCGGGTCCATGGTGGCGGGATGGGTTTCATGGACAAGGCGAAGGACATGCTCGACCAGCACGACGACAAGGTCGACCAGGCGCTGGACAAGGCGGGCGAGGCCGCCAAGGGCCGGTACGCCGGCCACGACGACCAGATCGAGGGCCTGGCCGGGAAGGCGAAGGGCGCGACCGGCGAGGGGGACACCACCGCCGCCCCGCCGGAGGCCGTCCCGGAGACACCGGCGCAGGGCGCCGAGCCGATGCCGGAGGTCCCGGGCGGCCCGCAGGTCGACGTCCCCGCGACCCAGGGCCACCTGCCGCCGGAGGACCAGCAGCGCTGAGCGCACCGACCCGGCATCAGCACATCGCGTCGGGGCCAGGCGGGCAGGAAAGCCACTTTCCCGCAACGACGTTGCATGAAAGTGGCTTTCCTGCAATCGCCGGCCGGTTAGTCGAGGGCGCGACGGAGGAAGCCCTTGATGCCCAGCAACGCAAGCAGACCGCTCGCGGCCGCGGCGACGAGCACGCAGAGCCAGAACGGCAGATGCGGCACCTGTGGCACCAGCGACGCCCGGAGTCCCTCACTGACGTAGGTGAGCGGGTTGAGCGCGGACAGCACCTGGAACCAGCGCAGGTCGCCCAGCGTCGTCCACGGGTACTGCACCGAGCCGGTGAACAGCAACGGCGTGAAGATCACCGCGAACACGATGTTGATCCGCCGCGGAGTCACCGCGGTGCCGATGACCATGCCCATGGTGGCACCGAGCACCGCGCCGAGGACGATCATCAGTAGCGCGGGCGCGAGACCCGAGGACGGCCACGACACGGCGATCATCACCAGCCCGATCGGCACCATGAGCAGGCTCGCGACGATCCCGCGCAACGCCGCGAACACGATTTTCTCCAACGCCACCAGCGAGATCGGCATCGGTGCGAGCAGCCGGTCCTCGATCTCCCTGGACCAGGAGAACTCGAACACCAGCGGGAACGCAACGGCCTGCAGCGCGGCGAACACGGCGTTGAGCGCGAGCAGCCCGGGCAGCATGATCGAGCCGTACTCGGGCGAGACGAAACCGCTACGGCCGAGCACCACGACGAAGACCAGCAGGAAGAAGAACGGCTGGATCAGCACCTGGGCCAGGAAGGCGGGCAGCTCCTTGCCGGTGACGAACAGGTCCCGGCCGAGCACGGCGAGGAAGGCCCGTCCCGGGCCCAGGCGCGCGGGCGCCGTGGCGGGGCCGGACGGGCGCGCCTCGGTGGTGCGCGCCATGGTGTCGGTCATCGCAGTTCCCTCCCGGTCAGTGAGATGAACACGTCCTCAAGGCTCGGCTCGCCCAGTGACAGGTCACTGACCTGGGCATCTCGCGCGCCGAGCAGTGTGACCACCGGCCCGAGCAGGGTCGCCGGGTCCGCGTCGACGTAGAGCCGCAGCCGAACCCCACCGGCCGTGGTCGCGGGGGCGGGCGGGACGGCGGCCCCGCCGGGCGCGCCCGGCCACGCCGGCAGCGCGCCCGCCGGGCCAGGCGCCCCCGCGCCCGGCGGAGCGACCGGCTCGACCCGCGCCACGCCCGGCAGCTCGCCCAACGCGGCGACCAGCGCGTCGACCCCGCTGTGCCCGGGCACGACCGTGACCTCCACGGTGCCGCTGCCGGGCAGCGAACGGATCAACCCGGCCGGGGTGTCGAGGGTGAGGAGCCTGCCGTGGTCGACGACACCGACCCGGTCCGACAGCTTCTCGGCCTCGTCCATGTCGTGGGTGGTGAGCACGATCGTCACGCCCTCGTTCTTGAGCTCGCGCACCTGGTCGTGCACGAACAGCCGGGCCTGCGGGTCGAGCCCGGTCGAGGGCTCGTCGAGGAACAGCACCTCGGGACGGTGCATCAATCCCCGGGCGATCATCAGCCGCTGGTTCTGACCGCCGGACAGGGTGTCGATCAGGGCCTTCGGCTTGTCGGCCAACCCCATCCGCTCCAGCATCGCGTCGGCCCGCCGCTTGCGCTCGGCGCGCCCGACGCCGTGATACGCGGCGTGGTAAATGAGGTTGTCACGGACCGACAGCGAGCGGTCCAGGTTCACCCGCTGCGGGACGACGGCGAGCCGCGACCGCACCGCCACCGCATCGGCGATGACGTCCAGACCCGCGACCCTGGCGCTGCCCGAGGTGGGCAGCACCCGGGTGGTGAGCACCCCGACGGTGGTGGTCTTGCCGGCACCGTTCGGCCCCAGCAGTCCGAACACCTCGCCGCGCCCGACGGTGAACGACAGCCCGTCCACCGCGTTGCCCGGGCTCTTCGGGTAGCGCTTCACCAGCTCGTGCACCTCGACAGCTGGTTCACCCATCACGTCTCCCCTCGTCGTCGTCCTCGGTGACCGCGGCCAGCACCGCCAGCAGGTAACGCCGGATGACCTGGTCCTCCTCGGGCGGCGGATGCGGCATCCGGTCCCGGAAGGTGGCCGCGACACAGGCGAACGCTTCCACCATGCGCTCGCGGCCGACCTGCGTGATCGACAACCGGACCACCCGCCGGTCGTCGGGGTCGCGGTCGCGCCGCAGCTCCCCGGCGGCCTCCAGCACGTCGACCACCGGGGTCAGCGTGGCCGGGGTGACCCCGAGATGTCCAGCGAGTTCGCGGTGGGACAGCCCGTCGCGGTGCCCGAGCACGCCGAGCACGCCGATCGAGGTCGAGGTCAGCCCGTGCCCGGCCACCGTGCGCTGGTAGTACCGGGCCAGCGCCCCGCCGGTCCAGGACACGAGCTTGCCCAGCGGCATGTGCTCCGGATCGGCCTCGAAGAAGCGCTGCGCTGTCGTCGTCACGCGACTAAGCATATACCCCCATATAATATGTCAACTGATGGTTTTTGGGCGTACGGCTGTGAAACGCCCGTCGCGTTCGGACACCTGTCGCACGCTGCGGCCATGACGCCCACCGTCGGCCTCGCCGCACCACCAGTCCCCCAGATGCGCCGGCTGCGCTACGAACCCGACACCGAGGCGGCCACGGTGCAACTCGCACTCGTCGTCACCCCACCGCCGCCGCCACCACCGCGCGCACCGCGGGAGCTGCCGGTACAGCGCACGATCGAGGACGAGGTGGTCCGGCGGTGCGCCCAGCAGGCGTTGCGGCTCACCCTGGAGGTGCTCGATGGCAGGCGGCCGCCCGCACATCTGGCCGAGCTCGTCGAACCCTCGGTGGGCCGCTACGTCGCCGCGGCGGCCGCGCACCGGCCGGCCGTGGCGCACGCACCGGCAGCCCGGTTGCGGTCGATGCGCCTGGACCAACCGCGCCCCGGTGCCGCCGAGATCGCGGCGGTATGCCAGCTCTGCGGCCGGATCAGAGCCGTAGCCGCCCGGTTCGAACTCCACGACGGTGGCTGGCGCTGTACCGCGTTCCGGCTGGGCTGACCGCACTTCGGAGCCACCCTGCTGCTCACGGCACCCGCTGAGCAGCAGGGTGGCTCCGAAGTGCGGTTTCTTGAGGGCTCACTGTCCGCGGCGGCGGGCCTTGTCGGCCTGGCGGCGCTCGGCGCGGTTGCCCTGTCCGGAGCCACGCTTGCCGCTCGGACGGGCCTTGGACGAGGTGGTCTGCCCGCCGTCGACGGTCGGGCCGCTGTACTGCAGGTCCTGCTGCGGACCGCGGCTGAAGGTAGCCGGCAGCACCGAAGTGGTCTCCGCCGGCTCCTCCGCGGGCTGCGCGTGCCGGTTACGCCGCCGGTTCGAACCCCTGGCGCCGTTGGCCGCGGCGGCGGGCGCGGCGACAGGTACGGATCCGGGCGCGACGGCAGGTGCGGGGCAGGCAGCGACCGGGACGACAGCGGCCGGCGCAGACTCGGCCGGCGCAGACTCGGGGGGAGCCTGGCCGTTCCCGGCAGGCACCGCCTGCGCGTCCGGCACCTGGCCGTTCCCGACCGGGACCGCCTGCGCGTCCGGTACCGGCTCAGCGACCTGCACGCGCACGCTGAACAGGTGCCCGACCGTCTCCTCCTTGATGCCCTCGAGCATCGAGACGAACATGTCGTAGCCCTCGCGCTGGTACTCGATCAGTGGGTCGCGCTGGGCCATCGCCCGCAGCCCGATGCCCTCCTTGAGGTAGTCCATCTCGTAGAGGTGCTCGCGCCACTTGCGGTCCATGACCTGCAGCAACACCTGGCGCTCGAGCTCGCGCATCCCGCCCTGGCCCCCGATGACGGCGTCCATCTCGGCCTCGCGGGCGGCATAGGACCGCTCCGCGTCGGCGAGGACCGCCTCGGTGACCTTCTCGCGGCTGAGCTCGCCGTGACCGTCGTCCTCGTCGCCCTCGACCAGGTTCTGCCAGCGGATCGAGACCGGGTAGAGCATCCCGAGCGCCGTCCACAGCTTGTCGAGGTCCCAGTCCTCGGCGTAGCCCTCGGCGGTGGCGCCGTCGACGTAGGCCTTGACGACGTCGGCGAGCATGGTGCGGACCTGCTCCTGGACGTCCTCGCCGGCGAGCACCCGGCGCCGCTCGTCGTAGACGACGGTCCGCTGCTTGTTGAGCACCTCGTCGTACTTGAGGACGTTCTTGCGGATCTCGAAGTTCTGCTGCTCGACCTGGGTCTGCGCGGACCGGATGGCCTTGGTGACCATGCCGGCCTCGATCGGCACGTCGTCGGGCAGGTTGAACCGGTTCATGATCGACTCGACCAGCTGGCCGTTGAACCGGCGCATCAGGTCGTCGCCCAGGGAGAGGTAGAACCGCGACTCGCCGGGGTCGCCCTGCCGACCCGACCGGCCGCGCAGCTGGTTGTCGATGCGCCGCGACTCGTGCCGCTCGGTGCCCAGCACATACAGCCCGCCCACCGCTTTGACCTCCTCGGCCTCGGCCGCGACCTGCTCCTTCATCTGCACGAGCACGCCGTCCCAGGCGGACTCGTACTCCTCCCGGGACTCCACCGGATCGAGCCCGCGGCGGCGCAGCTCGACGTCGGCGAGGAACTCGGGGTTGCCGCCGAGCACGATGTCGGTGCCCCGGCCTGCCATGTTCGTCGCAACGGTGACGGCGCCCGCGTGGCCGGCCTGCGCGACGATCGCGGCCTCCCGCTCGTGCTGCTTGGCGTTGAGCACCTCGTGCGGCACCTGCAGCGCCACGAGCAGCGTGGCGAGGTACTCCGACTTCTCCACGCTCGTCGTGCCGACCAGCACGGGCTGGCCCTTGTGGTGCTTCTCGGCGATGTCCGCCGCCACCGCGTCGAACTTGGCGGGCTCGGTCTTGTAGATCTGGTCGGCCTGGTCGGTGCGGACCATCGGCCGGTTGGTCGGGATCACGGCGACGCGGAGCTTGTAGATCTGGTACAGCTCCGCCTCCTCCGTCATGGCGGTACCGGTCATCCCGGCGAGCTTGTCGTAGAGCCGGAAGAAGTTCTGCAGGGTGATGGTGGCCAGCGTCTGGTTCTCCGCCTGGACCTCCACCCCCTCCTTGGCCTCGATCGCCTGGTGCAAGCCCTCGTTGTAGCGCCGACCGGCCAGGACCCGGCCGGTGAACTCGTCGACGATGAAGACCTGGCCGTCCCGGACGATGTAGTCCTTGTCCTTCTTGAACAGCTCCTTGACCTTGATGGCGTTGTTCAGGTAGCCGACCAGTGGGGTGTTCGCGGCCTCATAAAGGTTGTCGATGCCGAGCTGGTCCTCGACCAGCGCGACGCCCTGCTCGGTGACGCCGATGGTGCGCTTGCGCTCGTCGACCTCGTAGTGGACGTCGCGTTCGAGCATCGGGCCCATCCGGGCGAACTCCTGGTACCAGCGCGCGCTCTGCTCGGCAGGCCCGGAGATGATCAGTGGGGTGCGGGCCTCGTCGATGAGGATGGAGTCGGCCTCGTCGACGATCGCGAAGTGGTGGCCGCGCTGCACCAGGTCGGCGGCGTTCCACGCCATGTTGTCGCGCAGGTAGTCGAAGCCGAACTCGTTGTTCGTGCCGTAGGTGATGTCGGCGGCGTACTGCTCGCGGCGCTGCGCGGGCGACATCTCCGAGAGGATCACCCCGACCGAGAGGCCGAGAAAGCGGTGGATACGGCCCATGTTCTCGGCGTCACGCTTGGCCAGGTAGTCGTTCACAGTGACGATGTGCACGCCCTTGCCGGCGATCGCGTTGAGATAGGCGGGCAGCACACAGGTGAGCGTCTTGCCCTCACCGGTCCTCATCTCCGCGACGTTGCCCAGGTGCAGCGCGACCCCACCCATGACCTGCACCGAGAAATGCCGCTGGCCGATCGTGCGGACCGCACCCTCGCGGGCGACCGCGAAGGTCTCGGGCAGCAGCTCGTCGAGGCTCTCCCCCGCGACGTACCGGTCCCGGAACTCCTGGGTCCTGGCCCGCAACTCGTCGTCGGAAAGCGCCTGCACGTCCGGCTCGAGCGTGTCGACGTGCGCGGCGATCCGGCTGAGCCGTTTCACCAGCTTCGTCTCACCGGCACGGAGCAGACGGTTCAGGAACGGCACTGGTCGACCTCATTCGCGATCGCGGTCATGGCGGGCAGCGCGCGAGGGCGCCCTACCCGCACCATGGTAGAGGCTCCACCGGATCGCGGTTCCGCAGCGCCGGTGGGGGCGGCCCGGTCCGGGCCCCCGCCCCCACCGATGCGGGACTCCGCTAGCGGGCCAGCCGGATGACCCCGTAGTCGTAGCCCTTGCGCCGGTACACGACGCTCGGCTCGCCGCTGCTGGCGTCCGCGAACAGGTAGAAGTCGTGCCCGACGAGCTCCATCCGGGACAGTGCCTCGTCGACGGTCATCGGATCAGCGGTGTGCACCTTGCGCCGCGCGACGCGCCCAGGCATCCGCTCGTCGTCGACAGCGAGATCCGAAAGATGGTCGTCGTGCTCACGCGGGCTCGGGATCCCCTCACGCGGGCTCGGGATCCCGATGTCGGGCAGCTCGTCGAGCACGGCGACGGCTCCGGATCCGCCCCGGCCTGCCAGCACCCGGGACCTGCGGCCGGAGACCCGGCGCCGATCGTGCGAGCGGCGGAGCCTGGCCTCCAGCTTGGCGATGGCGGCGTCGAGCGCCGCGTAGAAGTCCTGCGCCGAGGCTTCGGCACGGGCGACGGGCCCGCAGCCCCGACCCGTGATCTCGACGCGCTGGCAGCTCTTCAGCTGTCTGCGGTTCTTCTCGTGGAGGAGCTCGACCTCCATTCCCACGATCTTGTGGTCGTAGCGTTCCAGACGGATGACCTTCTCGGCGACGTGGACCCGGAAATGCTCCGGGACCTCGACGTTCCGGCCAGTGACAACGATCTCCACTCGGACTTCCCTCGCTCTCAGCGTCGGGTCTTCGAGTTCCAGATGCGCCGGGGCCATGCGGCCCGGACGCGTGATCGGTGTTCTTCCTCCTGAGGTGATGTCCCATAACGGATTGCTCCACGGTAGTCGGCATGGCGCGGCAGCGACAGTGTGGAACCCCTGGTCGGGTGGATGCGCCGAACGACCTTCCACCTCGGACTCCGCATCCCTAACCTTGGGTAGGTACGTACTTCTTCAGGTGCCGCACTTCCGGACCGCGACCGGTCGCGTCACACAGCACCAGCGCCGACCCGACCGGTACTCCTGCTCCCGCCAGCACGTCCCGGCAGGCTCGCAGCGTGGCCCCCGTCGTCACCACATCGTCCACCAGCAGCACCGGCACGCCAGGTGGCGGCAGCCCGGCCACCCGCAGCCGCAGCCGCCCCGCGAGGTTCGCGGTGCGCTGGGCGGCATCGAGGCCCACCGAGTCGCGGGCCCGGCGGGCCAGGCCCAGCGCGGGGGCGACCCCGGCCTCGCGTCCGGCCGCAGTCAGCGCGGCGGCCAGGCCGCGGGACAGCCGCAGTACGTGGTCCCCACCGCGGGCCCGGGCCGCCGCCGGCCGGGACGGCGCGGGCACCAGCCACAGCGGCCGCCCGACCGGGAGCATCGGCACCACCGCGGCCGCGAGCAGCCCGGCCAGCGGCGCCCCCAGATCGCGTCGGCCGCGCTCCTTGTAGCCCAGCAGCGCGGTGCGCAGCGGGCCTCGGTAGCGGCCGACCGCGAGCACCGCGGGGCCGCCCGCCAACGCCACCTCGATCGGGCTGCCCAGCTGGGCGGCACATCCCGCACACCAGGCCGTACCGACCCCGCCGCACCCCCCACAGGACGCCGGCAGCAGCAGGTCGACCAGTGCGACGGCGAGCTCGACGGCACCCATGCGGACCAGCATGGCCCGGCGCGCCGACATCGCGGTGCGGCCGCGACGAGTTGTCCACAGCCGCGGGCCCGCCTCACCATCAACCCCGGGGTCAGCCCGGGTACACCGGCACGGCGTCGGGAACGCCGCCCAGTACCTGACGCCAGGTGTCCAGCTCGCCGCCGGAGAAGCTCCACACCCCACCCTGGTCGGCCGCCAGCAGAGGCCGGCTCGGCGCAGCGGCACCGGCCCGCAGTGGCGGGGTCAGGTTGCTGCTGGGAACGAGCTGCCAGCTCAGCCCGTCGACCGAGACCAGCGACACCGGCCGGTCGGACCGCCCGCTGATCACCAGCACCGAGTCCGCCGTTCGCCAGGCAACCGCCACGACCTGCCCGAGGTCGGCCGACCGCAGCATTCGCGCGTTGCGGACGGCGACCCCACCGTCGCCGCGACGGTCGACCGCCGCGGTGACGAGCCGGTCACCGACCACCGCCGCGACCCGGAGCCCGTCGCGGGACAGCCGCAGGTCGTCGATGGGCCCGAGCGCGGCCAGCTCGGCGACGTCGACCTGGCCGGCGCGGGTCGTTCCGGTGTCGTCGACCAGCATCCTGGCGACGGTGGAGCCGCCGAGCACCGTCCACACCTCGCTACCGGTGGATGTCCAGGTCGGCCGGGTCATCGTCGCGGCGTCGAGCCCGGCCGGGCGCAGCTCGCCCTCGCGGGGGCCGACGAGCAGCCGCACCCGGCCCGCCTGCCGCGAGACGACGGCGAGCCGCTGACCGTCGAGGGTCACGGCCGCCGACGCCACCTCGACCGCACCGCTGCCGGCCGGCCCCGGCACCGGGGCCCCGGGCTCAGGGCCGGTCAGCTGACGCAACCTGCCGCCCGCGACCACGAAACCTGGCACCTCGGCGCCCGGCGCCACCTCCGCGCCGAGCCCGGCGACATCGTCGCGGGTCAGGTCGGGCTTCCCGGTGAGCAGTGGGGTGCCGTCGACGAGCAGTCGCACCGTGACGACGTTGACCTCGGCCAGCGACAGCACGACCTGCGCGGCGAGGAGCCGGCGGGATGGCTGGTCGAGGTCGCCGACGCCGGTCAGATCGACGACCACCGCGCCGTCCGGGGCCTCGGCGACGTTGGAGCGCAACCGTGCGGTGGGCGTGAGCACGCTCACCACGGCGTTCTCCAGCGCCGCCGACGGACCGGCGAGCAGCAGCTCGACCGCGCGGGATGCCTGCGCCCTCGCCGGCGAGGTCGGCAGGTAGCGCAGGTCGGCCACCGCGCTGCCCCGCACCGGGTCGGCGAAGTAGGTCCGGACCGTCCGGTAGTTGGCGCTGAAGTCCGACAACCGCACGAGGACCCCGCCGGGCAGCCGGTCGATGCGCCACTGGCCGTCGCGGCGCACCACGGTCACGTCGACCTCGACGGGGGCCTCGTCCGGCTGGAACGCACCCGCCGCGCCGAGCGTGCCGATCCGGGTGCCGCGGATCCGCACGATCCTGGTGTCGACGGGCGACTGGATCACGACGGGCGGGTAGACGGTGTCGAACTGCTCGCCGAGCACGGTGAGTCCGGAGCTGTCGTCCCAGTTCTGCGCCTGGGGGGAGAGGAACCGCCGGGCCGCGGCGTGCCGGTCGATACTGCTCCCCGAGGCGTAGACGAAGCCGCGGACCAGGTCGAGCGGGTTGCTGCCGTCGACCGGGCCCGGTGGCAGTGCCGGGGCCTCACCGTCGGTGACCTTGCGCAGCACCTGGACCGACGAGCTCTGCGGAACACTGGCGCAGCCGGCCAGCCCGGCCACCACGAGCAGCGCCGCGAGCGCTCCCACCAGCCGGCGCCGGACGGTCCGGCTCACGCCCCGCCCCCCTGCCGCGAGCCGCGGGCGTCCACGATCGCGGGCTCGGCGCGGCGGACCGCGGGTTCCTCGGCCGCAGGCTCTCCGCCGGGCGCGGTGGTCCGGGGATCGACCACCCGGGGGATGCCCAGCGGCGGCGTCGGTACCGACGACGACTGCGCCGCCGCGTGTGCCTCGTCCGCCTCCGCCACCGGGCCGAGCGGCAGCGGGCTCGACGTCAGTGACTCGCCGACGGCCCGCGGCAGGGTCAGCCGGAACGCCGAGCCGTGCCCGGGTTCGCCCCACGCCTGTAGCCAGCCGCCGTGCAGCCGGGCGTCCTCCAGGCTGATGGACAGCCCGAGCCCGCTGCCACCGCTGCGCCGGGCGCGGGACTCCTCGGCCCGCCAGAACCGGTTGAACACCAGACCGGCCTCGCCGGGCCGCAGCCCCACCCCTCCGTCGCGCACCAGCACCGCGACGGCGTGGGCGTCGGCGCCCATGCAGACCCGCACCGGGCGGCCCTCTCCGTGGTCGATCGCGTTGGCCACCAGGTTGCGCACTATCCGCTCGACCCGGCGCGGGTCGACCTCGGCGAATACTTTGACGGGCAGGTCGAGTTCGAGCGGCGTACCCGACTCCTCGGCCAGCCCGCGCACCGCCTCGACGGCCCGCGAGACCACCGCATGCATGTCGAGGCGCTCCGCACCCAGCTCGGCGACTCCCGAGTCGAGTCGGGAGATCTCCAGCAGGTCGCCGAGCAACGCCTCGAACCGGTCGAGCTCGGTCACCAGCAGCTCGGAGCTGCGGCGCAGCGAGGGCAACAGCTCCTCCCGGGAAGCGTAGAGCACGTCGGCGGCCATCCGGACGGTGGTCAACGGCGTGCGCAGCTCGTGGCTGACGTCGGAGGTGAAGCGGCGCTGCAGCGCCCCGAACTCCTCGAGCTGGCGGATCTGGCTCTGGATGCTGCCGGCCATCCCGTTGTAGGACTCGGCGAGCCGGGCCACCTCGTCGTCGCCGCGCACCGGCATCCGCTCGTCGAGGTGCCCGTCGGCGAACCGCTCGGCGACCTCGGCGGCCTGCCGGACCGGGCGCACCACCTGCCTGGTGACCAGGCTGGTGATCCCGGCGAGCAGCAGGATGAGCACCAGCCCGCCGACGACCAGTGTGCTCTGCACGAGGCCGAAGGTGCGCAGCTCGCCGTCGAGCGGGAACAGCAGGTAGAACTGCAGGTCCCGGCCCGCGGTGCGGATCGGCTGGCCGATCATCAGGGTGGGCATGCCGCCGACGGCGGCGTACTTGGTGGCCAGGCCGCCCTGGGCGACGGCGTTGATCAGGTCGAACGGGAGGTCCCCGACGGTACCGGCGGAGATCTCCGCACCGCCGCCGTGGCCGGTGGTGAGCACCGCGCGGAACTCCCCAGCCGTCGGTGGCCCCGGCTGCTCGGCGAGGCTCGCGTTCGTCAGCCGGTCCAGCGCGTTGTTCAGCGTGCCCTGCGCCCCCTCGCGGTCGGGGTCGATCCCGGACAGGTCGCGCTCCAGCACGGCACGGCCGGACTCGGCCTGCACCAGCGCGGCGTCGAACTTGCCCTGCACGAGCCGCTCCGCGATCTGGGTCTGCAGCACCAGGCCGAGCACCAGCACGACGGCGGTGGACAGGGCGAGCGTGCTGACCACGACCCGGAGCTGCAGCGACCGGCGCCACGCGACGGTGAATGCGGACCGGACCTCGGTGACCAGCAGCCGGGCGCGCACCGCGCTGCGCCGGACGCGGCGACCCAGCTTCGAGCGCACCACCCGGCGGCCGACCCGGGCGAGGTGCGCCGTCAACGCGGACCGACCGCGATGGGGACTCCGCTCACGGTGGTCCCGCCTTGTACCCGACCCCGCGCACCGTCAGCACCACCTCCGGGTGCTCCGGGTCGCGCTCGACCTTGGACCGCAGCCGCTGCACGTGCACGTTGACCAGCCGGGTGTCCGCGGCGTGCCGGTAGCCCCACACCTGCTCGAGCAGCACCTCACGGGTGAACACCTGACGCGGCTTGCGGGCCAGCGCGACGAGCAGGTCGAACTCCAGCGGGGTGAGCGCGATCGGCTCGTCGGCCCTCATGACCTGGTGCGCGGGCACGTCGATCGCGAGGTCGGCGATGGACAGCTGCTCGGCGGGCCCGTCGTCGGTACGCCGGACCCTGGCCCGGATCCGGGCCACCAGCTCCTTGGGTTTGAACGGCTTGACCACGTAGTCGTCGGCGCCGGACTCCAGGCCCAGCACGATGTCGACGGTGTCGCTCTTCGCGGTGAGCATGACGATCGGGACACCGGACTCGGTACGGATCGCCCGACACACGTCGATGCCGTTCATCCCGGGCAGCATGAGGTCGAGCAGCACGACATCGGGCCGCAGCTCGCGGACGGCGGGCATGACCTTGGTGCCGTCGGCGACCACCGCCGTGTCGAAGCCCTCCCCCCGCAGCACGATCGTCAACATCTCGGACAACGCCGGGTCGTCGTCGACCACCAGCACACGCGACTTCATACCGGTCAATATCCCACTCGGGCCCGACAGCGCGTGTCGGACCCGCCGAACGCGTCGATCTGCATCCGTTAGTGCAACTCGGCTGTGCAACTCGGCTGTGCAACGGGTGCAAGCTCGGCGCGGGCTTCGCCGAGTCGCGAGCACGCCCACCGGGCGACAATCGCTCGGTTATCCCACCAGCTCACCGGCCAGCGCGACGACGTCGAGCCGGCCCGCCCCGTCGAGCACGGTCCACGGGCTCAGCCAGGAGCGCGCTGCGAGCTGCCGGTAGACCGCACCGGTGCGCTGCTGCAGCCCGTCATCGGACTCGTAGGCATCGCGCGCGCGCCCCGGTTCGCGGCGCTCGCGGCCCAGGGCCCGCTCGGCAGCCACCCGCGGCGCGACGGCGAGCAGCAGCTGGCGGTCGGGCACCGGGACACCGAACCGGTCCACCTCGAGGCCGCGCACCCACTCGACGAGCTCGCCGTTGGCGTCCTGGCCCAGCCGGGCGGCGCCGTATGCGGCGTTGGACGCGACGTAGCGGTCGACCAGCACCACGTCGTGCCCGGCGAGTGCGGCACGCAGCCCGGGTGCGGCGTCCCGCCGGTCGAGCGCGAACAGCAGCGCCATGGCGTGCACCGAGTCCGCCACGTCGCCGAGCCGACCGTAGAGCGCGTCGCGGGCGAGCTCGGCGTGCACATCGGCGGCGTAGCGGGGAAAGGCCAGCCGCGCGGTGCGGGCGCCACGGGCGGCCAGCGCGGAGCACAGTGCGTCGGACAGGGTGCGCTTGCCCGCGCCGTCGAGACCTTCGATGACGATCAGCCGTCCCACGTGCGTTGATCCTGCCAGACGCGGGTGCCGCTATCCTCAGGCCTGAGGGAAGGAGCGCACGATGACCGCCGAAGCCGTACCCCTCGTCCCGCCGCCGCAGGGCTGGACGATCTCCGATATCGACCGTCTGCCGGAGAACGGCCTGCGCTACGAGCTGGTGGACGGAGTGCCGCGCGTCATGTCGCCCCCGAAGATCAGGCACCAACACGTCCTGCGTCGGCTGGCGAATACCCTGGAGGCCGCGGCGCCTGTCGGCCTACTCGTCGTCGAGGGGATCGGCGTGGTGCTGGCCTCCGACCAGCGGCCGATCCCGGACCTCGTCGTGATCCGGGGAACAGACCCGGACTCGGAGCTGTCCGACGTCCCCGCCGCCCAGGTGGTGCTGGCTGCGGAGATCGTGTCCCGCTCGAGCCGTTCCGACGACCGGTTCCGCAAGCCCGCCCAGTACGCCCAGGCCGGCATCCCGGTCTACCTGCGGGTCGAACTGGATCCGTCACACGTCGTCGGCTACCGGATCGGACCCGACGGCCTGTACATCGAGGCCGGTCGGGCCGAGCCCGGGCAGTCACTGGTGCTGGACGAGCCGTTCCCGATCACGATCGATCCCGGGTCGCTGCTGCGCTAGCGGGCACCTCCCCCGGCTGCGCGGACCGCGTCCCAGCTCGCCGCGAAACCGGGGTGCAGCGCCAGGGTGGGCAGTTCGTCGACCGACACCCACCGCACCGCGATGGTCTCGGCGGTGAGCGCCGTCAGGGCGAGCGCATGGTCCGCACGGCCGATCACCGTGGTGTAGGACCAGCCGCCGTGATCGTCGAGGTAGCAACCGGTCAGCTTGTACGACCTGGGCTCCAGGCCCGCCTCCTCGGCCGCCTCCCGCTGCGCGGCCTGCTCGGCCGTCTCCGACTGTTGGCGGGCGCCCCCGAGAACACCCCAGGTGCCGCCGTGGTGGCTCCACAGGGCGCGGTGCTGCAGCAGGATCCGGTCGCCGTGCCACAGCAGCAGGCCCGCGGCGCCGTAGAAGCCCCAGTGCCGGTGGCCGAGCGCGCAGCGTGACCAGCCGTCGCCGTCGCCGGGGGAAGACACCCGGCTCAGTCTACGGACCTCGGCTACCTCGGCCCGCCCGCTGGTGACCGAACGCGATCAGATCGACGAGAAGCTGTCGAGCAGGCGGTCGGCCGACCACACGCGCACGTCGACCGAACGTGGGTCCACCCGTCGCTCCCGATAGAGATCACGTTCCGCGAGAACGCTGAGGTCCCCAACGCCCAGCCCCTGCCGACCGCCGCGGGTGGCGTGCTCCACCAGATCGACCTTGGTGGAGCAACCACCCCGGATCCGGTCCAGGAGCTCTGCATCCCAGGTCGCGTCATGAAGTACCCATGGCGCAACCCCGCGGGCGGATTCCTCCAACATCCCGGCGAACTCGACAGCGCACGAGCGTCGCCTCACCCCGTCCGAAATTTGATGGATGTGGTTGCCGGTCTCGATGACCGCGGCGGTCGGTAAGATGAGGGCGCGCCGCAGCTTCACCCGCCCGAGCAACGCGGCACGGATCTCGCCGGACCGTTGAGCCTTCCCCGGGACATCGAGGATCTCGAGGAGGATGGACGTGTCCACGAACTCGACGATTCTGCGGCGATCGGCGTCCAGTCGCACCCCGTCACGCTCCACCGAGCAGTCGGGCGAACCGCGCCGACATCGCCGGCCGTTCCGTGGCCGCCTCGGCCAGCAGACCCCGCCCCACGACGTCCCCGAGAGTTCCCCGAGCCATCACTGTGGGGTAGCCCGGTAGATCGACAAGCCGGGTGAGCCGAGAGACACCCGTTCCGGGGTCGCGGTCGCACACGATGACTCCTCGGTGATCGGCGCCCTTGAGCGCATCGAGCAGCGCAGGACTGTGGGTGGTGACCAGCGTGCGGATGCTCCGATCCTCGGACTGCCTGCGGACCAGTTCCACGACGCGTGCAGCCATCTCCGGGTGCAGTCCGTTCTCCACCTCTTCGATCACGAGCAGCCGCTGGCCGATGTCGTCACCTCGGGCCGCGCCGGCGGACTCCCCTGCCAAAGGCGCTGAGAGCAGTGCCGTCCCCACAGCGAGAAACCGCAGCATTCCGTCGCTCATCAATCGGGCGGGCACCGTGTTCACCGTGCCGGTGCGGGGATCCGTCTCGGCGAGAGCGACGAGAACGTCCCCGAGATCCGACCGTGCCATCGAGATGTTCTGGAACGGGCGATCCGGCATCGCCTGGAGCAGGCGTTGCAGTTCGGCGAAATCGGATGCAGACCGCTCTGAGACGGCGGCGACCGCTGCACTGAGGTTCTCCGCGTTACGCCGCAGTTCGCTGTCCCGCGCGTTGACGTACTGCCTCATCAGATGCGGGACCGGGTCCAGGATGAAGATCGACCGCAGGGCGGCACGCACAGCGGCGGCGGCGGCCTGGACGAGCCGAGCGGCCTCGGTGTCAGCCGGAACTCGAACGGGAACCTGCGTGAGGAGCAGGCGGTTGCTTGCGAACGGAACCCCGGGATCGACGCCGCGTTTGCCGTTGAACCAGCGCCCGACGAGGTCGGTACGGCGATCGTCGGCATAGTCGGTGACGAGCAAGTCTCTGTCGTCAAGCGTTCGGTTGCCATAGGTGACGCCTTCGACGACCGAGAGCCGTTCCCGGCGGATCCGTACCTCGGGGCGAACCTGCACGACGACGTCGAGCTCATACACCGCCTTCCCCGAAGTCACTCGACATCCCAGCTCGAAGGCATCATGGCCATGCGGGGCACAGCCCTCAGCGCCGCCACGGATCGGTTCGGAGTCGGATCGAGAACCGTCGAGGGCGTCGCGGACGTCCTCACCCTCGGCAAGGCGTCCCAGAGCGGTGAGACCGTCGATGGCGTTGGACTTCCCGCTGCCGTTCTTACCGATGAGGAGAGTGAGCTCGGCCAGCGGCAACGTCGCATTCTCGAAGCTCTTGAACTGTGTCAGGCCGAGCCGGTCGAGGATCGCGACAGCTGGACGGGACCGTGGGCGGCTCATCGTCCTCCTAGCGGGCGTGGTGTTCTGAGATCCGCAGGTTAACGCGCCGTCCCTGCCGTCCCGTGCACAATCGCCGTCGAGGCGGCTCCGCATCCAGGTGTTGCGTCAATAGTTCCCGTCAGCCGAGCAGGTGGTCCCGCAGCAGCGCCTCGGCGGCGGCCGCCCGGTCGTGTGCGGCGAGCAGCCCGGCGGGTGCGACCACGAAGTCCGTGTCGACGACGACGGGGACGCCGTCGAGCGGGGAGGCGAGCACCGGGTCGGCCCGCACCGTGGCGACCACGGCGGCGATGCCGGCCGGGTCGCGCTGCCTGAACACCCCGCCGGAGAGCACCAGCAGCGCGACGTCGGGATCGGGGTCGGGCGCGCCACATCCCCGCAGGTGCCTGCGCACGGCGATCACCGCGGCGAGCGCGGCGACCCGGCGGTCCTCCGCGGCGCTACCCGCGTCGCGCGGCACGTAGCCCACCTCGCCGGCCATCCGCTCCACCGTAGGTCCCAACAGGTCGGCCTCAACCGGGTCGACGATCCCCTCGATCTGCCCCTCCTCCAGCACCCCGAGCGCCGCCGCCCTTACCCCGAGGTCGCCCTCGACGGTCCGGTGCCCGGTCCCGCGGGGTGTCGCCGAGTGCACGTCGGTGGTCGCGCAGCCGACGTCGACCACGAGCACCCCGGACGCGGTGATCCGGGCCAGCTCGGCGGCGCCTCGGCCGACCGCGTCGGGGGTCATCCACCGCACCAACCTGCGGAACCGGGGTGCCGCGGGTCCCCGAGCACCCAGCACGTGCCGGGCGAACACCGCGGCGACGGCGGCCCTGGCCGGTTCCGGCGCCAGCTCTCCGGCACGGGGAAGCACGTTGTCGCAGGTGACGACGGTGCGACCGGTCGCGCGCAGCAGGGCGAGCGCGTCGGACTGGGCCTCGAGGTTGCCGGCCAGCACGATCGGGTAGCGCACCCGCGCGCCCGCCAACCGGGCGGCGTTGTGCAGCAGCACCGCCGGGTCGGCGCCGTCCGCCCCGCCGAGGAGCAGCAGCACCCCGGGCCGGCGGCTGCGCAGCGTCCGGACGTCGGAAGCCTCGAGCCGGCCGCCGTGCACGTGCACGACGAGGGAACCCGCCGAGCGCGCCACCCGGTGCCCGGCATCGGTGGAGGCCAGCAACTCGGTGCCGACCACGGCGAGCCGCAGGCCGCCACCCGCCGAGGAGCAGGCCAGCAGCTGCGGTTCGCCCGCCGCGTCGCGCCGGCCGGTGGCCGTGACGGCGTGCAGGGCCGCGTCCATGCCGGTCAGCACGTCCGCCGGTGTGGTGGGATGCTCGGCGAACCCGGCCATCCCGCCGTCGGGTTCCACCAGCACGGCCTTGGTCCAGGTGGAACCCACGTCGAGACAGACCGCAGCGGCCCGCGGTCCGGCGTGCGTCATGGACGTCGACACTACTGCTCCGGGACGCCCGTGGGGATGCGGCGACGCGGACGCGGTCACTGGTCCGAACGGCCCTCCATGGGCGGGCCGCGGGCCGGTAACGTTCACCGGGACGGAGCACGCGCAGCGTTCAGGAGATCTGATGCTCGGCCTCATGCAGGATCGTCCGCTCTCGCTCCCGCACGTCTTCCACCGCGCGGAGCAGCTCTTCGGGCACAAGACCCTCGCCACCGCGACAGCAGGCGGCCAGACCACGACCACCATCGCCGAGTGGGCGCACCGGGTGCGCAGGCTCGCCACCGCGCTGGACCGCCTCGGGATCAGCACCGACGGTCGGGTCGGCACGTTCTGCTGGAACACCGGGCGTCACCTCGAGCTGTACCTGGCCGCACCCTGCACGGGACGGGTGCTGCACACGCTCAACGTCAGGCTGTTCCCGGAGCAGCTGGTCTACATCGCGAACCACGCCGAGGACGAGGTCGTCTTCGTGGACCGCTCGCTGCTGCCGGTGCTGTGGCCGCTGGTGGACAAGCTCACGACGGTCCGGCACTACATCGTCATCGACGACGGGGCCGACGCCGAGATCCCCGACGACCACCGCATCCTGGACTACGAGGCCCTGCTGGCGGATGCGAGCCCGTTCGAGGGCCGGTTCGAGGTCGCGGACGAGAACACCGCGGCTGCCATGTGCTACACATCCGGCACCACCGGCAACCCCAAGGGTGTGGTCTACAGCCACCGCTCGACGGTCCTGCACGCGCTGATCTCGCTGACCGCCGACGCGGCCGCGCTGTCCGAACGCGACATCGTGCTGCCCGTGGTGCCGATGTTCCACGCCGGAGCCTGGGGCCTGCCCTACGGCTGCCTGCTCGCCGGTTCGAGCATCGTGTTCCCCGGCCCGAACATGACCCCACCGGCGATCCTGGGTCTCCTGGCCGAACACCGAGTGACCGTCACCGGCGGGGTGCCGACGATCTGGATGGGCGCGCTGCCGCTGCTCGCCGACTACGACCTCTCGTCGCTGCGGTCCATCCTGGGCGGCGGCTCGGCGGTGCCGCGGTCGCTCTCGGAGGCCTATCGGGAGGCGATCGGGGTGCCGATGCTGCAGGCCTGGGGGATGACCGAGACCTCGCCCATCGCGACGGTCTCCTCCGCACGGTCGCACCAGGCGGCATTGGACGAGAACGGGCGCGCCGACGCCAGGGCGCGGCAGGGCATGCCGGCACCGCTGGTCGAGCTGCGGATCGTCGACCCGGACACGGGCGAGGAACAGCCCTGGGACGACACGGCCACCGGCGAGATCCAGGCGGCCGGGCCGTGGGTCGCGCAGGAGTACTACCGCGGCGAGGGCGGCGGCGTGCAGTACACCCCCGACGGCTGGTTGCGCACCGGTGACGTCGCGGCCGTGGACTCCTACGGCTCGGTCCGGCTCGTCGACCGCACCAAGGACCTGGTGAAGTCCGGCGGTGAGTGGATCAGCTCGGTGGAGCTGGAGAACGCGATCATGGCACATCCGGCGGTGGCCGAGGCCGCGGTGATCGCGATCCCGCACGAGAAGTGGGTGGAGCGGCCGCTGGCCTGCGTGGTGGTCAAGTCCGGCGAGACCGTGACGCCCGCGGAGATCATCGAGTTCCTCACCCCGCGGGTGCCCAAGTGGTGGCTGCCCGACGCCGTCGAGTTCATCGACGAGGTGCCCAAGACCAGCGTCGGCAAGTTCAGCAAGAAGACGCTGCGCGACAAGTTCGCCGGGTACCAGATGGTTGGGCGAATGGTCCGAACCAGGGCTGATCAGTGACGATGTCGCCGGTCAAGGGCTTCCGCGCCGTCGAATGCGGCCGATATGTCGGTAGCCGACGCTACCTCCGCGGCACAGCTGAAGGGAACGCCTCCCTGGACGTTGCACAGCGCGACGGCAACGAGGCCGCCGATACCGTGCTTGGACGAATCGCCAGGCGAGAGCGTGCCTGCCCGATAACCGATCAGTGGCTTCCAGGGCGGAGCGCGGCGAGCGACTCGAACCCCGACAGCTCGACCAGCCGGCGGGTGGGCGAGTCGAGCGGCACGACGAGTTCCAGCGAGATCCGCAGCGCTCGTAGCCGAGATGCCAGCGCGAACAGCATCCTTATTCCGGCGCTGTCCACGTAGCTGAGATCGGTCAGGTCGACCGACACCGTGGTCGGCCGGTCGGAAACCGCCGCGCGGATCTCCTCCTCGACGGCTGCGGCGTTTGCGAGATCGATCTCGCCGCTGACGGTGATGTGCATCGATCCATTCTCGGCGCTGGTCTCAAGCCTCGCGGCGGTCATCGAGTCCCTCCTCGGCAAGGCGACGACGGATGACGACGCTGGTTCCGGTAGGGCCGTGATCGACACGCAGGTCGTCGCTGCAGTCTCGCATGAACAGCATTCCGCGTCCGCGCTCCTCCATGGGCACCACTTCGCGTCCTCGGTCCTGTCCGCGGAGTGGGCGCCAACGGCCCGTGTCGCGAACGGTCGCGAGCACATCGGGCAGCTGAAGCTCTATATGCACTGTCACGGTGCCACCATCAGGTCCGTAGGCATGCTCCACGGCATTGCTGCATGCCTCACCGACAGCGATGGGCAGGTCAGCGATCACCCGCGGCGCGGCGCCGACCGCCGACAACCAATGCCGCACCGCAACGCGAATGTCCCTCAGTGACCATGGCAGCGCCGGCACCACGAGGTCCAACGGGCCGATCTCGCCGCTGTCCTGGCGACGCACCGCGAGCACAGCAACATCATCGCCAGGGGGATCATCGCCTATGAGCCGGGTCATGACGTCCGTGCACACGGAGTTCACCGGGCCGGCCACCACCGACTCACACAGCCGTCCGAGGCTGGCATCAAGCGGGGTGTCGCGGCGCTCGACCAAGCCGTCAGTGTAGAAGCACAGGAGCGCACCCGGCGGCACCGTGACGGCGGTCGCCCGACGTCGCCGCCCACCGGGCACGCCCACCGGATGGTTGCTCGGCACGTCGAGGAGGGCCGCGGGCCGGCCGGGGAGGGCAAGCACCGGTGGGGGATGGCCCGCCGAGCACAGGTGCAGCCGCTCGAACGAGGGCTCGAACATCGCCAGGAGCACCGTGGCCATCGTCTCAGGCTCGAAATGCTGCACCTGCCGATCGACCCTGCCGAGCACCTCGACCGGATCACCGCCAAGGAGCGCGTAGGCCCGCAGCGCACTGCGCAGCCGACCCATCACATCGGCTGCACCACTACCGCGCCCGACCACATCCCCGATCACGATGCACAACCAGCCGGAAGGAAGAATGAATACGTCATACCAGTCACCGCCGACCCCGCCATTCTCGGCCGGAACGTAGCGGGCGGCCAACTCGAGGCCGGGAACCACCGGTAACCGCGCCGGCAGCAGGCTGCGCTGAAGCACCGCGGCCGCAGCCCGTTCGACCGCGGCGCGCCGGGACTGGGTGGCGAAAGCAACCCGGTCGGCCACGATCTGGAGCAGTCTGACGTCGTCGTCGGTGAACCGGCGGGGCACGAGTGTGCCGACGTGCAGGACACCGATGACCGTCCCGCTGCTCAGCATCGGCACCCCGAGCAGGGAGCAGACCCCGTGCTCGCGAAGAATCGGAGAAAGCATGTTCGCGTGATCGACCCGCTCAATGATCACCGGTTGCTTCTCTGCCGCGATGCGGCCGGCGAAACCCTTTCCCACCGGGATGTGGATCCCTCGACGGAACGCCGCTTGGATCCCCCTGGCAGCGGTGACGACAAGCTGCTGGGAGGAGGAGTCGAGCAGGAGCACGGTGGCTGTCTCCACCTCGAGGAGCTCTCGCACCCTGTCGAGCAGCTCGACCAACAGATCCTCGACGTCGAGGTGGGCGAGTGCCGCATCGGTCACGGATTCGATCCGACGCAGCCGATCGTCGTCGGCGACCGGGACGTGGCTCGGCTCGTCCGGGGTCGGCATGATCAGAGCGTAACGCACATCAGCCGCAGCGGCCTGTCCTCCACTCGTCCAGTCTAGAGTGTGCTCTGCGAAATTACCGCGGGTGAGCGGGGGCCGGCACCTGCGCGGAACTCAGCGACGGCCGTAACCGCCCCCAGGCCGGTATCATGGCTCAGGTGGCCAACAGTCGGCTGATCAGGCGCGAGGTGGGACGGCTGCCGGGGCAGGGGACCAGGGGCGAGCCCCCGCCGTACATGTTCGTCCCCCTCGCCGAGCAGCTCGCCAACGTCCGTCGCTGGAACGACGATCGGGAATGGGGCTTCAGCGCCACCGAGCTGGACGCGGTCGACCTCACCCCACGGGCCCACACCGACCCGCTCGTCGTCGACCTCATCGCCGTCTACCTCGACGAGGTCTACCTGGGCGACGACGAAGGTTCCCTCGACGGCGTTCGCCGCACCTGCCACGAGATGTGGAACGTCGCCACCGAACGCCAGCCCTACACCTGGTCCTGGGACTGGCTCCGCGATGCCTACGAGAGCAAGCCGAAGCCGGTGCGCCTGCTCCCCGGCATCGTCCACCGGCCCGGCGTGCGCCGGGTGACCGTCGACCTGGGCGCCCACTGGGTGCCGGGGCGCCACGTCCGTCCGCGCAACGTCCGCGGACGGAACTCCGCGCACGCCGAGATTCTCGCCGCCGCCGCGCATTTCCCCAGGTGGGCACGCGCCATGGACGGGATGAGCGTGCCCTTCATCTGGCTCTCGGGCTACCAGGTCACCTATCCCGAGGCGTCGACCGACGACCGGTTGCCGGGACTCGCGTGGGTCGAGTACCGCCGCACGCTCAGCTTGACCGTCGACTGGGTCGACCACTCCCACACCGGGTGGGCGTCCCCGGTGTGCGTCGGCTGAGGTGGTCGAGTCGGTGCGCCGGCGTCCGGACTACGGTCTGGACGCACCGCCGATCGTGTACGGCTACGCCGCGCTCGGCGTGGCCGGGCTGGTCCTGGTCATCCTTGCCGCACTGATTTCTCAACCTGTCCTGCTGGGGTGGGGCGTGTGGTCCGCCGTGCTGGGGTCGATCGTCGCCGGCCTGATGGTCTACAGCTCGAGAACGGGCAAGATTCGGGTTCGCGACCGGCTGCTGGACGGCCTGGGCCTGCGCGGTGACGAGAAGGTGCTGGATCTCGGCTGCGGCAGCGGTCTGATGCTGCTCGGGGCGGCGCAACGGCTTCACACTGGCACGGCGACCGGGATCGACCTGTGGCGGTACCGCGACCAGGCCGGCTCCAGCCGGGACCAGTGCCTGGACAACGCTCGCCGCCTCGGGGTGGCCGACCGGGTCACACTTGTCGACGGTGACATGACCGAGCTACCTTTCCCCGACGCGGCGTTCGATGTCGTATGCGCCTGCCTGGCGGTCCACAATCTGCGCCCGACCGCGCGCCGGGAGCTGGCCATCCGCGAGGCCGTGCGGGTGCTACGTCCCGGTGGGTGCCTCGCGATCATCGACATCTTCGGCACGAAGACCTACTCGACGACCGCCGGCGCAGCCGGGCTCCGCGGCGTGCGACGGTCGGGATACGTCCTCGGAATCTTCCCGCCCGCGCGAATGGTCACCGCGTCCGTGCCCGGTCGTACGCTATGAGCACGTCGGACGGCGGGTGCACCAGGTCGGCGGCCTGTCCCGTACGTGATCCTGCTCATCGGGCCGGTCGGCCGCTGCCGGTCTCGCGTGACATCCAAGCGGCGAGACCGTCCAGGATGCGGTCCACGCCCATCGTGAAGCTGCGATCGAGCCGGTCCTGCGCGTGTGGGCCTTCGGCGTCGCGCATGATGCGGGCCAGCCGGGGCGACGATGCAGACAGCCGCGGTGACGATCTGCTCGTGGGAGTAGCCCGGCCGCGATCCCCGGGCGGGACAGGCCCAGATCAGTTGGGTGGACTCGGCTGGGTTCAGCACCGGTGTCGCTTGCACGCTGGCAAGCAAAGGCACGCTCGACGGTGCCCGAGCAGATCGCACCGACCTCGCGCAGCGACGCGGCGAAGGCGGCCAGCCAGGTCTCGAGGGTCTCGGACACAGGGATCAGGAGTACGTCGATGAGGCCGGACGGGCAGACCCCGGGTGAGTGCGTCGGGCCACCTCAGGTGAGGTCGTCGAACTCGCCGGCCTTGACTCCCTTGATGTAGGCGTCCATCTCGGCGCGGGTGAACAGGACGACGCCGGCCTCGGGATGGTTGCTGTTGCGCACCGCGGTCCGGCCGTCGTCCAGCAGCGCCACCTCGACACACGCGCCACCGCCGTTGCTGAAGCTGGACGTGCGCCACGTAGCTGTGGATAGCTCAGTCATGGGTGCCGCCCTTTCGTCCGATACCCGTCCAGTATCGCAGCGATCAGCTGGGTGGACCCGGCCGGGTCCAGCGCCGG
>JBBSGM010000038.1:0-31412 GCA_038254065.1 Mycobacteriales bacterium | reverse complement strand
GTTCGAGAACTTCCTGCAGACCAAGTACGTCGGGCAGAAGCGGTTCTCCCTGGAGGGCGGGGAGACCGTCATCCCGCTGCTCGACGCCGTGCTCGACAAGGCCGCCGAGAACGAGCTCGACGAGGTCGTCATCGGCATGCCCCACCGCGGCCGGCTCAACGTGCTGGCCAACATCGTCGGCAAGCCGATCAGCCAGATCTTCCGGGAGTTCGAGGGCAACCTCGACCCGGGCCAGGCGCACGGCTCGGGCGACGTGAAGTACCACCTCGGCGCCGAGGGCAAGTACTTCCGGATGTTCGGCGACGGCGAGACGGTGGTGTCGCTGGCCTCCAACCCGTCGCACCTCGAGGCCGTCGACCCGGTGCTCGAGGGCATCGTGCGGGCCAAGCAGGACCTGCTCCACAAGGGCGAAGGCGGGTTCACCGTGCTGCCGCTGATGCTGCACGGGGACGCCGCGTTCGCCGGGCAGGGCGTCGTGGCCGAGACCCTGAACCTCGCGCTGCTGCGCGGCTACCGCACCGGCGGCACCGTGCACGTCGTGGTCAACAACCAGGTCGGGTTCACCACCGCGCCCGAGCACGCCCGCTCGTCGCAGTACTGCACCGACGTGGCGAAGATGATCGGGGCGCCGATCTTCCATGTCAACGGCGACGACCCCGAGGCCTGCGTCTGGGTGGCCAAGCTGGCGGTGGACTACCGCGAGCGCTGGCACAACGACGTCGTGATCGACATGATCTGCTACCGGCGCCGTGGACACAACGAGGGCGACGACCCTTCGATGACCCAGCCGTCGATGTACGACGTCATCGACGCCAAGCGCAGCGTCCGCAAGATGTACACCGAGTCGCTGATCGGCCGCGGGGACATCACGATGGAGGAGGCCGAACACGCGCTGCGCGACTTCTCCAACCAGCTCGAGCACGTGTTCAACGAGGTCCACGAGCTGGAGCGGACCCCGCCCGTGGTCTCGCCCTCGGTCGAGCAGGAGCAGTCCTTCTCCACTGACCTGGACACCTCGGTCCCGCTCGGGGTCGTGCACCGCATCGGCGACGCGCACGTCAACCTGCCGGCGGGCTTCACCGTCCACCCGCGGGTGCAGCCGGTCCTGGCGCGGCGTTACACCATGTCGCGCGAGGGCAACATCGACTGGGCGTTCGCCGAGCTGATCGGTCTCGGCTCGCTGGCGATGGACGGCAAGCTCGTTCGGCTGTCGGGCCAGGACAGCCGGCGCGGCACATTCGTGCAGCGGCACTCGGTGGTCATCGACCGCAGGACGGGCGAGGAGTACTACCCGCTGCGCAACCTCTCGACCGACCAGGAGCGCTTCCTGCCCTACGACTCGGCGCTCTCCGAGTTCGCGGCGGTGGGCTTCGAGTACGGCTACTCGGTGGCCAACCCGCAGGCGACGGTGCTGTGGGAGGCGCAGTTCGGCGACTTCGTCAACGGCGCGCAGCCGATCATCGACGAGTTCATCTCCTCCGGTGAGGCGAAGTGGGGCCAGACCTCCGACCTCGTGCTGCTGCTCCCGCACGGCCTGGAGGGTCAGGGCCCCGACCACAGCTCCGGGCGCATCGAGCGGTTCCTGCAGCTGTGCGCCGAAGGCTCGATGACGGTCGCGGTTCCCTCGGAACCGGCGAACTACTTCCACCTGCTGCGCCGGCACGCCCTCGACGGGGTGCGTCGCCCGCTCGTGGTGTTCACCCCGAAGTGGATGCTGCGGGCCAAGCAGGTGGTCAGCCCGGTCTCCGACTTCACCAGCGGCCGGTTCCGCACCGTGGTCGACGACCCGCGCTACCCCGAGTCCGCCGGGCCGGTCGGGAACGTGCGCACGATCCTGCTGTGCAGCGGCAAGATCTACTGGGAGCTGGCGGCGGCCCGGGACAAGCGTGCGGCCGCGAACGACGCCGGCAGCGACACCGCGATCGTCCGCATCGAGCAGCTCTACCCGCTGCCCATCCGCCGGCTCCGCGACGTGCTCGACCGTTACCCCGACGTCCGCGACGTGCGCTGGGTGCAGGAGGAGCCGGCCAACCAGGGCGCGTGGCCCTACTTCGGCCTGGAGCTGCCCGACCAGCTGCCCGAGCGGCTGGCGGGGTTGACCCGGGTGTCCCGGCGGCGGATGGCGGCACCTGCGCCCGGCTCGTCCAAGGTGCACGAGGTCGAGCAGAGCGCGTTGATCGAGAAGGCGTTCGCGGGCTGAGGATGTACTTCACCGATCGGGGCATCGAGGAGCTCGCGCAGCGCCGTGGTGAGGAACAGGTCACGCTGGAATGGGTGGCCGAGCGGTTGCGGGCGTTCGTCGACCTCAACCCGCAGTTCGAGGACGCCGTGGAGCGGATGGCCAGCTTTCTGGCCCGTGACGACGTGGACGTCGAGTAGGGCCCGCTCACCGGTCGGCTCAGCGACGCCCGAAGCCGAGGCGGCGCCGGTGCGCAGCGTCGCGCAGCTCGGCGAACCGCTGCTCGACGGCGGCGTCCAGCGCGTCGAGCTGAGCGGGGTCGGCGCGCTGGAGGTTGCCGGCGAGCTGAGCGGGGTCGGCGCACTCGCCGGCGGCGGGCACCGGCCGCAGGGTCATCCACGACTCCGCCCACAGCGTCTCCAGGGCCGCCTCCCAATGCAGGTCGACACCGAGGCGGGTCAAGGCGGCGCGCTCACCCGCCCTGGCCATCGCGTCACCCAGTGCGATGAGCTCGCGGGACAGCTCCGCCGCGCGCGCCCGGTCCCGCTCGCGCAGCCCATCGGCCGCGGCGGTGATCTCCGCGACGATCGCCTTGTACTCCCGGGCGGCAGTCATCACAGCTCTGCCACGATGATCACCTCGGGGCGCGCGTGCTGCGCCCGGTCGAAGAACAACCCGCGACCCGGCCGGGGCGACCAGGTCGGCACCTGACCTGGAGCGAAGGCGCCGAGCTCGGCGCCGTGCACGTCGAGCGCGATCCAGGCACCGAGGTCATCGACGGAGCCGCCCATCGTCAGCAGGGTCCTGAGCCGGGCCGCGCTGCGCCACCAGCCGAGCACGTGCACCCCGGTCTCCGGGCCGAACCGCAGCACGTGGCGCAGCGCCTCGACACCCGGCCGTTCCAGGACCGCCTCCGCGGCATCCGCGGCGTAGAGCACCAGGTAGGTCGGCCGGTGGCGGTCGCCCGACCGCCGCTGCTCGCCAGCCTGCCGGGCTGACACCTGGGCCGCAAGCCGCTCCACCCGGTCCCGCAGCCCGTCGAGCCGTACCGTCCGCGCGACGTGCCCGGCCACCGCGAACCGCTCGGTCAGCCATTCGGCCGGCGCCACCGCATCGGCCACCAGCGGGGCGAGCACGACATCGGCCCCGCCCGGTGCGTGCTGGCCGGCCAGCGACGCCGCGGCCGCACCGAGCACCCGCACCGCATCGGCCGATCCCGCGCCGAGCACGCCGAGGTTGCGCCCGGGCACCGCCGGCAGCGCCACGACCGCCGCGCTGCCCGCCACATCGATCACCTGCCCGAGCAGGGCATGCGGGACCCCATCCCGCGGCGTCGCGGCGGCGAGCTCGGCGAACCGGGGGGCACGCGAGCCGTCGAAGAGGCGCGGCCGCGGCCGTCCTGGGGAGAAGATCTCGTGCACCGCGCGCTGCACCTCGTCGACCGAGCCCAGGCCCGTCGCGTCCGGGATCCGCACGATCTTGTTGCCGTGCCGGATACCCGACTCGTGGTTGACCACGGCATGCCAACGCGGCAGCCCGAGCGCGGTGTCGTTGAGCTCGGCGAGCACCCGGCGGGCCCGGGGCAGCGCGATCCGCAACACGAACTGCTCGAAGATCGCCTGTCGGCCCCAGAACGCCTCGATGCCCGACACGTCCTGGCTCGCGAACACCAGGTGGATGCCCTGCGAGCGACCCCGCCGGGCGACGTCCTCGAGCAGCACCGTCGCCTCCCTGGTGACGGAGTCGCGTTCGGCGAACAGGTACTGGAACTCGTCGATCACCGCCACGATCCGCGGCCACCGGCCCTGCTTGTCGGCGACGCGCAGCTCCTGGAGCTTGGTCACCTCGTGCGCCTTGGCCGCCTCGGCGCGGCGGCGCAGCTCGGCGCCGAGGAACGCCAGCAGGGCGAGCCCGAACTCCCGGTCGGTATTGATGTTGACACCGATCAGCCGGGCGTGCGGCAGCCACGTGGTGTCCCGGCGCCCCGGCGCGAACTGGGCGAACGACACACCCTCTTTGAAGTCGAGCAGGTAGAGCTCGAGCTCGTCGGGGCCGTACCGGGAGACCATCGAGCTGATCATGGTGAGCAACAGGTTCGTCTTGCCCGACCCGCTCGGGCCGCCGATGAGCGCGTGCGGGGAGGCGTCGTCGAGCACCATCGCCGCCGGCAGGCCGTCGGCGAACCCGATGGGTGCGTGGATGCCGCCGGCCGACTCGCCGCGGTTCCAGTGCTCCGGCAGTGGCAGCAGGTCGGCGAACGTCCCGACCCGGTCCCGCCAGCGCTCATGTTCGTCGGCGATCTCATGGCCCGCCCTGGTGACGGCCGCCCCGGGCAGCGGCGGGTCGAGGGTCAGCGCGACGTGTGGCCCGGTCATGGACGAGACCGCGCCCTCGTCGCGCAGGGTGACCGTCTCGACCGGCGCGCTGACCGTCATCGGCACGTCGAGCAGCACGAGCGAGATCCCGCAGGCCGGCCCGCCCCGCGCCACCCGCTGCAGCTGGCGGTGGTCCTCCGCGGACAGCACCGACCGGTTGCCGGCCAGCACGGCGACGACCCATGGCTCGCAGCGCGCGCCCGTCGCCTCGGTCAGTGCACGCAGTGATGGATGCCCGCCGACGAGCACCCTGGTGTGCACCCGGCGGATCCGGTCCGAGAGCTCGTCGAGCAGCGCGGCGAGCAACCCGGGATCATGCACGGTGAGCAACCCGGTACGGGTCAGCGGATACAGCCCCGGCAGCGAACCGGTGAGCCGACCGACGTCCCAGACGTGCACCACGACCAGGCCGGGCCGGAAGTAGGACACGACGCGCATGAGCAGCGCCTCGACCATGCCCTCGGCCTGTGCCCTGGTGCGCGGGGTCGAGCTCACCTGCAGGTGCGACTCGTCGAGCAGCGGGACGCCGACCGGGAACCCGGGCTCGCGGCCGCCCACCCGCGCCGTCCCGATCCGCCACAGCTCGGGCACCGGGACGGTGCCGTCGAGCGTGCCCGGCCGGCCGAGCCACTCCGCGGGGGCGCGCCCGGCCGGCCCCGGCGCGGCGCGGGCGAGCAGGTCGGCCAGCCGCCGCGGCCCGGTGGCGAGCCAGGGCTCGAACGCGCCGGCCCGGTCGGCCTCGGCGCGCTCGACGGCGGCGGCGAGCGCCGGGTTCGCGAGGCTGCGCGACAGCGCCGGATCGGCGCGGGCGCCGTCGAACCCCGCGGTGCGCAGCCACAGCTCGAACATCACCTCCGCGTGCGCGCGTACCGCGGTGGCGCGGGCCCGCGCCGCGCCGCGCAGCGCCACCGCCACCGCATCCACGAACCGGTCGAACGCCGCAGTGATCCGCTCACGCCGGCCCTGGCCTGCCACTGGCGCTCCTAGAGCCTGGCGTCGATGTCGGCGACCGCCACCGCGGCCCTGGTGATCAGCCCGAGGCCGCGCTCGAGCTCCGCCGCCGCGCGGGCCAGGTCCGGCGGGACCAGGGAGCTGTCGTGCTGGTCGCTCAGCGCGGCGAGCACGGCCTCGGCTGCGGCCAGCCGCTCGCGCGCGACCCCGACATGGGCGCAGGCGGAGCGGGTCTGTTCGGCCACCTCCGCGAGCACCGCCTTCACATCGCCGAACGAGGAGCTCACGGCACGTCCGTCGCGCCGCTCAGAGGCGGTTCGCGACACCTTCCGACTCGCGGATGGCGGCCGAGACCGACTGCTGCACGTCCGCGATGCTGTGGGCGGCCTGGGAGTACATGGCGTTGGCCTGGTCCACGTCGGACTGCCCGCTGCCCGCGGTGACCTGCTGCAGCGCGGACTGCGCCTGTTCGATGGACGAGCGCGCCTGCTGCAGCGCACCGAGGCTCTCCGCGGCCTTGTCGTTGGCCATCGCGATGCCGGCCCTGACCTCTTCGATGCTCGCCATGACTGGCCGTGCCTCCGATTCCTCCTGCGACGGTGGTCAGGGGTGAAACCTATCGTCCCGGTCCGCGCCGTCCAGCCTGGCCCGCTTACCCCTTTCGGGGGGATGCACAGCCGCCCGAATGCCGCGGCCGCCACCACGGCGACCCCGAGGCGTCTCCAGCCGGTGGTCCGACTTGCGGGTTGACCAGGCACCTGACCGAGAACGCTAGTGTCAATGGCCACTTAGCTTCGCACAGTGTGCTGCTCTCATCTACCTAGGAGTCCCTAGCTGTCTCGATCACTTACCCCATCACTGACCGCCCACTAGAACGGAGATCTCCACCACAGCCGTACGGCGCTGTCCACGGACAGGGCCACGAGGGGTCGCCGACATGTCAGCACCAGCCAAGACCGAGCAGGAAGAACCCGTCGTCCACATTTTGTGGATCAACGCCGGGTTGAGCTGTGACGGCGACTCGGTCGCCCTCACCGCAGCCACCCAGCCGAGCATCGAGGAGATCGCCCTCGGTGCCCTCCCCGGCCTGCCCAAGATCGCCGTGCACTGGCCGCTCATCGACTTCGAGAACGGCCCGGTAGGCGGCGCCGACGACTTCCTCGAGTGGTTCTTCAAGGCCGAGCGCGGCGAGCTGGAGCCGTTCGTGCTCGTCATCGAGGGATCCATCCCGAACGAGGCGATCAAGGCCGAGGGCTACTGGTCCGGGTTCGGCAACGACCCGGCGACCGGACAGCCGCGGACCACCAGCGACTGGCTGGAGCGGCTCGCCCCGAAGGCCCTCGTGGTTCTCGCGGTGGGCACCTGCGCCACCTACGGCGGCATCCACGCGATGGCCGGCAACCCGACCGGCGCCATGGGCGTGGCGGACTTCCTCGGCTGGAGCTGGAAGTCCAAGGCCGGCATCCCGATCGTCAACGTGCCGGGCTGCCCGGTCCACCCGGACAACCTGTCAGAGACGATCCTCTACCTGCTCTACCAGGCCACCGGTGCCGCGCCGATGATCCCGCTGGATGAGGCGCTGCGCCCGACGTGGCTCTTCGGTCAGACCGTGCACGAGGGCTGCGACCGCGGCGGCTACTACGAGCAGGGCCAGTTCGCCACCGAGTACGGCTCGCCGAAGTGCCTGGTCAAGCTGGGTTGCTGGGGCCCGGTTGTGAAGTGCAACGTGCCCAAGCGCGGCTGGATCAACGGCGTCGGCGGCTGTCCGAACGTCGGCGGGATCTGCATCGGCTGCACGATGCCCGGCTTCCCCGACAAGTTCATGCCGTTCATGGACGCGCCTCCCGGCAGCCTGGTCTCCGGTGCGGCGAGCGGGGCGTACGGCGGCGTGATCCGTAAGCTTCGCGGCATCACCGAACGCAAGCTCGACGCCGAGCCGAAGTGGCGGCGCAAGGGTCGCGAGTTGACCACCGGCTACAGCAAGTCCTGGTAAGGAGCCCCCGGAACCATGACCACCACAGCACCCAAGAGCCCGTTCGCGACGGACGCGAAGACCGGCCTCACCGAGATGTCGTGGGATCCGATCACTCGGATCGTCGGCAGCCTCGGCATCTACACGAAGATTGACTTCAACACCGGTCGGGTGGCCGAGTGCCACAGCACCTCGTCGATCTTCCGTGGCTACTCGATCTTCATGAAGGGCAAGGACCCGCGCGACGCACACTTCATCACCAGCCGGATCTGCGGGATCTGCGGGGACAACCACGCAACCTGTTCGGTCTACAACCAGAACATGGCTTACGGGGTGCGCCCGCCGCACCTCGCTGAGTGGATCATCAACCTCGGTGAGGCCGCCGAGTTCATGTTCGATCACAACATCTTCCAGGAGAACCTGGTCGGGGTCGACTACTGCGAGAAGATGATCTCGGAGACCAACCCCGCGGCCCTCGAGCTCGCCAACCGCACCGACGCACCGCACGCCGCCGACCACGGCTACAAGACCGTCGGGGACATCATGCGGGCGCTCAACCCGTTCACCGGGGAGTTCTACCGGGAGGCGCTGCAGGTCAGCCGCTACACCCGGGAGATGTTCTGCCTGATGGAGGGTCGCCACGTGCACCCCTCCACGCTCTACCCGGGCGGCGTCGGCACGGTGGCGACGATCCAGTTGTTCACCGACTACTACGTCCGGCTGATGCGCTACGTCGAGTTCATGAAGCGCGTCGTCCCGATGCACGACGACCTGTTCGACTTCATGTACGTCGCCCTGCCGGGCTACGAGGAGGTCGGCCGCCGGCGCGTGCTGCTGAACTGCTGGGGCGCGTTCAACGACCCGGACCACTGTGACTTCGAGTACAAGACCATGACCGGCTGGGGTCGCAAGATGTTCGTCACCCCGGGCATCGTGGTCGACGGCAAGTTGGTCACGAACGACCTGGTGGAGATCAACCTCGGGATCCGGATCCTGCTCGGCAGCTCGTTCTACCGGGACTGGGAGGACCAGGAGACGTTCGTCACCCGCGACCCGCTGGGCAACCCGGTGGACAAGCGGCACCCGTGGAACCAGCACACGATTCCCCAGCCGCAGAAGCGCGACTTCGACGACAAGTACAGCTGGACGATGTCCCCGCGCTGGTTCGACGGCAAGGACTACCTGGCACTGGACACCGGCGGCGGCCCGCTGGCCCGGCTGTGGGCCACCGCGCTCGGCGGCCTGGTCGACATCGGGTTCGTGAAGGCGACCGGGCACAGCGTGCAGATCAACCTGCCGCGCACCATCCTCAAGCCCGAGGCCAGCTACGAGTGGGTGCCCCCGACCGACAAGAACGGGGCTCCGCTGTCCAACGCGATCGAGCGCAACCGCGCGCGGACCTACTACCAGGCCTACACGGCCGCCTGCGCCCTGCACTTCATCGAGAAGGCTCTCGCCGAGGTGCGTGCCGGGCACACCAAGACCTGGGAGAAGTTCACCGTCCCGGAGGAGGCCATCAGCGTCGGCTTCACCGAGGCCGTGCGTGGCGTGCTGTCCCACCACATGGTCATCCGCAAGGGGAAGATCGCGAACTACCACCCGTACCCGCCGACGCCGTGGAACGGCAGCGTTCGGGACTCCTACGGCACGCCCGGCCCCTACGAGGACGCCGTGCAGAACACGCCGATCTTCGAGGAGAACCCCCGAGACAAGTTCAAGGGGATCGACATCATGCGCGCCGTGCGCAGCTTCGACCCCTGCCTGCCCTGCGGCGTGCACATGTATACGGGAAATGGCAAGCCCCTGCACAAGATGCACTCGCCCGGCTCGCTCAACATTATCTGACGGGTAGCATTATCTGATGGGTGATCAGCTGGATCCGCAAGACGTCGGGCAGCGCATCGAGGCGCTGCTCGACTCCATGGGGCTCGACGAGGTCGGACCCACCGTGGGAGCACAGAGCGGTGGGTCACGGCAGGCGGGCGAGGAGCTCGTCCGCCTGCTGATGCGGTTCTACGGCGCCGGCCTGGAGAAGATCCTCACGATCGCTCGGGCCGGCGCCGGGGACGGCATCGTGCACCGGTTGGCCTCCGACCCCCTGGTCGGTGGCCTGCTCGCGTTGCACGATCTGCACCCGGTGGACCTGCGGACGCGCATCGAGAGCGCCATGCAGGTGGCGAAGCGCAAGCTGGGTTCGCATGCCTCCGATGCCGAGCTGCTCGGCATCGACCCGGACGGCACAGTCCGGGTCACGCTGGGAGCGGGCGGCTGCGGCGCGGAGACGGTCCGCCAGATCGTCGAGGAGGAGGTCGCGGCGGCCGCGCCGGACGCGGCCGGAGTCTCGTTCGTCGAGGCCGAGAAGGGTCCGGCCCTGCTGCAGATCGGGGTACGTCCCGCCGCAGAGTCCAGGGTCCAGGCGGGGTCATGACCGGGCACCTGCTCGGCAGGGTGTCGGCATGAGCACGGGGTTGCGGCGGTTCCTGGTCGAGTCGTCGGCACCGGTGGTGGAGCACTGTGAGCTGTGCGCCACCCCGGTGCCACCCGAGCACCCACACCTGGTGCAGGTCACCGAGCGCCGGATGCTGTGCGCCTGCGGGCCCTGTGGGTTCTTGTTCAGCAATTCCGGTGCCGGCAAGGGTGAGTACCGCAGGATCCCTGACCGGTACCTTGCCGACCCAGGTTTCACGCTGTCCGGGGCCCAGTGGGACGAGCTGCAGATCCCGGTCGGGATGGCGTTCTTCCTGCACAACTCGTCCCAGAGCACTATCGTGGCGTGCTACCCGAGCCCGGCGGGGGCCACCGAGAGTGAGCTGACGCTCGACGCCTGGAGTTCCGGCGTCGGGTCCAGCGCGCTGGCCGCCCAGCTCGCTCCGGACGTCGAGGCGCTGCTCGTGCGCCGCGGCGGCCCGGCCGGTGGGGCAGACGAATGCCTGCTCGTGCCGATCGACGCGTGCTACCGGCTGGTCGGCCTGGTCCGGATGCACTGGCGCGGCTTTGACGGCGGCACCGAGGCGTGGCGGGCCATCGACGGGTTCTTCGACGACCTGCGCGCCAGGGCGGCCGAGCTGACCGACACGGAACGGAGGGCCTGACCATGCTGCGTTTCGCGTGCACCGGATCGCGGCCCGAGCCGTTCGCGGCCGGACCGAGCCTGCAGCTGGATCTGAAGATCAACGACGGCAGCGGGCGCCGGGTGCACTCGGTGGCTCTGCGGGTGCAGATCCGGATCGACCCGCGCGGGCGGCGGTACACGCCGGAGGAGACGGGCAAGCTCGGCGACCTGTTCGGCGAGCCGCACCGTTGGGGCGAGACGCTCAACCCGATGCAGCTGGCGACGGTCGCGGTGATGGTGCCCTCGTTCACCGGCGAGATCACCACGCCGGTGAAAGTCCCGCTCAGCTACGACCTCGAGGTCACCATCGGCAAGTACTTCAATGCCCTCGACGACGGCGAGGTCGCGTTGGTGCTGTTGTTCTCCGGGACGATGTTCTACGCCGGCGACGACGGGGTGCAGATCGGGTTGGTGCCCTGGCACGAGGAGGCCGAGCACCGGCTGCCGGTGGCGGTGTGGCGGGCCGTGATGGACGAGCACTTCCCCGACTCGAGCTGGGTCCGGATGCGCCGGGAGACCCTCGACGACCTCGCTCGGTACCGCTCCGCCCACACCCTGCCCACCTGGGACGAGACGATCGGGCGGTTGCTCAAGGAGGCTGCGCGGTGAGTCTCGACAGTGCCGACCAGGAGCGGGCCCTCGACGAGGTGGCCGCGGTCGCCGATGCCGTGCTGTTCGAGGGCTACCTGCTCTATCCCTACCGGAAGTCGGCGCAGAAGAACCAGCTGCGCTGGCAATGGGGCGTGCTCACCCCGAGCGGGTACGGGGCGGCGACGAACGAGCCGTCGTCCAACCGCACCGAATGCCTGCTGGAGCCGCGCGGGAGCGACGCGTCCGTGCAGCTCCGGCTGCGGTTCCTGCAGGTCCAGGAGCGTGCGGTGTTCGATGCGCTCGGCACCGAGGTCGCCGAGCTCGACATCGACGGCGTCCGGCACCTCCGGTTCAGTGAGGGGCTTCCCCGTCAGGTCGACGCTCGGCTGCAGGTGGCCGAGCTGCTCGCCGGGACGACCGTCCCGATCGACCTGCCCGCGGTCGAGACCACCGAGGAGCTCCGCAGCGCGGACGGCACCCTCGCGGGCCGGTTGGTGCGCAGGTGCTGGGCGCTGACCGGCCGGATCGCGCTGCAGGCCACCGAGCTGCCCGGCCCCTATGACGTGTTGGCGCTGCGGCTCGACGTGCACAACGACGTCGAGTGTTCGCCGGACGTGCCGCGGGACGAGGCGTTGCGCACGGCGCTGATCGGCACCCACACCGTCCTCGCGGTCGCGCCCGGGGCGTTCCTGTCCCTCACCGACCCGCCGGAATGGGCGCGGGCCCACGCGAGCGCCTGCGAGAACCTGCACACCTGGCCGGTGCTGGCCGGGCCGGTTGGCCGTTCCGACCTGCTGCTCTCCTCACCGATCATCCTCGAGGAACACCCGCAGCTCGCCCCGGAGAGCACGGTCGACCTCTTCGACGGCCTCGAGAACGACGAGATCCTCACGTTGCGCACGATGGTGCTCACCGACGCCGAGAAGGCCGAGGCCCGCGCCACCGACCCGCGTGCCGCGTCGATCATCGACGCCGTCGACGCACTGCCGCCGGAGATCCTCGAACGACTGCACGGGGCCATCCGCTCGCTGGGTCCTTCCGTCCACCCGGCGGCCGGCACCGCACTCGGCATGCCCGATGACGGCATCCCGGTCTTCAGTACCCCGATCGGCGCCGACAGCCCGGACGCGCTGCCGCCCGCCGACGCCCCGTGGTGGGACCCGGCGGCCGACGCCTCGGTCGACCCGGATAACGACTCGGTGCTGGTCGGGGGTGTCCCGGTGGCGAAGGGCTCCACCGTCGTGCTGCGTCCCGGCCGGAGCGGCACCGACGCGCAGGACCAGTTCCTCGCCGGGATGCGGGCCACCGTGCAGGCCGTGGTGCACGACATCGACGGGAGCGTGCACGTCGCCGTGTCCATCGACGACGACCCGGCCACCGAGCTGCAGCTCATCCAGGGCCGCTTCCGCTACTTCCGGCCCGCCGAGCTGGAAGTGGCACAGTGAAGGTACTGGTGGCCGGGATCGGCAACATCTTCCTCTCCGACGACGGGTTCGGCGTCGAGGTGGCGCGGCGGCTCGCCGCCCGCGGTGGGTTGCCCGCGGGTGTCGAGGTCGCCGATGTCGGCATCCGCGGCATGCACCTCGCCTACCGCCTGCTCGACGGCTACGAGGGCCTGCTGCTGATCGACACCGTGCACCGCGACGGGCCGCCCGGCACCGTCTACCGGCTGGAGCACGACCTCGACGCACCTACCGAGGGTGAGGGTCTGGATGCCCACGGCATGGACCCCAGCTCGGTGCTCGCCCTGCTCGATGAGCTAGCCGCGGCGAACGGGATCGAACGTCCGGTGCGCCGGGTCCTCGTCGTCGGCTGTGAGCCCGCCGTCATCGAGGAAGGCATGGGGCTCTCCGAACCCGTGCTGGCCGCCGTCGAACCCGCGCTGCGGACCGTCGACGACCTGCTCGCCCTACTGCTCGACACCACCACAACCCCGCAAGGAGCCCACCAATGATCCGCAGGATGCTGTTGCTCGTCGTGCTCGCCGTAGGTGCCACCGCCGCCGCGGCCACGGTCGCCTCCCGGGACGAGATCGAGCGTTACCTCAAGATGCGGCAGATGTAGTCTCGACCAGGGACCACAACCACGAACCACCCGAGAGGAGGGCCGCGATGTGTCTGGGCATTCCCGGTGAGATCATCGAGCTGATGGCCGAGCACGAGGATCTGGCCATGGTCAGCGTCGAGGGCGTCAAGCGGGCGGTGAACGTCGGACTGCTGCGCGAGGACGGTGTCCTTGACCTGCAGCCGGGTGAGTGGATCCTGATCCACGTCGGCTTCGCCCTCTCGAAGATCGACGAGGCGGAGGCCAAGGCGTCGCTGGAGTGGCTCACCGGAGTTGGCGACGCTTACACCGACGAGCTCGAAGCGCTCGCCGCATCCGATATCACGTAAGGACTGAACTGCCGTGCGATTTGTCGACGAGTTCCGCGATGCGGGCACCGCCCGCGCCCTGGCGACGAAGATTGCCGCGCTGTGCGAGCCGGGCCGGCACTACAAGTTCATGGAGGTCTGTGGCGGGCACACGCACACGATCTACAAACACGGCCTCGAGGACTACCTTCCCGAGACCGTGAGCCTGGTGCACGGCCCGGGCTGCCCCGTGTGCGTGATCCCGATGGGCCGGGTGGACGACGCGATCGCGCTCGCCGAGAATCCCGATGTGATCATGACCTCGTTCGGGGACATGATGCGGGTACCCGGCGGGCGCGGCTCGTTCTTCGACTCCAAGGCCGCCGGAACCGACATCCGGATGGTCTACTCGCCGCTCGACGCGCTGAAGATCGCTCGCAGGAACCCGGACAAACGCGTCGTGTTCATGGCGATCGGGTTCGAGACCACCGCACCGTCGACGGCGATGACGGTGCTGCGGGCTGCGGCCGAGGGGCTGGAGAACTTCTCCATCTTCTGCAACCACGTCACGATCATTCCGGCGATCAAGGCCATTCTCGACTCCCCCGACCTGCGGCTGGACGGCTTCATCGGCCCGGGCCACGTGTCCACGGTGATCGGCTGCAAGCCTTACGAGTGGATCCCCCGCGACCACGGCAAGCCGCTGGTGTGCGCGGGTTTCGAGCCGCTGGACATCCTGCAGTCGGTCTACCAGCTGTTGTTGCAGCTCTCCGAGGGACGCTGTGAGGTCGAGAACCAGTACGCCCGGGTGGTGCCGTGGGACGGCAACCCCAAGGCACTTGAGGTGATCGGCAAGGTCATGGAGCTGCGCCCGCACTTCGAGTGGCGCGGGCTGGGCTTCATCTCGCACTCGGCGCTGCGGGTGCGCGAGGAGTACGCCCGCTTCGACGCCGAACGGATCTTCGGGGTGCCCGGCGTGCGGGTGGCCGACCCGAAGGCCTGCCAGTGCGGCGAGGTGCTCAAGGGTGTGCTCAAGCCGTGGGAGTGCAAGGTCTTCGGCACCGCCTGCACCCCGGAGACACCGATCGGGACGTGCATGGTGTCCAGCGAAGGCGCCTGCGCTGCCTACTACAACTTCGGTCGGTTCAGCCGGGACCGGGTGAAGGAGGCGACACGCGTATGACGACGCAGGACCTGGGGCCGAGCATCCCGACCCGGGCGAGCTGGGCAGAGGATGCCGTGGCCGCCCATGTCGGCGCCGAGCACCTCACCCGCGAGGAGCAGGTGCTGGCGCGGATCGCCAAGGCCAGGGCGCGAAAGCCGAAGGTCAAGGAGAAGCGGATCACGCTGTCGCACGGCGCGGGCGGCAAGGCCACCCAGACCCTGATCGACGCCGTGTTCCTGGATGCGTTCCGCAACCCGGTACTGGAACAGCTCGAGGACGGCGCGTCCCTGACCCTCGGCGCAACCGAGCCGGACACCCTCGGCCCGGCGGCGCGGTCGGATACCGCCGAGCAACCGGCCGGGGCCCGGATCGCGTTCACCACCGACTCCTACGTCGTCTCACCGCTGTTCTTCCCCGGCGGCGACATCGGCGACCTCGCCGTCAACGGCACGGTCAACGACTTGGCGATGTGCGGGGCCCGGCCGCTGTACCTTTCGGCGGGGTTCATCCTCGAGGAGGGTTTCCCGGTCGCCGACCTGCAGCGGATCGTCGCATCGATGGCCGCGGCCGCGGAGGCGGCCGGCGTGCAGATCGTCACCGGTGACACCAAGGTGGTCCAGCGGGGCAAGGCCGACGGCTGCTACATCACCACGGCCGGGGTGGGGCTGCTGGACCGTCCCTTCACGCTGTCCGCGGGCAACGCGCGGCCCGGTGACGTCGTCATCGTCTCCGGGCCGATCGGTGACCACGGGATCACGGTGATGCTGGCGCGCGGCGAGCTCGACATCGAGGCGGACATCGAGTCCGACACCGCGCCGCTGCACTCGCTCACCGCCGACCTGCTCGACGCGGCCGGCGACGGGGTCCGGCTGCTGCGCGATGCCACCCGCGGTGGTGTCGCGACGATCTGCAACGAGGTCGCGGTCGCCTCCGGGGTCGCCGTGGTGCTCGACGAGAAATCGGTGCCGGTTCGCCCGATCGTCAATGGCGCGTCGGAGCTGCTGGGCATCGACCCGCTCTACGTCGCGTGCGAGGGCCGGCTGGTGACCGTCGTCGACCCGGCTCACGCCGCCGCTGCGCTGGCCGCGCTGCACGCGCATCCACTCGGCGAGGGCGCTGCGGTGATCGGCGAGGTGAAGGACGATCCGCCGGGCCTGGTGCTGCTGCGGACCTCGTTCGGTGGTACCCGGATCGTCGACCTGCTGGTCGGGGACCCACTCCCGCGCATCTGCTGACGCCATGCACGAGCTCTCGATCACCCAGAGCGTCGTCACGGCGATCACCCAGCGGATGGGCGACGTGCCGGTCCGTCGGGTGCGGTTGGAGATCGGGCGGCTGTCCGGGCTCGTGCCCGACTCGGTACGTTTCTGCTTCGAGCTCGTCACGGCAGGTACGTCGTGCGAGGGCGCGCTGCTGGAGATTGACGAGCCTGCCGGGCGGGCGCACTGCCGAACCTGCGACGCCGACTTCGACACCACCGAGGTCCTGCCGCTGTGTGACTGCGGCAGCGCAGACGTGGCGACCCTCGGCGGCACCGAACTGCGAATCAAGGAAGTGGAGGTGACCGAGACATGTGTGCCACCTGCGGATGTTCGGCCGACGCCGGGGTCAGGGTGACCATGCTCGAGAGGTCACGAGCCGGTACGGGATCGAGTGATCACGAGCACGACCACGGTCACGACCACGGCAATCACGGGCATGACCACGGCGATCACGGGCATGATCATGACCACGGGCATGACCACGGCGGCCACGAACACGCGCACGGACCGACGACCACGGTCGTCTCGCTCGAGGTCGACCTGCTGGCCAAGAACGACGAACTCGCCCAGCGCAACCGTAGCTGGCTCGCTGAGCACGACGTCGTCGCACTGAACCTGATGAGCTCGCCCGGTGCGGGCAAGACGACGCTGCTGGAGCGCACCATCCGGGACCTGGGCGCCGAGCTTCCGTGTTCGGTGCTGGAGGGCGACCAGGAGACGCTGCTCGACGCGGAGCGGATCGGCGCGACCGGCGCCAGGGTCGTCCAGATCAACACCGGCGCGGGGTGCCACCTCGACGCCGACATGGTTGCGGACGGGCTGCGCGTGCTGGCTCCCGAGCAGGGCTCCCTGCTGTTCGTGGAGAACGTGGGCAACCTGGTGTGCCCGGCCCTGTTCGACCTGGGTGAAGGGGCCCGGGTGGTGATCATGTCGGTGACCGAGGGGGCGGACAAGCCACTGAAGTACCCGCACATGTTCCGCACCGCGGACCTGATGCTGGTCAACAAGATCGACTTGCTGCCCTACGTCGACTTCGACGTCACCCGCTGCGTGGAGTACGCGCGCCGAGCGAAGCCCGACGTCCCGGTCATCGAGGTGTCCGCAACCCGCGGGGACGGCCTGAGCACCTGGTACGACTGGTTGCGGGCGCGCGTCGGCGCGTCCTGACCGCGGGGCTGCGGTGCACTGGGATGAGCTGCGGGCGGCCATCATGGCCAATCCGCCCTGCGCCGGAGAGCTGGTGTACGTCGGCCGGCACGGGACGGACTACTCGTGGTCGGTACTCGGGGACGGTGCGGAACCCCCACACGGGGGGAGTTCGCCGCCGGATGCGTGGATCTACTACTCGGGGCCGTGGCCGGTGGACGACCCCGATCGGCAGGCGGCGTTCTTCGACGATCTGCTGGCCGAGCTGGAGTCGATGACGGGCGGCTCCGACCGCTGCCGGTGGCCCCTGGACGAGCCCTGGCCCCATGGCCACTAGAGCGCTCGGTCCGCTCCGCGGGTTGCGGCCGTGAGCGTGCCCTACGTGGTCACTGACGGTGACCGTGCGGCCTTTTTGCGCTGCCGTCGGCAGTGGGACTTCGCGGCTCGGGAGCGGCGCAACCTCGAACCGGTACGCCCCGCGGCCGTACTCGATCCGTTCCGGGCGCTGCGTGACGCGCTCGCGGTCTACTACTTCCCTGGCATGTGGGACTGGCAGCCGGCGATCGTCCGCCCACTGGTGGCCAAAGCGCTGACCGACTCGGTCGCCCGGCAGCGCACCGAGTACCTCACCGCGCACGGCATCGACGCCGTGCCTGGACCGCAGCGGGACGGCGCCGACGCCGATGCTGAGCTTGCCCGGCGCACGCTGGAGAGCTATCAGGCGTGGGCACCGTCCGCCGACGAGCTCACCCCGGCCCAGGTGCTCGCGGAGTTCGACATCCAGATACCTGACCCGAACCGGCCCGACCGGGCAATTGCGGCGGGGGGCCGCGGGGTCCGCTACCGGGACCGGATCCATCTGCTGGCCATGGACGCGGCCAACCAGCTGTGGGTCGTCGAGCACCGGCTGGTGCGCGGGCCGTGGCCCGACCTGGACGCGCTCCGGATGGACGACCGGGCCCTGTCCTGGTGCTGGGCCTGGGAGCAGGAGTACCCGGGCCTGCGGGTCGCGGGAACGATCTACAACGAGCTGCGGTTGGGCCGGCTCGAGCCGTCACCGCCACCACGAGGTCCACGCGGCACCGTCCCGCAGCGCGGCCCGGCGCAGGGTTCCGCGTGGAGCGAACCCAGCGGGCCCGACGCCCGGCCCGAGTACGATCTGCGGATCCAGCTCGCCGAGGACTTCCGCCGGGTGCACGTACCGCGCGGGCGCGCCGAGGTGGCCTCGTTCGGTGAGCGGTTGGCCCACCAGGTCCTTGACATGATCGACCCCGAGGTCCGCCCGTACCCCAACCCGGCGCCGCCACGCTGCACGCGCTGCCCGTTCCGGTCGCCCTGCCTGGCGACCGAGACCGGCGCGGACGCCGACGCGATCCTGGCCGGGTCCTACCGGAGCCGCAACCACGGTCCGCGGCCCGGCACCCTCGGTGACCGGACCTGGTCGATCGGACGCGGGGCGGCGCCCCCTTTCGAGCCGTGACCCCCGCCCCCCGGCGGGACGCCGCACTGTGGGACCACAACGTCGCTATCCAGGTGCCCGAGACCGCGTTGTGGTCCCACAGTGCGGGCGACTTCCAGCACGTGCCGCCGCCACCGCCACCTGGCCCAGGCTGATCCCGCCGTCGTTGCACGGCATCCGGGAGTGCACGAGCACCCGCAGCCCGGCCGTCTCCAGCCCGGTGCGCACCCGTTCGAGGAGCAGCAAGTTCTGGAACACGCCGCCGGACAGTGCGACGACATCGTGCCCACCGGCCCGGCAGCCGTCCTCCGCGGCGGTCACCAGCGCGTCGGCCAGCCCGTTGTGGAACCGCGCCGAGACCACGCCGAGGGATGCCCCGCGCCGCAGGTCGGCGACCACCGCGCGGACCAGCTCGCCGGCCCGGATCAGCATGCCGTCCCGGCCCGCGGGGTAGCCGTCGCACACGGCCCGGTCGGCCGCCTGCTCCAGCTCGATCGCGGCCTGGCCCTCGTAGTTCACCCGGTCCCGCACACCGGCCAGCGCCGCGACGGCGTCGAACAGCCGGCCCGCGCTCGTCGTCAGCGGCATGTCCAGATCGGAGTCGAGCAGCCGCTGCACCGCTCTCCACTGGGCCCGGTTGCGCCCGGCGACCTCTAGACCGTCCGGGTCGACGCCCGCGGTGCGCAGCCACGACGCTGCGGTCCGCCACGGCTGCCGGATCGCCGTCGCCCCGCCGGGCAGGGCCACCGGCTCCAGATGCGCGATGCGCCGGAAGCCGGCCAGCGAGACCTCCATGACTTCGCCACCCCACAACACCCCGTCGGTGCCGTAGCCCGTGCCGTCGCAGGCGATACCGATCACCGGACCGGTCTCGCCGTGCTCGGCCAGGCACGCGGCGAGGTGCGCATGGTGGTGCTGCACCCCGACGAGCTCGAGGTGCCCGACGTCGGCCCGGTCCAGCGCGTACTTCGTGGACAGGTACTCCGGGTGCAGGTCGTGGGCCAGCACCGCGGGCTCGACGTCGAGCAGCCGGCCCAGGTGCGCGATCCCGTCGATGTAGGCGTGCAGTGTCTCGGCGTTCTCCAGGTCGCCGATGTGGTGCGAGACGAACGCGTCGGCACCGCGGAGCAGGCAGAAGGTGTTCTTGAGCTCGGCGCCGCAGCCCAGCACCGGCCGGTCCGCGCCGACCGGCAGCCGCAGCGGCTCCGGGGTGTAGCCACGGGACCGGCGGACCGGGTACGGGCGCCCGCGCACCACGCGGAGCACCGAATCGTCGGCGCGGGTCCGGATCGCCCGGTCGTGGGTGAGGAACGCGTCGGCGATCCCGCCGAGCCGGTGCCGCGCGTCGTCGTCGCGGTGCGCGATGGGCTCGTCGGAGACGTTCCCGCTGGTCAGCACGATGGGCTCGGCGAGAGCGTCGAGCAGCAGGTGGTGGATCGGGGTGTAGGGCAGCAGCATCCCGAGGTGCGCGTTGCCCGGCGCGACGGCGGGGGCCACCCGGGCGTCGCGCCGGCGGCGCAGCAGCACGATCGGCGCCCGCCGGGAGGTCAGCTCGGCCTGTTCCGCGGCGTCGAGCTCGCACAGCTCACGGATGGCGGCGACGTCCGGGACGAGCACGGCGAACGGTTTGTCCTCCCGGTGCTTGCGGGCGCGTAGCGCGGCCACGGCATCGTCGTCGGAGGCCAGCACGGCCAAGTGGTAGCCGCCGAGACCCTTGATCGCGAGCACCGCGCCCGCGCGCAGCAGCACGGCAGCGGCGCCGGTCGGATCGGGACCGACCGGGTCGGAGCCGACCTCAGCACCCGCCGGGGTGAGCAGCCGCAGCGTCGGGCCGCACTGCGGGCAACACACCGGTTGCGCGTGGAACCGCCGGTCGGCCGGGTCGTGGTACTCCGCCGCGCAGGCCCCGCACATCGGGAACCCCGCCATGGTCGTCGCGGCCCGGTCGTAGGGCACGTCGGCGACGATGGTGAACCGCGGCCCGCAGTTCGTGCAGTTGACGAACGGGTGACGGTAGCGCCGGTCGGCCGGGTCGCGCAGCTCACGCAGGCAGTCCGCACAGGTGGCGGTGTCCGGGGAGATCAGCGTGGCGCGCCTGCCGTGGGCGGTACTGGCCGCGATGGTGAACGCGGTGTCCCCGGCGACCGGCAGCGCCGTCGCGTCCACGCCGGTGACCATCGCCAGCGGGGGCGGCCGCTCGCGCAGCGCGACCAGCAACGCATCCAGCGCCGGGGCTGGTCCCTCGGCCTCGATGAACACGCCGGACTCGTCGTTGCCGACGAACCCGACCAGCCCGAGTTCCCCCGCCACCAGATGCACGAACGGCCGGAAGCCGACGCCCTGCACGATCCCGGTGACCCGAACCCGCAGCCGACGCAGACCGGCCTCGCGAGCCGGCGCACTCACCGGGAGGCGCCGAGCGCCACCTGTACCAGCTCCCACAGCACCTGGTACACCGTGGTCTGGGCCTCCTGGATCCGGTGCACCGACACCGACGGCATCACGAACAGGTGGTCGATCTCGCCACGCTCGGCCGCCTCGGCCATCGAGCCACCGGAGTAGCCGGCCAACGCGACGGTGAGCAGCCCGCTCCGGCGCGCCGCCTCCAGCCCGCGCAGCACGTTCGCCGACCCACCACTCGTGGACAGCCCCAGCGCGATGTCCGCGGGTCTCGCGGCGGCGGCGATCGGCCGCGCGAACACCGCGTCGAAGCCGATGTCGTTGGCCAGTGCGGTGAGGGTGGCGATGTCGGCGGGCAGCGCGACCGCGGGCAGCGGGCGGACACCGGGGCCGGGATCGACATACATCGTCGCGACGGCGAGCGCGTCGGTGCTCGACCCGCCGTTGCCGAAGACGTACATCCGCCCACCCCGGCCGAACCGCTCCGCCATGGCCGCCGCGCAGGTCGCGAGCGCGGCGCCCTCCAGGGCGAGCACCTCGTCGCGCAGCCTTCCGATCTCCTCGACCTTCTCCCGGGTGGAGCGCGCGACGTCGGCGAGCAGCTCGCCGAGGTCCGTCGCACCGGCGTGCAGGAACGGGTAGAGCGAGTCCGTGGTCATGAGGCGTCCACCCTGGCGATGGCCTCCCCGGCGTGCACCAGCACCACGTCGCCGACGCCGACGTCGACGAGGGCGATGCTGACCTCCTCCTCGGGGCCGGCCCCGGTGTCGACCACGGCGAGGTCGTCGCCGAGCAGCCGCAGCACCGTCACCGGGACGGCAACGTCCGAGCAGGTGATGCACGTCGGGCCGTGGCAGTCGTCGGCCGGTTCGGTCATGTCAGCACCTCCGGTGCGTCGAGGAACACGTGCACCAGCTCCCAGAGCACGTGGTACGCGGTCACCTGGGCCTCCCGGACCACCCGCGGGTCCGCCGAGGGCACCACGATGACATGGTCGAGTCCGGGCACCGCGGCCAGCACGCCGCCCGAGCCGTCGGGTCCCGCGCCGAGCAGCGCCACGGTGAGCAGGCCGCCGCGCGCCGCCGCGACCATGGCCTCGGCCAGCACCGGCGACGCGCCGTCCGGGGAGAAGACCAGTGCGATGTCGTCCGGGCCGCCGAACAGCCCGACGGTCACCGCCGACCCGCCTCCCGGCAGCGCCAGCGCCGGGAGCGCGCGCTTCCCGACGATCACCGGGTGTACGAACTCGACGACGACGTGGGCAGCGTCGGCCGCCGCGGCGCCGGTGCCCAGTGCGAGCAGCCGCCCGCCCCGGTGGAACCGGCGGGCCATCGCATGGCAGGCCGTGGCCAGCGCGTCGGCGTCAGCGCCCAACGCGCCGATCGGCCGGGTACGCCGGGCGAACGCCGTTGCTACGTGTTCTGGGGTCAGCGCGATCTGTTCGACGCTGTTCATCGGTGCTCCCCTCGTGTCCGAGCAGCCGGTCGGCTGCCACCACGCGGGTGTAGCGCTCGAGGAAGACGTGCAACACCTCGTGGATGTGTTCGAGGCCGCGGGCCTGCCCGTCGAGACAGGCCAGCCCGTCGACCGTGATGTGATAGGTCCGGCGGGCCGGGCCGACGTCGGACGTCTGCCACTCCGATCGGACCAGACCCTGGCGCTCCAACCCGCGCAGCGCCCGGTACACCCCGCCCGCGTCCCCGTCGCCGTCGTGCATCGGGCGCAACCGCGCGGCCAGCTCGTAGCCGTGGTCGGATCGTTCGCGCAGGAGCAGGAGCAGGCACGGCTGCAGGAAGTTCCTCGGCTCAAGTTCAGCCATCTGTGGAACAACCCTCCGGTCGACGGTGGTGGGCGTCTGGCCGAGCCCATGTTCGCACCACGTATCCCCCATGTTCTCACCACGTATCTGATGTCACAAGGTAGGTGAGCCTTGCCGTCATACGATCGCTGCTACAGCAGCCCGTTGCGCGACAGCCAGTTCTTCGCGACGCTCTCCAGACTCGGCTTGGCCGCGCTCGAAGCCTCGGCGTTCAGCTGGGTCAACCCCTGGGTCGTCAGCTTAGCCGAGATCGCGTTGAGCACCTGGGTCACAGTGTCGCTCGCCTTGGCCTTGTTGACCAGCGGGATGACGTTCTGAGCGGCGAAGTTGCTCTGTGGATCGGCGAGTGCGACGAAGTCGTTCGCCGCGATCGACGCGTCGGTGGTGAAGATGTCGGCGGCCTGGATGTTGCCGTTCTTCAACGCCGTCACGGTCAGTGAGCCGGTATCCAGCGACGTGTATTCCTTGAACGTGCAGTGGTAGGTCTTGGCGATGCCCGGGATGCCGTCGGGGCGGGTCTGGAACTCCGGCGGCCCGCCGAACACGAGCTGGCCGCAGTACGGCGCCAGGTCCGCTGTCGAGGTCGCGTTCAGTCTGGTCGCGGTCGCCCGGGTGACGACGACGGCGTCCTTGTCCTCGGCTGAGGACTTCTGGAGCACGATGAGGTTCGGTGGCAGCGCCGCCTGGAGCGCGGTGTACACCTCGTCGGGCTGGGTCTGCGTCGCCGACTTGTTCAGGTATTGCAGGAGCACGCCGGTATACTCGGGGATGAGGTCGATCGAGCCGCGCTGCAAGCCGGGGAAGTAGGTCTCTCGGCTGCCGATCGGCGCCGTCTGCTCGACCTGCACGCCCTTGGCCTGCAGCGCTTGGGCGTAGATCGCGGCCAGGATCTGGTTCTCGGTGAAGTTCGCCGAGCCGACGATGATCTTCTGGTTGGAGACCGAGCCGCCGGAGCTGCCCGACCCACCGTTGGCCAGCGGGTCGCCACCCCCACCGCAGGCGGTGAGCGCCAGCACGGCGGAGACCGCGACGGCGGCGAGGCGGGCGATCGTGGAGCGGCTCATGACGGTCCTCCGCTGGCTCGGGCCGCCGCGGCGGCCGGGTCGGGACGGGACGGGGATACCGGACGGAGCCGGCGCGGTCGCCGCCCGCCGCGCAGACCCGGCGAGACGAGCAGCCTCACCACCCCACCCAGGAGCAGGTCGGCGACGATGGCGAACAGGGCGACGAGGATCGAGCCGGCGATCATCTCCGGGAAGTCCCGGGTGGCGAGGCCGTCGATGATGAACCGGCCAAGGCCGCCGAGGCCGACGTACGCGGCGATGGTGGCGGTCGAGATGACCTGCAGCGTGGAGCTGCGGATCCCGCCGATGATCAGCGGCAGCGCGTTGGGCAGCTCGACGCCGAACAGCACGCCGGGCCCGCGCATCCCCATTCCCTCGGCCGCATCGACCACGGCGGCGTCCACGTTGCGCACCCCGGCGTAGGTCCCCGCCAGGATCGGCGGCGCGGCCAGGATCACCAGCGCCACCAGCGGTCCGAGCAGCCCGATCCCGACGAGGCCCACCAGCAGCACGAGCAGCCCCAACGTCGGCAGCGCGCGCAGCCCGTTCACCAGCCCGACGACCGCGAACCCGCCACGGCCGGTGTGCCCGATCCAGGCGCCCAGCGGGACCGCGACGAGCAGCCCGACGAGCAACGTCAGCGCCGTGTAGCCGAGGTGCTCGACCAGCCGCGCCGGAACGCCCTGTGGTCCGGTCCAGTGGCTGCCGTCGAACAGCCAACCCAGGTAGTTCATCAGGTGCCCCGGCCCGCGGCCTGCCCGATCCGGTTCCACGGGGTGAGCACTCGGCCGAGCGCCAGGATCAGCCCGTCGACCACCAGCGCGATCACCAGCACCACCACGATGCCCGCGATGATCTCCGCCGGGATGCTGCGCTGGAAGCCATCGGTGAACATCCGGCCCAGGCCGCCGAAGCCGATCACCGAACCCACTGTGACCAGGCTGATCGACGACACCGCCGCCACCCGCAGCCCGGCCAGGATCACCGGGACCGCCATCGGCAGCTCCACGGCGACGAACCGGCGCGCCGGCGGGTAACCCATCGCGGTGGCCGCGTCGACTATCACCGTCGGGACGGCGCCGAGCGCGTCGGCCACGGTCCGGACCAGCAGCGCCACGGTGTAGACGGTGAGCGCGACGATCACGTTGCGCGAGTCGAGGATGCCGGTCCCCAGCAGCGGCGGGAGCAGCACGAACAGGGCCAGCGACGGGATGGTGTAGGCCAGCCCGGCGACGTTGGTCAGGATCGCGCGGCCCGCCCCGGTCCGGTTGGCCAGCCAGCCCAGCGGAATCGCGATCACGAGCCCGAGCAGCACCGGGGGCAGCGCGAGCACCAGATGCTCGAGGGTGCGCTCCCGGATCACGTCCAGGTTGCCCAGGACCCAGGTCACGACCGGACCGTCGCCTCGTGGTGGCCCTCGCCGGTGAGCACCCGCAGCACGTCGTCCGCGCACACCGACCCGACCACCCGGCCGTCCCCGTCGACCGCGACCCCCTGCCCGGACGGCGCCGACAGCGCGGCGTCCAGCGCGCTGCGCAGCGACCCGGCGCCGGTGTCGTAGAGCGATCCGCCGGGCACCAGGTCGAGGGTGCCGACGGTGCGCCCCCGCGCGGTGTTGCCGTCGAGCCAACCCAGCGGGCGGCGCTCGCCGTCGACGACCAGCACCCACCCCTGCGACGGACCCTGCGCACCGACGGCGACGGTCGCCAGCTCCCCGATCGGCAACCCGCGGCAGGACAGGAACCCCAGCCTCCGGTAGCCGCGGTCCCGTCCGACGAAGTGGGCGACGAAGCTGTCGGCGGGCCGGGACAGCAGCACGCCGGGCTCGTCGTACTGGGCGAGCGTGCCGCCGGTGCGGAACACCGCGACCCTGTCCCCGAGCTTGATCGCCTCGTCGATGTCGTGGGTGACGAAGACGATGGTCTTGCCCAGCTCGGACTGCAGCCGCAGCAGCTCGTCCTGCAGGCTCTCCCGGACCACCGGGTCGACCGCGGAGAACGGCTCGTCCATCAACAGCACCGGCGGGTCGGCGGCCAGTGCGCGCGCCACCCCGACGCGTTGCTGCTGCCCGCCGGACAGCTGCGCCGGGTACCGGGGGGCCAGCTCCGGGGCCAGCCCGACCAGGTCCATCAGCTCGGCGGCGCGCTCCCGGGCCCGCCGGCGGGGCCGGCCCACCAGCAGCGGTACGGTGGCGATGTTGTCCAGGACGGTGCGGTGCGGGAACAGCCCGGCCTGCTGGATCACGTAGCCGATGCCGCGGCGCAGCTGCGCCGGGTCGCCGGACATGACGTCGCGGTCCCCCACGATGACCGTGCCCGAGGTGGGCTCGATCATCCGGTTCACCATCCGCAGCGACGTGGTCTTGCCACAGCCGGACGGGCCGACGAACACCGTGATTTGGCCGGCCTGCGCCACCAGCTCCAGATCGTCCACCGCGACGGTGCCGTCGGAGAACCTCTTGGTCACGCCCCGGAACTCGATCACCCGGGCGACCTCCGTCTTCACCGACAGCCACTCGCCAGCCACCGCAGTCCGATCAGGTTAACCCGATCAGGGCAACAGTGCGAACGGTCGGACCGGAATTATCTGCTCTCGGGACAGCGGCAGACCCACGGGCAGCCACCGCTCCCGGTCGCGCTCGGCGAGCCGTCCGGGCTCAGGCGCCGATCGCCGCCGGCGTCGGCAACCGGCCCCCCGCGAGCAACCTGTGGATCGCGTCCGCGCGCATCGAGCGGGCGAACAGCCAGCCCTGGTAGCCGTCCACCCCGATCCCGCGCAGCACGTGGAACTGCTCCGCGGTCTCGACGCCCTCGGCCACCACGGTACGGCCCATCGCACGGGCCATGTCCACGACCGCACGGGCGACCGCGAAGTCGACGGGGTCGCTGCTGACGCCGGTGACGAACGCCCGATCGACCTTGACGGTCTGGGCGGGCAGCTCCTTGAGCCGGGCCAGCGACGAGTAGCCGGTGCCGAAGTCGTCGACGGCGAACCGGACACCCAGCTCGACAAGCTCGGCCATGGCCGCGAGCGCGTGCGGCGGCAATGCCACCAGGCTGGTCTCCACGAGCTCCAGGACGAGCTGGTCCCAGCCCAGACCCGCATTCTCGACCGCCGCGGTGACCACGGCGAGGAAGGCCGGGTCGTTGGGCAGCAACCCGGCCAGGTTCACCCCCACCGCGACCCGGCGGCCGCGGGGCATCGGCCAGCCCGCGGCCTCCCTGGCGGCCGTGCCCAGCACCCACAGATCCAGGTCACGGAGCAGGCCGCCACGCTCGGCGACCGGGATGAACTCCGCAGGCTGCAGCATTCCGCGCTCCGGATGCGGCCAGCGGACCAGCGCCTCCGCGCTGAGCACGGTGCCGTCCGGCCCCACCACCGGTTGGTACTCCAGCACCAGCCGGTCGTCCGCGATCGCCGCGCGCAACTCGGCCTCCAGCTCCAGCTGTCGGGTCGCGGACGCCACGACGCCGTCGGTCGCCACCCCGATGCCGCCGCGGGACCGCCGCTTGGTCTCACGCATCGCGACCTCGGCGAAGCGCAGCAGGTCGGCGGCGCCGCCGTCGCCGGTCGAGGTCGGGGTGGCCAGCCCGACCGACGCGGTGAGCCGCACCGGGCGGCCCTGCACCGCGACGGTGGTGCACAGCAGGTCGGCGACCACCCGGGCGAGCCCCTCCGGCCCACCCGCCTCCGCGGCGTCCGAGCAGATCACCACGAACTCGTCGCCGGACAGCCGCGCGGCCGTGCAGCCGAACGGCAGCTCGCGCTGCAACCGGCCGGCCAGCATGACGAGCAGCTCGTCACCCGCCTCGTGGCCGAGAGCGGAGTTGACCCGGGTGAAGTCGTCGAGGTCACCGCAGACGAGGGCGACCCGGTCCCGAGCCGGGCCCGCCAGCAGCCGGTTCACGAGCTCGAGGGCGGCGGTCCGGTTCGGCAGCCGGGTCAACTCGTCGACCGTGCCCGCGGTCCGCAGCAGCTCAGCCGCCCGACGGCGCTCGCCGATGTCGGTGCAGACCACCAGCCAGAGCTCGGTGCCCTCGTCGGAGAGCGAGACCGATACCCCGACCTCGCACCACACCCGGGTGCCGTCCCCGCGCAGCAGCGCCACCGCGTCGATCCGGTAGCCGTGCTCCGCGCCTGCGGGCACCCGACGCAGCCAGCCGGGCAGGTCCGGGTCCGGGTCGGCGGCCGGCACAGCCGTCAGACCCGGTTCCACCGTCAAGGTTGCCGAATACGGCTCCGCCGTGAGGGCCGACGCTGCGGTGCCGCGCAGGCGGTCCAACGGGACATCGAGCAGCGCGCACAGCGCGGGGTTGGCGTCGACCAGCCGGCCACCCAGGTCGAGCAACCCGACCCCGGCCGGGACCGCTGCCATCAGGTCGGTGAAGCGCCTGCCCGAGCTGCGCACCCGGTTCTCCGCCCACCGCTGGGAGCTCAGGTCACGCACGATGCCGACGATCCGGACCGGCGTGTCGTCGGCGGCGCGCTGCACCTCGGCGCGGCAGCTGAGCATGCGGTCGCCGGCCAGCGGAAGCTCGACCTGGTGGTCGTCGGCACCGGTGCCCGAGCGCAGCGCCTGGCACAGCCAGGCGACCTGCTCCTCATCCACGGTGTCACCGGCTGGGACCTGACCGTCGCCAAGAAGCCCGACGGAGCGGTACAGCTCCTGCAGCGTCTCGCTTCGGGTGAGCGTGGCGGTGGCGAGCTCGTAGGTCCAGGTACCGACCCCGGCCATCCGCTCGAGCTCGGACGTCCAGCGCTGCTCGGCGGGGTGGGTCGGGTCGGCGCGCTGCTCGCCCAGCTCGACGAGCGCCACCGCATGCAGCTCACCCGGCAGCTCCCAGCGCAGGACCCGCACCCGGACCTGCCCGCCGTCGAGGCGGACCAGCCGGGCGTCGGTGTCCGGACCGACCACGAGCCGCGGTAGCCGCTGACCGACCGGAGCGTTCCGCGGGTCGTCGGCCGGCCGGCCGGAGAGCCGAAGGAACGCCTGGTTGACCCGGAGCACGCGCTCGGCACGGTCGCAGACCAGGGCGGGGGCATCGGTGGTCACCGCGTCGAGATCAGCCGCCGCGTCGACGCGGGTCGCCACCACCTCGCGATCGGCCGCCGGCGCGTCGAGCGGACCCGGCACGAGCCGGACAGCGCGCGGGTCGGTCGCCGGCTCGCGGGTGACCTCGGTGCGCCGAGCCGCCCCCTCGGCCGGCGACGCAGGCTTCTCGATGGCCCTGGCGAGCTCACCCGCGAACCACACCGGCGGCGGGCGCACCTGGCCGAACACCGCTTGGCGGGAGCGACGCAGGTCGGTGCGGGAGACGGGGCCGGGCACAAGCCGATCGGGACGGGACAGGGCATCGGCGCACTCATCGTCGCCGGCACCGGAGCGATGTTCGGGCTCGCTCACGGGCGCCTCCCTCACGACGTACGTACCCTGCCAAGCCGAACAACGACGAACTCGTCCACCCGATGCGGCTGCTTCACCCGAACAGCGTAACAAGTTCGCCCTGAGTGATCCACTCAGCATATACGGTGGGTGACGAAAAATCAGCTGACCGAACAACTCGGAGAGGAGGCACCGAGGCAGGCACGCTGCGTGAAGCGAACCAACCAGCTTCGGCGGCCGTCAACGACGACGGACGGCGCCGCCCACCCGGCGGTAGGCTTTGCCACCGTGCAGGCGGACGAGCTGTCGATCCCCGGCGCCTGGACATTCTCCCCGCCGGTGTTCGCGGACTCGCGCGGGATGTTCGCGGCGCCGTTCCGGTCCGCGGCGTTTCGGGCTGCCCTGGGTTTCGACCTGACCGTCGCGCAGACCAACCACAGCGTCTCCGCGCGCGGGGTGCTCCGCGGCGTGCACTTCGCCGACACCCCACCAGGACAGGCCAAGTACGTCTACTGCCCCCGCGGCCGACTGCTCGACGTCGTCGTCGACGTGCGGGTGGGTTCGCCGACGTTCGGCAGGTACGAGGCCGTGGAGCTCGACTCCGAGACGTGCCGGGCGGTGTACCTGGCGGAGGGACTGGGGCATGCGTTCATCGCCCTCGCCGAGGACACCGTGGCCGGGTACCTGTGCTCGACGCCCTACAACCCGTCCGGCGAGCACGGGGTCTCGCCGCTCGACCCCGTGCTCGCCCTGCCGTGGCCGCGCGACGTCGTCCCCGTGCTGTCCGAGAAGGACGCGAGCGCGCCGACCCTGGCCGAGGCCGCCGCGGCCGGGATGCTGCCGTCGTGGGAGGTGTGCCGCCGGTGGTATGAGAAGCAACGGACATTCACCAGCGGCCACCAGCCATGATCAGTGAAAATGGGGCATGAGCCGCGCCGGTGCGGCTCATGTCCCCGCCTCGCTGATCATGAGGGCTACCCGCGCCGTTTGGGTGCCCTTCCGACGTGCGCCGCCCGCTACCCGAGCCCGAGCGCGTGCGCCCCGTGGCTGGTCCGCGCGGAACCGGGCCAGCACGATTGCTAGGCGCACTGTCCGCTCTCGGGGGCTGCCCGCAACCGGCCCGGGCGCGGCCACAGCCGCGAGCGCACCACGGCGAGCACCTCGGCCGGCCCGAGCGCCCGGGAGTCGGTGGAGCCGGCGGGGTTGTCGCCGAGCACCCACCAGCCGTCCCCGTCGACGCGGGCGGCGCGCTTCACCGACAGCTGCCCCGGCCGGGCGCACCACCGGACGAGCACGACGTCACCGGGTCGGACACCTGCCGCGAACCGAACGAGCACGACGTCGCCGTCAGTCAGCGTGGGTGACATCGACGGACCGCGCACGATCACTCTGCGCCACCAGACCACGACGTCCTCACTCTGCTGCTCCCTGACCCGGAGGGTAGGGTTGCCCACGCCAGAACGATCACTATCCCAGGGAGGACCCGATGGGGATTCTGTCCCGCATTCTTCGCCCGCGGCTGGAGGCCACCGCACACTGCGACCTCCCCTGTGGCGTGTACGACCCGGCGCAGGCCCGGATCGAGGCCGAGTCGGTCAAGGCGATCCAGGAGAAGTACCAGGGCAACGACGACCCGGTCTTCCGCGAGCGCGCCATCGAGATCAAGGAGCAGCGCTCCGACCTCGTCAAGCACCACCTGTGGGTTTTGTGGACGGATTATTTCAAGCCGCCGCACTTCGAGAAGTTCCCCGAGCTGCACGAGCTGTTCAACAAGGCCACCAAGAAGGCGGGTGGCGGTGAGGGCGGCACCAAGTCCTCGACCGACCCGGCCACCGGCCAGGAGCTGCTGGACTACATCGCCCAGATCGACAAGATCTTCTGGGAGACGAAGCAGGCTGCCTGACCAGCCGCAAGACCGGCGCTGACCAGCGAGAACAGCTCTCGTCGGTCAGCGCCGGCAGGGCAGAGTGCTCGTCATGACAGAGGGCGCCGCGGGCCTCAGCTCGGGCTCCAGGGCGAGCGTCGGGTGAGCGCTCCCCGGCACTAGGGCGTGTCTGGTGGATCTTCCTTGGTTGGGGTGCGGAGCCAGATCTTGATCGAGGCGACGTCGACGGTGCCGCGGAAGACGAACTCGCGCTTGTCGGTGCGCATGGCCACCGCACGGAAGCCCTTGAGCCTGTTGT
>JBBSGM010000037.1:0-31645 GCA_038254065.1 Mycobacteriales bacterium | reverse complement strand
CGCCCGCATGAGGACGGTCCTGGTCAGGTTTGCGCCCACGAGGTAGATCGTGCTCAGCCGTGCCCCGGACAGGGCAGCCCGCTCCACCATCTCGGAGCGAACCGGGAGGTGACCGAGCACGGTGGCGGCCGCTTCGACGTCGACCGGTAGCCCCGTCAGGTCCGCTATGTCCTGGGCGGCTCCTCGGCGTTGCTCCTCGGGGGGCTCTGGCGCCGCCGGCTGCGGGAGTGTCGCTTCGTCCTGGTGGCCGGGGTCCTGGTGGCCGGGGTCACTGTGCACCCGGACGAAGGCGCTCAGGACCTCCACGATGACCGCCTGGTCCCGGCCGCGGGGGGACTCGTTTGCGAGCTGCTCCAGGGCGTGGATGCCGACGAGACGAACCGCAAGGGTGGGCGACTCGAGTTGCTCGACTGCCGTGGTGTAGCGGTCGGTGAGCTGGTCTCGGGCGGTCGTGATCCGGTAGACCCGCCTGCTCACCCAGAACGTGCCCAGAGCCCCCACACCGACGAACCCCGCTAGCAGAACCGCTCGTGTCGCGGCGACGGCGTTGCGTCGCGCGCTCTCGATGTCCGGGTCACCGCCCGCAGTGCGGTACAGAATCGGCACGCCCTGCCACCCGAGCCACCCGAGGAGTGCCAGCAGCCCCGACGTCCCCACGGTCACCAGCAGCTGGAGCGCTCGCCGTTGCCACCATGATCGCTGCCGTTCGTTTGCCACGACACGGTTCTACGGCACGACCGCACAGCGCCCAGCCGGCGGTGTCCATCCGGAGCGAAAGAGCTCGTCCCGGGGGGTCGTGGGTAGGGTTGAGCGCGGTCGACTGGCCCGCGATCCGAGCCTGACGCCGCGGCATGCGCAGGCCACGTCGGTCGATCGTGGTCCATTCGTGGCTTCTACCCGTGTCGCGACATCCCCGGCTCACCGATCCCGAGGACGTCTGCGACCCGCCTCCTGCTGCTGCGCGAGGGCCGGTCCGGCTGGCCGGCGATGTCGAAGGCCTCTGACGAACGGCCGGTCACGATTGAGGTCGCGTGACCGCAACGGCGAGTTCGAGCCGCGGATCGTGCCGAAACATGCCCGGCGGCTCGGGCAGATCGACGAGATGATCCTGTCGCTAGTACGCGCGCGGGTTGATCCTCCGCGACATCAAGGCGCAGCTACTCGAGGTCATCGGCATCAACATCGAGGGCCGCTAGGAGGGCGCTGGGTCTGTGGATCACCGAGGCCGAGGACGCGAAGTTCTGGCTCAGAATACTCAACCAGCCGCGCAACAGAGGGCTCCGTGACACTCCCGGCCGTCGGCGGCGGTGGACGGCCAGGGCGCGCGGCCACGAACTCGGGCCCGGCCAGACCCGGTTGGTTGCCGCCCCAACGGTCGTGCCGGTGCCGGTTGCTGGCACCCGGGCGACAGGAACGAGTTGGTGGCTGGTGCTCCCCGGGGTGGTACGCGGCCCCGGCGCCGTATCGGTGGGGCGGGGATCTACTCCTGGCGCCGCGGGGTTCGGTGACCGCCTATGATCGGACCCTCTTACCGCACCCACCCTGGGGTCTGATCCGATGACCGAGGTCACCACTCCTGCGACACCGGCGACGTCTCCGCGCTCGTGCCGCCCGCGCACGACCAGGCCCCCGCCGAACTCGCCGCGGCTAAGCAACGCCACAGCGATGTGCTCTACGAGAGGCAAGGTTTCGTGTTCGACAGGATCACTCTCACCGGTGCGGCGGAGACGCTGCTCGTCACGTTGTACGGCCGGGCGTTGGATGCCCGCTCGACGCATCCGGTGCTGGCCGACCCGACGGCCATCGACGTGGTCGGGAAGCTGGAGTACGACTTCGGTCGCCTCGGGTTGGGTCGTCGGACGGCATCGGCATCGCGATGCGCGCCAAGCTGCTGGACCGATGGACCCGTGAGTTCCTCGCCTTACACGCGGACGCGACTGTGCTGCACCTCGGATGCGGTCTCGACAGCCGGGTGCAGCGGATCGACCCGGGGCCCGGCGTGCGCTGGTTCGACGTCGACCAGCCGCAGGTGATCGAGCTGCGCGAGCAGGTCTATCCGGCCCGATCGGGTTACCGGACGATCGCTGCATCGGTGACCGACCCGGCGTGGCTCGCGGAGGTGCCGTGCGACCAGCCGGTTCTCGTCGTTGCCGAGGGTCTGACGATGTACCTGTCCGCGAGGGAAGGTCTGCTGCTGTTGCGGCGCCTGGCGGGACACTTTCCGCGCGGAGAGATGGCGTTCGATGCGTTCAGCCGGTGGGGGGTGCGCTTGATGAGCCTCAGTCCTGCGCTGCGCCGCACCGGCTGCACCCTCGACTGGGGCATCGAAGACGCACGTGATCTGGAGCGGGAGGTGCCGGGGCTGCGGCTGCTGAGCACCGTGTCCGCTCTGGACATGGCGGAGCCGGCCGACCTGGCCCACGCCGAACGCGGGTTCCGCTGGCGGCAGACGGCGTTCGGCAAGCTGCCCGTCGTCCGTAGGATGGTGCACGTCGACCGGTACTCGTTCGGATGATCGTGATCATCGACGAGACTGCGCCGCTTAGCCGCCTCGGGCAGCCCTGCGCCGTGCGGGGACCGGCCGGAACTCGCACGCCGGCCCGGTCTTGGTCCGGGAGTTGTCGGTGCCGCCCGCGACACTGGAACCCATGGGCACCCAGCGCGCGGTCCTCGACCCCGTCGGTGTCCATGTCAGCTTGTGGGACCAGAACAGCCGGCCGCCGCCCGGCTACCTCACCAGCTGTTCCCACCCTGGAACTTCCCCGTTCAGTAGATCCCCCGGCCAGACGTCCATCGCCCCAACGATCCGAACCGCGCATCGGTCAACGAAGCGATATCCACGGGGACGGTGATGGACACCGCTTCACCATGCCCACTTGACAAACCGTCGTACATCTCAGGCCAGGCCTCGCAGCATCAGGTTCCAGTAGAGGAAAGGCAGCCCGTAGCGTTTGAGATACCACATGTCCGTCCGCTCCTTGATCGTGTCGATCACCGGAATGGAAGGGGTGGGTTTCATCGTGTAGTCGAACTCGGCCAGCAGCATCGTGTGCCGCGACGTGGTGAGCGGGCAGGACGCGTACCCGCCGTAGCTGGCCGTCGGTGCCCCTCCGTTCATCTCCGAGAGGAGGTTCTCGACGACGACCGGCGCCTGCTTGCGGATCGCCGCCCCGGTCTTGGAGTTGGGCGAGGATCCGGCGTCACCGAGGGAGAAGACGTTGGGGTAGCGGGTGTGCTGCATGGTGTGCTTGTGGATCTCGACATAGCCTGCCGGGTTGTTCGGGTCGGCGAGCGGGCCCTTCTTGATCCAGTCCGGGGCGCTTTGCGGCGGTACCAGATGCATCATCGAGTAGGGCAACGTCGTCGTCGTGCCGCTCTTCTTGTCGGTGACGACGGCCTCGCGAGTGTCCGGACGGACCTCGGTCACCTCGCTCTCGAAGTGAACCGTGATGCCGTATCGTCGCGCGACTCCGACGAGGATGTCGGAGAACTCCTTGACCCCGAACATGACGGGGGTCGGGAGTACGAGATGGACGTCGATGTTGCGCAGCACGCCCTGCTCGCGCCAGTAGTCCGCGGCGAGGTAGGCGATCTTCTGGGGCGCACCGGCGCACTTGATCGGCCCCGCCGGCATGCCGAACACCGCGGTCCCGGACCGGGTGTTCCGCACGAAGTTCCAGGTGGCGGGCGCGAGCTCGTAGAGGTAGTTGCTCGACACGCCGTCCTTCCCCAGCGTGGCGGACAGACCGGTGATCTTCGCCCAGTCCAGCTGGATCCCGGGACAGACGACGAGGTAGTCGTATCCGACGGTTCCCCCGTCGTCGAGGGTGATCTCCCGGCTGTCCGGGTCGATCTCCGCGGCGGCCTGCTGGATCCAGGTGACCCCCTGGGGCATCACCGATGACTGCGGACGGGCACTCTCCTCGACCGGGGCGCGTCCACCACCGACGAGCGTCCACAGCGGCTGGTAGTAGTGCGTCGTGGCCGGGTCGATCAGCGCCACGTCGGGCACGTTCTGTCGGCGCAGGCGCGCCGCCACGGAGATCCCGGCACTTCCGCCCCCGACGATCACGATCGTGTGATGTCTGCGCATCGCCATGTCGACGCACCTCCTCAACCCGGGCCAATATGTCCGAACATCTACCGTAGAGGTGTGGCGAACAGCACACAAGTACTGCCGGCCGGGCCCGGGGTGGGCGGGTCAGGCGCCGCGGCGGTGCGGGGCGATGGGGTCGCCGAGGGCGCATCGAACGCCACGCCGCCTCCGGAGACGTCCATCCGGTAGCCCTCGTGTGCGGACCACTCGGCGATCACGCTGAAGCGGTCCCCGCGAATCAGGGTCTCGCGCCATTCGACCGGCTCGTCGCGCAGGCAACCCAGGCGCTGCACCGCCAACGCCGCCGTGCCGGCCCGGATGTGCAGCAGCCTGCGGTTCGCCGGTGAGGGCACCACTGCCTTGATCACCTCGGACCCGCCCGTCAGCCGGGTGCCGGTGAGGCTCACCAACTCGTCATAGAGCCCCGAGTGGCTGAAATCGGCCTCGAGCAGGGGCCCGGCCAGGGACCGCGGCAACCAGGCGCGGTCCAACGCGAGGGGTTCGCCATCGGCGAGGCGCAGCCGCTCGAGGTAGACGAACTCCGTCGACGCCCCCCTGTTCAGCCGGGCCGCCACGTCCGCGTCAACCCGTACCTCGAGCGCGCGGACCTCGCTGCGCTGCACCAGACCCCTCGCCTCGACCGACCGGAACAGGGAGTAGATCGCGCCAAGGGGCTGCCCGATCCGCGGTTTCCCCAGCCAGGTCCCACGGCCCCGACCCGACTCCAGGACGCCCTCGTCGCGCAGCCGCCGCAGGGCGTCGCGCACGGTGTGCCTGCTCACCTGGTACTGCGCGACCAGCTCGAGCTCCCCGGGGAACCGTTCGTCGAAGGCACCCGCTCTCATCCGCCGGAGCAGGTCTTGCTGCACCTGGGCCCACAACGGCAGCGGGCTGGCCCGGTCCACCGGTCCAGCATGTGTGCGCCTGGCCATGCCCACCTCGGTGACAAACTCGCGAAATGTGATGTTGCCCGGACGATATCACCGGACATGATCCGGCGTCCGGACTCTCTGCAGCACGCAAACGCGGTCGCCGTCGCACCTGCAGCTGTCCGGATGAATGACGCTCACCTGCCGGGGTCCCCGTTCTGATGCAGTGGCGGCCGGCCCCCCACCTGAGCAGCACCCCGCGTCGACGACGCGCGCTCGCGGCGGTCCCCTTGTATCAGGACGACGTGTCACACGTCTTTCATACGGCGGCGTCCGCGCAGATCGGGATCACCGGACGGACGCCGGCTCGACGAAACAGGGAGGACGACCACGCGCCATCTCGTGGTGTGTTGCGACGGCACCATCAAGAGCGCCTACTCGTGGCTGGCGACGTACTACCGGGACGGTGATGCGATCTGCCTGTTCGGGTTCAGCCGCGGCGCCTGCACGGTGCGCAGCCTCGTGGGCATGCTCACGACGTGCGGGCTGGCCCGGATCCCGGCCGAAAGCGCGGTGGGCGGAGATCGACCGCCTCGACGACGAGGTGTACCGGCCTGCGCGGCAGCGCCCCGCCTCGACGGCGCCGCATCCGATGGTGCCCCGGTCAGGTTCCTCGGCGTCTGGGTGGTGAGCAGGGCTGGGGCCTCGGCGAGGTAGTCCTCGACGAGCCCGCGCAGCTCGTCCTCGTCGCCCCCGATCAGCTCACGCAGCTCGACGATCGCGACCGGATCCAGCACGGCCTGATCGGGTGCGGCCGCGATCGGGTGGGGGCGGATCGGGTGGGGGACGGACTCAGTGGGGTTGGATCGATGGCAGCCGGCTGCTGCGGGTGGCGCCCTGACACGGGGACGGCGCGCAGCACCCGCTGCAGGTCGCACGCCGTACCCGCCACCTGGCGTCAACGGCCCACCCGGAGCGAAGAGTGATATCGTCACTGAGATCACATCTCGCCGGGAGGTTGTCACCGTGGCTTTTCCGATCAGGGGCCTGCCGCCGGACGTTGTCGACAAGCTGGATATCGCCGCGGCCGGGCAGGGCCTCAGCCGGAACGCCTACGTCGTCGAGATTCTTGTCGAACACGCCCGCCGGGTCCGACCTACGGTGACCAGTGAGTCTTATGCCGAGGCTTTGGAGCTTGCGGCCGATCTCGGTGACGAGGAGCTCATGCGGTCGGCGTGGTCGTGCCGGACTGGCTGATCGACAAGTCCGCGTTGTGGAAGCTGTCGCAGTCACCGGACTACCAGGTCTGGATTGACAGGATCAACAGGGGGCGTGTCTGGGTGGGCCTGCCCACCGTGCTGGAGGTCGCAGTCTCTGCCCGAGATGCCCATCACTGGCCGATACTTCGCCGAGGGCTGCTGGCGCCGCTGCTGGCCACTGAGGCGACCCCTCGTTCCGAGACTATCGCCGTCGAGATCATGGACGCGCTGGTGGAAGCGCGGCTGCATCGTACGGTTTCCCTGCCAGACATTCTGGTCGCCTCGTTGGCCGCGGCACACCGCCTCACGGCATTGCACCACGATCGGGACTTCGACCGGATCCACGATACCTACGGCGCACCGGATGTCGAGCGGCTGCGGATGTAGGAACGCCGGTTGACCTACACCCCCGCAGCCAACTGCAACGGCCCGGACTCGTTCACCTACACCGCCAACGACCCCATCACCGCCTCCCCACCCGCCACCGTGTTGCTCACCGGGAACGCGGTCAACGACGCGCCCACCCTCACCGTCGCCCCCGGCGGAAGCACGGATTCCCGCGGATCAGCCCGACCGAGCCGAGGATCTTCGAAGATCGACTGTGGATCGTCGGCATGCCGGACACCAGGAAGTTCCGGGATCTGCACCGCGATCCGCGCTTCTGCCTGCACATCGTGACCGTCGACACCGAGGTCGCCGACGGCGACGCGAAGCTGTGGGGGGTGGTCTGCGACGTTCGGGACAACGCGCTGCATCAGCGGTTCGCCGCGGCGCTGTTCGAGTCGACCGGGTTCGACCTGCGCGGGCAGGAGTTCGGCCCCTTCTACGCAGCCGACGTGACCGGCGCGTCGGCGGTGGAGGTCGGTGACGGCCACATGGACGTGACGGTCTGGAAGCCGGGCGAGGCGGAACGCGTCGTCCGCAAGCACTGATCGCAGAGCCGAGTGATGTCGACGCGAGATCGACGCGAAGATCACCGCCACCACCCCGCTCGCCGCCGGCGGCCCGACGGCTGGCCACGAGCAGCCTGGTCGACGCGGGTACCGTGCGTCGGTGCCGCTGTCCCCGAGGGTTCCCGACATCGGAGCGCTGGACCTGCTGCTCAGCGTGGCTCGGCTGGGCAGTCTCGGCCGTGCGGCGCAGGTCCACGGGATCTCTCAGCCTGCCGCCGGTTCCCGGATCAAGCATCTCGAGGGGCTGCTCGGGATGGCGTTGATCGAGCGGTCGGCGTTGGGTTCGCGACTCACCGGCGAGGGCGCGCTGGTGGCCGACTGGGCCCGCGACGTGGTCTCCGCCGCGGCCACGCTGGACGCCGGGGTCGCCGCACTCCGGTCGGGGCACCTGGGACGGCTACAGATCGCGGCCAGCCTGACGATCGCGGAGTATCTCGTGCCGTCCTGGCTGATGGACCTCCGGACGCGGCGCCCCGATGCGGCCGTGTCGCTGCTCGCGGTGAACTCCGCCGTGGTGAGTCGGTTGGTGCTGGGGAACGAGGTGGGGATGGGGTTCGTCGAGGGGCCGCGCGTCGCGGCCGGCCTGGACAGTCGCGTGGTCGGCCACGACAGCCTTGTGCTCGTCGTGGCCCCGGACCACCCGTGGGCCCGTCATCGGCGCCGGGTCGACACCGCGGAGCTGGCGGCGACACCGCTGGTGCAGCGCGAACCGGGCTCGGGCACCCGCGACACGATCGAAGGCGTCCTGCGCGCGCAGCCCGCCGTCGCCGAACCGGTGGTGGAGCTGTCGTCGACGACGGCGATCAAGGCGGCGGTCGAGGCCGGCGTCGGTCCGGCGGTGTTGAGCACCCTGGCGGTCGCCGACGAGCTGCGCCGGGACCTGCTGGTGGCGGTGGAGGTCACCGGGGCGGACATGACCCGTGAGTTGCGTGCGGTGTGGGCGGCGGGGCGACGCCTCGGTTCGGAGTGCCACGACGTGCTCGCGGTGGCGACACCCCGGACCTGATCGGCCGGTCCCCACCACCGTCCCAGGTCCGTGATCGGCGTTCGCGGTTCATTCCAGCCAATGATGGCCGCCACGGACCGCAGCCGTTGATCATGGATAGAGCGCCCCGGCCGGGTCCGTGCCAGGGGGTGCCCATAACTCGCTGCTTTGCATCGCAAACGTCGCGGCCCTACCGCACCCCGTCCGCGGCTGCGAACATCGCCCTGTTCGTTCACACCGGTCCCTCGCGGTCAGGGCGGATGAACCCTCCTGCCCGGAACGGACGGTGCCATGCGGTACGGCTTCGCGATCGACCAGAACACCTGCATCGGGTGCCACGCCTGCACCGTGGCCTGCAAGACCGAGCACGAGGTCCCGGTCGGGCAGTTCCGGACCTGGGTCAAGTACGTCGACCAGGGCACGTTCCCGAACAACACCCGCGACTTCGGGGTGCTGCGCTGCAACCACTGCACCGACGCCCCGTGCGTGAGGATCTGCCCGACGCAGGCGCTGTACACGCGCAAGGACGGCATCGTCGACTTCGACCGCGATCGGTGCATCGGCTGCAAGAGCTGCATGCAGGGCTGCCCGTACGACGCGATCTACATCGACGACGACACCCACACCGCCGCGAAGTGCAACTTCTGCGCCCACCGCATCGACGAGAACCTCGAGCCGGCCTGCGTGGTCGTCTGCCCGACGCACTCGATCTGGGTCGGCGACCTCGAGGATCCCGAGAGCGGGATCTCCAAGCTGATCAACTCGAACCCGGTCACCGTGCGGGCCCCGGAGCAGAACACCGGGCCGAACGTCTTCTACCTCGGCGCGGACCGCGCGGTGCTCGACCCGCTCGCCGCGCCGCCGGACGCGGGTTACCTCTTTTCCTCCCCCGACCCGCACCGCGCGGACGTGGGCACCGATCTCAAGGTCGACCCGATCAGTCGCGCCCGGACCACGCTCAACACCGCGCATCCGCGGCCGTGGGGCTGGCGGGTCACGACCTACCTGTGGACCAAGGCCGTGGGCGGCGGGGCGCTGCTCGTGGCCGCGCTCGCCGTGCTGCTCGGTGTCGATCTCGGGATCCTGAGCACCGTGGTCGCTCCCGCGATCGGCGTCGCCGGCGTCTCGATCACCGGCGTGCTGCTGATCTGGGACCTCAAGCGGCCGGAGCGGTTCTTCTACATCTTTCTGAAGTCCAACTTCCGGTCCTGGCTGGTGCTCGGCTCCTACGCACTGGCCGCCTTCGCCGCCGTCTCCGGGAGCTGGCTGCTCCTCGGCATCGGGGTCGCGACCGGGCTGATCGACTCCGCGGATACGGCCTTCACCGTGCTGGCGGCACTGGCCATCCCGGCGGGTGCGATGGCCGCCGGGTACACCGGTTTCCTGTTCGGCCAGGCCGAGGGCCGCGACCTGTGGCAGTCCCCGCTGTTGTTCTGGCACCTGATCGTGCAGGCCGTGATGGTCGGCAGCGGCGCGCTCGCGGTTGCGGCCGCGATCGCGGGTATCGACAGTGGCGGGTTCACGTTGATCGCGCGGGCACTGGCCGTCGCGACTGTGCTGCACGTGCTGATGCTGCTGGCCGAGTACGGCGGCAAGCACCCCAGCAAGCAGGCGGCCGCGGCCGCGCATATGATCACCCGCGGCCGGTACTCGCGGCTGTTCTGGTGGGGTGCCGTCGTCCTCGCCGCCCTCGCGGCTGCCCTGGCCGTGCCCGGCTGGGGTGGCGGGGCCGTCCTCCTCGTCGCGGTCGCCGGGCTCGCCGTTCAGGCCGCCCTGCTCGCCTACGAGTCCGTCTTCATCCGGGCCGGCCAGGACGTACCCCTCTCCTAGCACGCACCGCCCTGATCCCGACTCGAACCGCGCCCACGACCACGACCACAGGAGGCGGCTTGCAGTGACCTGCACCGTTCCGAATCATCCCGACGTCTCGCCCGCGCCGACCCCCGGCGACCAGCCCGGGGCGGACCCCGCTCCGCACCCGACGCCGGTGGCGCCGCTGCCGGGAGCGCGTACCCACGAGCACCTGCGCAACTACCCGCCGCCCGAACAGTGGGACCACCACGTCGAGTACGACGCAAAGGCGCACCCGCGCAAGGTGCCGCACTCCTACCTGCTCGTACCGACCACCTGCTTCAACTGCGAGTCGGCGTGCGGCCTGCTGGCGTACGTCGACAAGGACGACCTGTCGATCAAGAAGCTGGAGGGAAACCCGGCGCACCCCGGCTCGCGCGGGCGCAACTGCGCCAAGGGCCCGGCCACGGTCAACCAACTCGACGACCCCGAACGCATCCTGCACCCGCTCAAGCGCACCGGCGTCCGCGGTGGCGGGGGCTGGGAGCGGGTCAGCTGGGACGCCGCCCTCGACGACATCGCCGGCCGGATCCGCCAGTCCATCCTGGACGACCGCAACGAGGAGGTGATGTACCACGTCGGGCGCCCTGGTGAGGACGGCTTCTCCGAGCGGTTCCTCTCGGCGTGGCGCGTCGACGGGCACAACAGCCACACCAACGTCTGCTCCGCTGGCGCCCGGTTCGGTCAGACCTTGTGGGGCGGCTACGACCGGCCCTCACCCGACCACGCGAACGCCAAGGTCATCCTGCTGCTGTCCAGCCACCTGGAGACCGGGCACTACTTCAACCCCCACGCCCAGCGCATCATGGAGGGCAAGCAGGCCGGGGCGCAGCTGGTGGTGATCGACCCGCGGATGTCCAACACCGCGAGCCACGCCGACCTGTGGCTCGCGCCGTGGCCCGGCAGCGAGGCGGCGATCCTGCTGTCGATCGCCTCCTACCTGCTGCGTACCCGCCAGATCGACGAGCCCTACCTGCGGCGCTGGTTCAACTGGGACGTCTACCTGCGCGAGCGCCACCCCGACGCCGAGCCGACGTTCGAGGCGTTCCTCGACGCGCTGGAGGCCGACTACGCTGCGTACACGTTCGAGTTCGCCGCCGAGGAGGCGCAGGTCCCCGCGGCAAAGCTGGCAAAGCTGGCCAAGCTGGTGGCGCAGTGTGACCACCGGCTCGCCGCGCACGTCTGGCGATCGGCCTGCGCGGGCAACTACGGCGGCTGGCAGGTGGCCCGCACCCTGTGGTTCGTGCTCGCGCTCACCGGCTCGATCGGGACCGTCGGAGGCACCAGCCCCAACGGCTGGAACAAGTTCATCCCGCACGGTCCGAACATGCCGCCGGCGCCCGACCGCTGGAACTCCCTGACCTGGCCGGCGGAGTACCCGCTGTCGACCAACGAGATGTCGATCCTGCTCCCGCACTTCCTGGCCGAGGGCCGGGGCACGCTCTCGGTGTACTTCTCCCGGGTGTGGAACCCTATCTGGACCTGCCCGGACGGGTTCTCGTGGATGAAGGCGCTGTGCGACGAGGACAAGGTGGGACTGCACGTCGCATTGACCCCGAACTGGTCGGAGACCGCGGAGTTCGCCGACTACGTGCTGCCGATGGGGCACTCGCCCGAGCGGCACGACACCCAGTCCTACGAGACCCACGCCGGCAAGTGGCTGGGCTTCCGTCAGCCGGTGCGCCGCGTGGCGATGGAGAAGCTCGGCCTCGGGCTGGACGGGACCGGGGACTCCCGGGATGCGAACCCCGGTGAGGTGTGGGAGGAGAACGAGTTCTGGTTCGAGCTGTCGTGGCGCATCGACCCGGACGGTTCGCTGGGGATCCGGCAGTATTTCGAGTCGCCGTACCGGCCGGGCGAGAAGATCACCGTCGACGACTACTACCGGTACATGTTCGAGAACAACGTGCCCGGGTTGCCCGAGAAGGCCGCCGCCCAGGGCCTGACCCCGTTGGAGTACATGCGCAAGTACGGCGTCGTGGAGGTCGACACCGACGTCTACCGGGCCGACGAGCGGGCGCTCACCGAGGTCGAGCTCGACGGCGCCGAGCCGGATGCCGACGGGGTGCTGCGCAAGCCCGTCGACCTGGACTCCGCGCCGCCGCTGGTCGGCGAGGCCGGTGCGGTGGGCGTCCGTCACGAGGACGGGTCGGTGACGGCGGGTTGGCTGACCCCGTCGCGCAAGCTGGAGGTGTACTCGACCTCGATGCGGGACTGGGGCTGGGAGTCCCACGCAACCCCGGGCTACATCCGGTCCCACATCGCCCGCGGCGAGATCGACCTCGACGCCGGCGAGCTCGTCCTGATGCCGACGTTCCGGTTGCCGACACTGATCCACACCCGGTCCGGGAACGCCAAGTACCTGAACGAGATCTCCAACACCCATCCGCTGTGGCTCCACTCGCGCGACGCCGCCCGGCACGGCGTGCGCACCGACGACCTGGTCCGGTTGACCACCTCGATCGGCCACCTGGTCGGGCGGATCTGGGTGACCGAGGGCATCCGGCCCGGAGTGTGCGCGCTCTCGCATCACATGGGGCGCTGGCGCCTGCACGAGGGGGAGGGCAGCCGATGGGTATCCGGGCTGGTCGACATCACCCATCCCGACGGCGAGGACTCCTGGCTGCTGCGCTACAAAGCCGGCGTCGCCCCGTTCGACTCCGCCGACCCGGACTCCTCGCGGATCTGGTGGACCGACCCGGGCGTGCACCAGAACCTCGCCTTCGGCGTGCAGCCCGACCCGTGGTCGGGGATGCACTGCTGGTTGCAGAAGGTGCGGATGGAGAAGGCGCACCCCGGCGACCGGTACGGCGACGTCTACGTCGACGGCCGCCGCTCCACCGAGGTGTACCGGGAATGGCTGGCCAAGGCCCGCGCCACCCTCGGCCCGGGCGGTCAGCGGCGCCCGGAGTTCCTGATGCGGCCGGTCAAGCCGGTCCGCCGGGCGTTCCGGGTGGAGGAATGAACCTGCGGACCGGCCGCCGGACCGATGTCGACCTGGACCGGGTCCGGGCGGAGCTCGACGCGGTGCACGATCCGGAGCTGGGTCGACCGCTGGCCGAGCTGGGCATGCTCGGCGAGATCGATGTGCGGCGTGGCCGGGTGCATGTCGAGGTTCGGCTCACCACCCAGAGCTGTCCGCTGGTGCCCGAGCTGCGACACGGTGTCACCACGGTCGTGTCGGGAATCGACGGCGTTCGCGGCGTCGAGGTGGATTTCACCACCATGCCGGCGCGCGAGCGCGCCGAGCTCGCCGACCGGCTCCGCGCCACCGCTACCCCGCTGACCGGTGCGCTCGGCATCGGGGGTACCCGGGTCTACGCGGTGGCCAGTGGCAAGGGCGGCGTCGGCAAGAGCACTGTCACCGCCAACCTCGCCGCCGCGCTCGCCGCCACCGGCAAGCGTGTCGGAGTGCTCGACGCCGACGTCTGGGGCTACTCGATGCCGCAGCTGTTCGGCGTGCGGCGCAGCCCGGTGGTGCTCGGCGAGATGATGTTGCCGGTCCCCGCGCACGGCGTCGCGCTGATGTCCACCGGGTTCTTCGTCACCGAGGACCAACCGGTGATCTGGCGTGGCCCGATGCTGCACAAGGCGTTGCAGCAGTTCGTCACCGACACCTACTGGGGCACCCTCGACGCCCTGTTCGTGGACCTGCCCCCGGGTACCGGTGACGCGACGCTGTCGCTGCTGGAGTTCCTGCCCGACACCGCGCTGCTCGCCGTCACCACACCCCAGACGACCGCGCGGGTGGTGGCCACCCGGGTGGTGAAGATGGCTGCCGAGATCGGTGTCCCGCTGGCCGGGGTCATCGAGAACATGTCCGCCGCCGTGTGTGCAGGCTGTGGCGAGCAGACCTCGGTCTTCGGCAGCGGCGGGGGGGCGTTGCTCGCCAAGGAGGCCGGCGCGCCGCTGCTCGGCCAGGTACCCCTCGACGTCGAGCTGCGGCAGGCCGGGGACGCGGGTGTGCCCGTGGTGGTCGCGGCACCGGGGTCGGCGTCGGCCCGTGAGCTCGCCCGGATCGCGACGACGCTGCCCACCCCGCGGCGCAACCTCGCCGGCCGGGCGCTGCCGCTGTCGGTGGTGTCGAGCCGGCCCGAGGTCTGACCCGGGCCAGCGCGGGCCGGTGGCCCGTCAGGAGCTGTGGCCAGCGGGTCGGGGGTGAGGGTCATGGCGATGCAGCGGGCCAGCCCGACGATGATCAGCCCGGTCTGCAGGCCCAGACCGGGTCTTCGGCCTGTGCGGCCACCCCGATCCGTGCACCGCCTCCGCATGCGCGCCGTCCTGGGGTACCCGCCGCAGAGAATCCGAGGCCGAGGGCACCGGCTGGTCAGACTCGGTCGGGCAGCAGCCGGGGCACGACCTGCACATAGATCACCATGCCCAGCACTTCCACCAACGTCTGGGTGACCACCACCCCGGCGGCGATGGACAGCGTGTCGGGCAGGGCCAACACCAGTGGCAGCACGACCAGTGAGTTGCGTGTCGCACCGGTGAACACGACTGCACGGGCAGCCGGGACGTCGAGCCGGAACAGCCGCGCAACGGCCAGCCCGGCGAACGCCATCGCGACCAAGAACACGACATAGAACGGGATCACGCCGAGCACCGCGGTGAAGTCGTTGAGCCGAGGTACCTGGGAGGCGACCACGACCAGCAGTGTCGCGGCCATCAACGGCACCATCAGCGCGGTCGCGGCGCCAGCAACCGCTGCCCCGGCAGGCCGGCGGGCGGCCCAGGCCTGGGTGGTCCAGGCCAGGGTCAGCGGGATCACGATCAGCACGACGAACGCCTCGACGAACGGGCCCACCTGCACCACCGCGGCCAGCGACGAGCCCAGGAACACCACCAGGAACAGCGGCAGCAGCAGCATCTGCACGATCAGCAACAGCGGGGTCGCGGCCAACAGTTGTTGGTTGCGGGCTCCGGCCAGGCCGCTGAACACGATCACGTAGTCCACGCACGGGGTGAGCAGCACCAGCAGCACTCCGACCCGTACTGCCTGATCGGCGGGCAGGAACCCGAACATCGCGGCGACGACCAGCGGCACCACGACGAAGTTCACCGTCAGCGCGGCGGCGAGGAACCGTCCGGCCCGCAGCGAGCGCAGCAGCTGGGCGGCCGGGACCTGCAGGAACGTCACATACAGCAGGGCGCCCAGCACCGGGTTGATCGTCCACACCAGGCCCGGGCCGGCCCCGGGCGTGAGCAGCCCGGCACCGACCCCGGCAACGATCGCCCCCACATAGATCGCGACCTGGTGGCGCTCCATCGCCGCGACCGGACCCCGCCCCTGATGCGCCACGTCCCATTTCTCCCTGCTCTGTGGGCCGACCGACACCATCCAGCCGAGTCCGGCCGGCCTTGGACCCTTTGCCCCGGGCACCTGCGCGTCGGCACCGGGCATCTCGCTGGGTACGGGCACCACGATTCCGCCTCAGGCTATCAACAACTAGCATGTACAGATATTATCGGCGGATGCCGATGGCTTCTGTTCAGTCGCCGACCCACCTGGCCGCGAAGTTGTTTCGTGGGTTCGCCGATCCAACCCGGATGCAGATCCTGCTCGCGCTGCAGGGCGGGGAGCGGCGCGTCGCGGACTTGGTGATCGAACTGGACGGTTCGCAGGCCAACGTCTCCGGGCACCTGGCGTGTCTGAAGGGGTGCGGGTTGGTGCTCGACCGTCCCAAGGGGCGGTCCACCTACTACCGGCTCGCGCATCCCGAGATCCGCCAGATCTTGGAAGCGGCCGAGGCCCTCCTGGCCGCGGTCGGGCACCACGTCGAGCTGTGCACCCACTACACCGGGCCGGCCGAGTCCGGCCCGCCTACCTGCTGCGGACCGACGCCGTGAGGAAGCCGGAACAGCAGCCGGCTCGCGCCGTACCGGTCGCGGGACCCGGGCAACCGCTACTGCCCATGCTGCCCGTGGCCGACCCGCCGGGCAGCCCCGACAGCTGTTCCACAACCCGGGCTGGCCCCGTCCGGGGAAGCGCCGAGTGGCTGGTACTGGCCCGCCGGGCCCGGGTGCTGAGCTGGATCAGTCTCGGCTGGCTGGGTATCGAGGGCGGCATCGCGATCCTCGCCGCGGTCCTCTCCGGCTCGGTAGCGTTGCTGGGTTTCGGGATCGACTCCGCCCTCGAGGCCCTGGCCAGCGTCATCGTCGTGTGGCGGTTCAGCGGTGATCGCACGGTGTCCGATACCGCCGAAGCGAGGGCGCAGCAGGCCGTCGCGGTGTCGTTCTTCCTGCTCGCCCCCTACATCGCCGTCGAATCGGTGCTGACCCTGCTCGGGGAACGCCACGCCGAGACCACCTGGCTCGGCGTGGCCCTGGCCGCTGTCAGCCTGCTGTGGTGCCCCGCGCTGGGTGTGATGAAAAAACGGCTCGGCGCACGGCTCAACTCCGCCGCCACCACCGGGGAAGGCCGCCAGAACCTGCTGTGCGCCTATCTCGCCGTCGCCGTCCTGATCGGCCTGCTATCCAACACCCTGTTCGGCATCTGGTGGCTCGACCCGACCGTGGGACTGCTGGTCGCGGTGCTGGCGGTCAAGGAGGGCCGCACGGCATGGCGAGGGGAGACCTGCACGTGCTGCTGAGCGTCGATGCAACGTTGGCCGCTCCGAGAGCCGGGCGGTGGCCGAGTCGACCTCGGCGGCGTCCTGCACCTCGACGCCGAGGTGGTCCATCACGGTCGGCTGATCAGGCACGCCCTCGATGAGCACGAGCTTGAGCGGTGGCTCGGTGATCGCGAAGTTGGCGTAGCCGGGACGGCGCCTGGCCGGCTCCACCCCGAACAGGGACCGGTAGAACGCGACCGACCCTTCGAGGTCGGACACCCGCAACGCCAGCTGAACTCGAGACATGACCACTCCTCTTGTTAGACGGTTGCCGAGGCAGAGGTTGTGTCTTGGATCGACTCCTGTCAAGGTAGAGGCATGTCGAATCAGGAGCGGATGCTCGCTGGGCTCGCCGACGTGGTGGGGTGCTGCTCGCCGCTGGCGCGGGAGCCGCTATCGGCGGGGCAGGCGGTGGAGTTGTCGCGGTTGTTCAAGGCGTTGGGTGACCCGGTGCGACTGCGGCTGCTGTCGCTGATCGCCTCGCACGAGGGCGGCGAGGCGTGCGTGTGCGACCTGACCGGGGTGTTCGACCTGACCGGGCCGACGATCAGCCATCACCTCAAGGTGCTGCGCGAGGCCGGGCTGATCTGCGGGGACCGCCGCGGCACCTGGATCTACTACCGGGTGCAGCCCGAGGCGCTGCGCCGGCTGTCCGCGGTCCTGGTTCTCGACGACGCCCCGACGGTGTCGGCGTGAGCACCGAGAACCTGACCCCGACCGACACCGCCGCGCCCGGGGTCGTCGCGAAGCTGTCGACCTTGGACCGGTTCCTGCCAGTCTGGATCATCGCCGCGATGATCGTCGGCCTGCTCGGCGGCCGACTGGTCCCCGGCCTCGGCCAGGCACTGGACGCCATCGCGGTCGACGGGGTGTCGCTGCCGATCGCGCTCGGCCTGCTGGTCATGATGTATCCGGTGCTGGCCAAGGTCCGCTACGACCGTCTCGACTCGGTCACCGGCGATCGTCGGCTGCTGGTGTCGTCGCTGGTCCTGAACTGGGTGCTCGGTCCGGCGCTGATGTTCACTCTGGCCTGGCTGCTGCTGCCGGATCTGCCCGCCTACCGCACCGGGCTGATCATCGTCGGGTTTCCCGGTGCATCGCGATGGTCATCATCTGGAATGACCTGGCCTGCGGTGACCGGGAGGCCGCTGCCGTGCTGGTCGCTCTCAACTCGGTGTTCCAGGTGATCGCGTTCGCCGCGCTGGGCTGGTTCTATCTCGACGTCCTGCCGGGCTGGCTCGGCCTCGCCCAGACCGACCTGACCGTCTCCCCGTGGCAGATCGCCGTCTCGGTACTGATCTTCCTCGGCGTCCCGCTACTGGCCGGCTACCTGTCACGGCGACTCGGCGAGCGGGCCAAGGGCCGGGATTGGTACGAGTCCCGGTTCCTGCCGAAGATCGGCCCGTTCGCGCTTGACGGGCTGCTGTTCACCATCGTCATCCTGTTCGCCCTGCAAGGCGACGCGATCACCTCCCGGCTGCTGGACGTGGCCCGGATCGCGCTTCCGCTGCTGGCCTACTTCGCGATCATGTGGGCCGGGTCCTACGCCTTCGGCAAGGCCATCGGCCTGTCCTACGAGCGGACCACGACGCTGGCGTTCACCGCGGCGGGCAACAACTTCGAACTGGCCATCGCCGTCGCGATCGCCACCTTCGGTGTCACCTCCGGCCAAGTCCTGGCCGGGGTCGTCGGCCCGCTGATCGAGGTCCCGGTGCTCGTCGCGCTGGTCTACGTCTCCCTCGCCGCCCGCCGCCGCTGGACCCGACCCGCCACCTCGAGCACGCCATGACCCCCAGCCCCGACCCACCGGCGCTGCTGTCGGACACCGCGGTCCTCGAACGCACCGCGACCGACCTCACGAACGGTTCACCGGGATCTTCTCCGCCGAAACGATCTACCGCTACGCGTTCGAGTCCGACACCGCGCTGCGCCGCACCGCGAAGATCAAAACCCATCTCGTGTCGCTGACCAGCCACGTGACACCGAGCGGTTGATCGCTCTGGCCCAGGCCGAAGGAGCCATCGTGAAGACCGGGCAAGTTCTTCTTCACCATCATGGCCGCGTTCGCCGAGCTGGAACGCGACATCATCCACCAGCGCACCATGGCCGGCGTCACCGCCGCTCCCGACCGTGCCCGCTCCACAGGCTGGGACTTGTCAATTGTCCGGCCATTCGGACAGACTGAGAGCGGTTCACAGCTTCGAGGAGAGGAGAGGACATGGAGGTCCTCACGTTCCGCACGCCCGGGCTCGGCGACCAGACCTACCTGCTCGTGCACGGCGATCAGGGCATCCTGGTCGATCCGCAGCGCGACATCGACCGGTTCCTCGGTGCGGCGGCCGAGAAGGACGTCCAACTGCGGTTCGTCCTCGACACCCATCTGCACAACGACTATGTGTCGGGCGCCGAGCAGGCCGCGAAGCGGACGGGGGCGGAGCTGGTCCTGCCAGCGGCGGCGGCCCCGGCTTATCCCCACACGCCGGCCTTCCATCTCGAGGACATCACCGCCGGGGAGCTGACCGTCCGCCCGATCCACACTCCGGGACACACTCCCGAGCACACCAGCTACCTCGTGCTCGTCGACGGCGAGCCCGTGGCCCTGTTCTCCGGGGGGAGCCTGCTGGTCGCCTCCGCCGGGCGCCCGGACCTGCTGGGTCCCGAGCGGGCCGCGACGATGGCCAGGCTGCAGCACCAGTCGCTGCACCGGCTCGCGCAGCTACCGCCCGAGCTCGAGCTCTTCCCGACGCACGGGCAGGGCTCGTTCTGCACGGCCTCGGGCGCCGGTCGTCTCACCTCGACGATCGGGCAGGAGCGTGCCGAGAACCCGCTGCTGGCGATCGGCAGCGTTGCGGAGTTCGTGGATCGACTGCTCGGGTCGGCGATGCCGATCCCCGCCTTCTACCGGTTCATGGGGCCGACCAACACCCTCGGGGTGCCGGCGATGCCCGGCCGCGAGGTGCCCACCCTGACCGTCGAGGACCTCGCCGACCGGCCCGCCGGGACCCACGTCGTCGATGTGCGCCCGCGGTCCGTGCAGGCCGGCGGTATCCTGCCCGGGTCACTCGCGATCGAGGTCACGATGGATTTCGGCAGCTGGGCGGGCTGGCTGGTGCCTCGGGAGGCTCCGATCGTGTTCGTCGCCGAGCCCGGCCAGGACATCAGCGAACCGCACACCCAGCTGGCCCAGATCGGGGTCGACACGGTGCGCGGCGTCATCCGGGAGATACCGCAGGCACAGCGGACCGTCGGGTTCGAGCTCGTGGACCTGGCCCGGTTCCGCGAGCTGCTCGACGCGCCCGGCGCGCAGGTGCTCGACGTCCGAATGCCCTCGGAGTGGGCGACGGGGACGCTGGACGGATCCGTACGGCGCTTCCTGCCCGATCTCCTGAAGAGCGGCGTCCCGGCCGAGCTCGACCGGGACCGGCCCGTCCTCGTCGCCTGCCGAACCGGGCGTCGGGCGAGCATTGCGGCCGGGATCCTCGCGAACCAGGGTTACCGGCCGATCGTGCTCGACGATGCAGGCGTGCCCGACGTCGTCGCAACGGGGGATGAGCGGGCCGCCTGAGCGACATCCGACGGCCGTGGACGCCGCACCGGTGTTGCGTCAGCCGGTTGACGGAGGTGCCGGGTCGGTCTCGGCACGTTGGAAGAGCAGCAACAGCCAGCCCAGGGACGGCAGCAGCTCGTCGCCGTAGTAGTAGCCCCCGACAGCCAGCGGGGCGTTCGGACCACTGCGGAACAACCCCTCCATGGCGCCAGCTTGGCGGGCTGGTCAGCGGCGACGTAACGGGCGGCCCAGTCCCCGACGACGATCTGCACCGGCGCGGCCACGACGCCCACGGTGAGCGGCACCAGCAGCCCGAGGCGGTGATAGCGGTCGGCCCGCCCGCGCAGCATGGCCACGGCGTACACGCTGGCGATCGCGAACCCGGTGACCATGAACGCGGCGAGGATCATGTGGGTGGTCTCGGGCCAGGTCGCCGCGTTGAACATCGCCGCCCACGGGTCGACCCCGACCAGCCGACCGTCGATGACCGTGAACCCCTGCGGGCTGTTCATCCAGGCGTTGGCGGCCACCACGAAGAACGCCGAGGCCACCCCCGCCACCACGATCGGCAACCCGGAGAGCAGGTGGGTCCGCGGCGGCAGCCTGTCCCAGCCGTAGAGGTAGATGCCGAGGAAGATCGCCTCGATGAAGAAGGCGAAGCCCTCGATGGCGAAGGGCAGCCCGACCACCGCCCCGTAGTGGTCCATCAGCCCGGACCACAGCACCCCCATCTCGAAAGACAGGATCGTGCCCGAGACCGCGCCCACCGCGAACAGCACGCCCAGCGCCCTGGCCCACCGCCTGGCCAGCAGCCGATAGCTCGGATCGCCGGTACGCAACCCGCGCCACTCGACGAACAGCACCAGAGCCGGCATCCCGACGCCGAGACAGGCCACGATGATGTGCCAGCCGAGTGAGAAACCCATCTGCGACCGCGCCGCCACCGGGCCGGCCGCCCCGGCAACGGCCAGCAGCGTCGAGAACACGGCGCGACCTACTTGGGGTGAAAGGATCACCCGCTTCGGCGCCGAACCCTACGCGCGCCGCTGCTCCGCGGGACAGTGGGCAACGGTGCCGGAACGCACCCATCGGCAGGCTCGGCGGCTGTCCGGGACAGGTCGGACATGCGCTCCTCCTCCGAGCCGGACGCCGCCAGGTCCGGCTGGCCGGACCTGCGCGGACGGATCCGCGGCCGCGGCGGGCCAGCTGCTGGGCCGCCGCCGGCCCGGCCTGCCCGCCCCCGACCACCACCGTCTCCACCTCGACGGTGGCCCCCGACGTCACGCGGGCCCCGTCATGAGGTCCCCGGTTGGGGTGTGGTCGCCACCAGCCGCTCGACGACGCCGAGGGCGAACCGCTCGCGGTGGACCACGGTCAGGCCGGCGGCCCGCACCTGCTCGACCGGTCGGCGCCGGAAGTGCTCCCCGGCCGCCGGGACCGACACCACCTCGGTCAACCGCTGCACCGCCCGGACCGGCCAGGCGGTACTCGCGACGTGGTCGGCCAGCAGCAGCCGCCCGCCCGGGCGCAGCACCCGCGCCATCTCCGCCACCGCCCGGTCGGGGTCGGGGATGCCGCACAGCGAGAACGTGCACACCACCGTGTCCACCGAATCGTCCGGGACGTCGAGGGCTTCGGCGTCCCCCACCCTCAGCTGCACCTCGCGGCCCAGCTCGGCGGCGCGGCGCCGGGCCAGCGCCAGCATCGCCACGCTGAGGTCGATCCCGACCAGCCGGATGCCCGCCGGGTAGTGGGGCAGGTTCAGCCCGGTCCCGATCGCAACCTCGAGCACGTCCCCCGTGGCCTGGCCGCACAACCACGACCGGGTGTCGCGAAACACCATCCGATCCAGCGCCCGCATACCGGGGTCGTAGTGCGCGGCACCACGCTCCCAGTGCTGGCGCCACCGTTGTCGACGAGCTGCTGAGACCACGACACCCCCGAACGATGTTGACGCGAGAATATACACAGTACATCTACAGCAGCAGCGGTGCGGGTGGATGCGAGCCGCGACCGGGCTCGACGCGCTGGCCGCGGCGGTGGGCGACCCGGATCACACCGAGGAGATCATCGACGCGCTGCTCGCCGCGGCGAGTGCCGATCCGGCGGGGTTCCGGCTGTTGTTCCACCACGCTCCGCGGGAACCGGAGGGTGGGTCAGGTGCGGGGCGCCGCCGGACGGGGCTGGAGGACCTGCCAGGTGAACGGCTGCGCCGCCCCGGCCGGGGTGCGGTGGATCTCGCGGCGGGTGCCGACCGAGACGAACGCCGGCGCGAACGCGGCGGCCAGCTCGTCCGGCGTCCCACCCTCGCTGCCACCATCACGGTCGGCATATACCCGACGGCATCGCCTACCTCTGGTTCGACCACGCACCGCTACCGCATACAACGACTGATCCAGCCACGGTCCGACTGCCGCTGGACGGAGGCTGACGACACCCTGCCCTGCCCGTTGGGTGGTCGACGCAGGGGCGGGCGCCGGGTGGCAGCAGGTAAAGATCAGGCGCAACCGGTCGTCGCACGCTCCGCTCTCGTGCATCAGGGCCTCTTCGACCGGGTCGGAGTCGTCACTGCGGGGCGCGTGGGCATGGCGGTCCGCGCGGGAGGACTCGCGGATCCGCGCAAGGTGCGAGTGTGCCGCTCGGTCAGCCACCGCATCGGACGGCCTGTGGTCCGTTGCCACGTCCTACCGAGACGCGCCGTCACCTACTGAGACGACGTGGCCAGCGGTCGACCTCGTGGGCCAGCCTTGGCTGACCCACTCTATCCCGTTGGGCGATGTGGGCGGCTCGGGGTCGGGGGTCCGGCCTGGCGGCCCGGTCCGCGGGGGAAGATCGCTTCCCCCGAACCCGTGTCGGTGATAGATCTGCTGGCCCGCTGGCCCGGTGAGGTAGTCGATGAAGCTGGCGGCGGTGGCGGGAACCGCGATCAGCCGGGCAGGATGAGCAGCCGGTGGCCGTCCGCGGCGCGTATCTCGACGGCTGTCAGGTCCGCGCGCGGGATGGCGGTGGCGCCGGTGACCACGGCGTGTGCGGTGTAACCCGGGACGGCGGGAAACCCGGTCAGAAGATCACCATCGCCGACGGTGACGACGAACCGCACACCGTGACCGCCGATGATGCCGGCTTCGACACCGGCAGCTTCGACGGGTCCGCCCCAGGGTCGCTGGTCGCCCCGACCACCCCGGGCGTCTACCCCGTGCATTGCACGGTCCATCCCTCCATGCACGGCACCCTGACCGCGGCTGGATCGCGCTGCACCAGGACCAGGACGGCAAACCGGGCCCGGTGAAGTACTACGTCCCCGTCCCCGCCGGTGAGTCCGGCAACGTCACCATCCCGACCTCCGGAGGCATCACCACCGGCGCCTACTGGCCGATGCTGCACGTGGATGACCACGTCGTCGGCACCTACGAGTTCCCGCAGGTCTCCGGCGTCGACCTGCCCGCAAAGGCCAACGGAATGATCGTCATGAAGAAGATCACCGTCACCGTCCGGTGACAGCACCCGGTGGACGCGAACGTAGGCCCGTTGACACGGCGCGTCGAGGATCGACAGGTGATCGGTGAAGGGACGGCCGAGGTGTCTGCGCACCTGATCGAGGACGAGAACCGGACACGCGCGCCGTCGCTGCGTCGGCTGCCATGGCTCCTGTCCTCGCTCGACACCCCGGGGGAGGCGGTCGGTTATCTCGGCCCGAACTGGTTCGCCTCGATCATGGGAACCGGGATCGTCGCGAACGCGGCGGTGACGCTGCCCGTCCAGGTACCCGGACAGCATGTGTTCGCGTTGACCGTGTGGGTGTTCGACGCTCTGCTCCTGCTCGGTCTGCTCCTTGCCGTGGGAGCCCATTGGTTGCGGTAGATCCCTCATCGGGGAAAGCGCCGCGGTCGACCTGGACTGGGGGTTGTGGATCGCCGGTACGGCCACCGGTCTGTTCAGCGCAGTGTCGATCCCCTATCTGTTGTTCACCCAGCACAACGTCCGCCACGACGCGGCATTCGGTGGCTGGTTGATGCCGGTCGTACCGCCGATGGTGTCGGCGGCCACCGGGGCACTGCTGATCCCCTACACCACGCCCGGCGCCCCCCGCGCAACCCTGCTCTACGCCTGCTACGCGATGTTCGGCCTGAGCCTGATCGCCTCGCTGATCATCATCATGATGATCTGGAGCAGGCTGGCCCACTACGGCTCCTCGGGTACCGCACGGGTGCCCACGCTGTGGATCGTCCTGGGTCCACTGGGGTAGTCCATCACCGCTGCCGGGTTACTCGGCGCCACCGCGAGCCTCGCGGTCGACCCCCAGCTGGCATCGGCCATGAACCTGTTCGCCGTGCTCTTCGGGGTCCCGGTGTGGGGGTTCGCCCTGCTGTGGACCGCTCTCGCCACTTCGTTGACCGTGCGCACGATCCGGCGGCGGTTGCCCTTCGCCCTCACCTGGTGGAGCTTCACCTTCTCGGTCGGAACCATGGTCACCGGTACCACCGGGTTGGCGCTGCACACCGGCCTGCCGGCCTTCCGCTGGGCCGCCGCGATCGGCTACCTCGCCCTGCTCACCGCCTGGGTCTGGGTGGCCGCACGCACTGCTCACGGTAGCGTGCAGGGCACCCTGTTCGCCCCGCTCGCCCAGCCCGCCCCGGCTGTCACCATCAAAGGATGAACGACATGCCGCGACGTCTGGGACCGATCCAGGATCGACCCGAGGCAGCTGGACGGCCCAACCCGGCCCAGCCTTCCGGATGCGCTGAGGAGGCGAGATGAACCCGGCCGACCGTGCCCGAGCAAAGCGCTGGCGTGAGTTGCTCGACAGCGAGCGAGACGCCGCCGCGCTGTACTCCGGGCTGGCCGAGGCCGAAACCGATGAGCGGCGCGACATCTTCGAGGAGCTTGCCGCGATCGAGCGCCGCCATGCCGCGCATTGGGAGGACACGCTGCGTGCCGCGGGCCTCGACGTCCCGCCCCCCGGCCGGCGCAGCCTGCGGACCAGGCTGGTCGGGTTGGCCGCCCGCCGGTTCTCCACCGCCGCGGTACTGCCCTTGATCGAACGGACCGAACGCTCGGACGCGGGAATGTATGACGCCGAGCCCGACGCCGCGCCCGGGATGGCCGCCGACGAACGCGGCCACGCCCGAACCCTCGCCAAGCTCATCGACGGCACCCGGCCCAACCCGCAGCACCAGATCGCGCGCCGGGAACATTGGCACCGCGGCGACCGCTCCGGCACACTGCGCGCCGCGGTGTTCGGCGTCAGCGACGGACTGGTGTCCAACACCGCGCTGGTGATGGGCTTCGCCGGGTCAGGGTCCTCCCGGAGCGCGATCTTGCTGGCGGGGACAGCGGGCCTGCTCGCAGGTGCCTTCTCCATGGCCGCCGGCGAGTACGTGTCGATGTCGGGCCAGCGCGAGATGTACCAGCGCGAGATCTCCCTCGAGGCCCAGGAGCTGGCGGAGAAGCCGGAGGAGGAGCACGCCGAGCTGGTGCTGCTCTACCGCGCAAAGGGCTTGGGGCGCGCGGACGCCGAACGCCTGGCCGACCGGATCATGGCCAACCCCGAGGTTGCCCTGGACACCCTCGCTCGGGAGGAGCTCGGCCTGGATCCCGACCAGCTCGGCTCGCCCTGGTCCGCTGCCATCTCCAGCCTGCTCGCCTTCGCCCTCGGGGCGTTCGTCGTCGTGGTGCCCTACCTGATCGGGGGAGGCGCCGCGGCACTGCTCACGACGATCGGACTGGCGGTGCTCGCGTTGTTCACCGTCGGCGCCGGGATCGGAGTGCTCAACGGCCGTTCCGCTCTGCGCTCCGGGGTGCGCCAGATCATCGCCGGCGGCCTCGCCGCCGCCATCACCTTCGGCGCCGGACACCTCATCGGCGCCGCCGTATCCTGAGCTGCGCTCCGTGGATATCCTGACCGCCGCGGCGTCACCTGGCTCGGGTGATCGTGTCATCCGCCGCAGGGAAGTGACCCGCCGGCTGGGGTGGCTGATCTGTATGGGTACCAGCTCCTTTCCGCCCTGACGTTTCCCGGTCGACAGTCTGGGAATGCCTCGACCGAGCGACGTCGGCGACCGCCTTTTGGCGGAGCAGTCCTGGTCCGGCCCAGTCTGGGGGGCAAGATGGAGACACCGCTCACCGGTCCCGCACCGAGAGAGTCCGGTGCGCTGACGCCTGACGCGCGAGGTGCAGACCCGGCGGGGCTGCGGGGATCCCACGAGTTGGCGCGGATCGTCCTGCGTCCGCTGGCCTCGCCCCTGCCACTGGGGTTCTTGGCGCTTTTCGTTGGCACCATGCTGGTGTCGGCTCAACAGCTGCACTGGGTCCCGGTGGCCGAGACCCACCACCTCGCCTTGGGGGTGTTGGTCCTCACCGTTCCGCTGCAGCTGATCGCCTGCATCTACGGGTTCCTGTGCCGCGACGTCATCGCCAGCACCGGACTTGGGGTGCTCGCCGGCACTTGGGCCACCATCGGTGTGACGCTGCTGACCTCAGTACCGGGGTTGAACAGCCCGGGACTGGGGATATTGCTCGTCGTGGCCGCGGGCGCACTGCTGGTCCCCAGCGTGGCCGCGTTGTCAAGCAAGATCGTCGCGGCAGCGGTGCTGGCAATGGCCGCGATCCGGTTCGCCATCACTGGCGGCTATGAACTCACCGGTTCGCCCGGCTGGCAGGTCGCGGCCGGGGTCGCCGGGGTCGTCCTCGCCGGGCTGGCCCTCTACGGCGCACTTGCCGCCGAGCTCGACAGCGCTCTCGGTCGCTCGGTGCTCCCACTGGTACGCCCTCCCCGGGGTAGGCGCGCCGTCTCAGGGCAACTGGCTGACCAGCTCCAGGAGATCGCCCACGAGCCCGGAGTCCGAAGGCAGCTCTGAACAGGTCCGGACAACCTGGAAAGGATCGTCCCGCAGCTGCTCACCAGCGAGCGGGCCAGGACTGCCGGACAACCACCACCGCCGGCACCGAGACCCGGGCGGTGTGACGACGTCGCTCACCTCGGTAGCGCCCTGCCTCGATCGTGGTGGCTGTGGTCACCGCGCGCTACCGGCCAGCCCCCAGCGGGCCTACCCGGGACGTTCAGGACCGGGAGAACGTCCAGCGCCAGCAGTGGATCACCGTTTGCTGTCGATCAGGTGGTAGAGCAGCAGCAGCTGGGTGATCGCGAGTGGCTCGCTGCGGTCACCGTCACCGATCGTGCCCAGGGCTTCTGGGAGCTCCGTGTCGGTACCCAGCGCGGCCCAGATCGCCTTCTCCAGGATCCGGCTCTCCTCCCGCGCGGCGTGCCCGTGCACGTGCAGCGCATCGACCGGACGGCCGTCGCTGTCGCGGAGCAGCTTGAGGTGCATCGCAGCGCGGTCGATCTGGGTGAACACCGACGCGAGGTCGGGGTGGCGGATCGTCGGGCGCAGCAGCAGCTCGGCCGACAGCGGGGTACCCGGCGGGTCGTCGCGGCCGGCGATGGGCGCGAAGCGCACCACGATGTCCGCCTCGGATCGCTGCGGCCGGATGAACGCCTCGGACTCGGGTTCCCGCTTGTCCATCTCGGCGAGCACCGCCTCGGACGTGTACCCGCGCTTGCGGGTGTCGCGGGTGACCTTCCAGTCACGCCGGATCTCCTCCGGCGGGTCGAGGTACACCGTGACGTCGAAGCAGGCCCTGGCCAGTTTCGTGGACAGCGGGAGCAGACCTTCGACGATCACGAACTCGGTGGGTTCGACGAGCTCGGGTCGGGCGAGCAGGCCCGTCGAGTGGTCGTAGACCGGTTTGAGGATCGGTTGGCCCGTCGCGAGCAGCTGCAGGTGCTGCTCCATGATCCCGACGTAGTTGCAGTCCGGGTGCAACGCGGTGAACGGAAGGCCCTTGCGCTCCTCGCGGTCGTAACGGTGGTAGTCGTCCACGCACATCGACGTGATCCGGTCCGCACCGAGCGCCCGGACCAGCCCCTGGGTGAGCGTCGTCTTCCCCGCCGCGCTGTCGCCGGCGATGGCCAGCATCACCGGCCGGGTGTCCGACGACCCGGCCAGCTGCATCCGCAACATCTTGTCAGGCACGGTCGCGCTCCTTCCGGCGGCCGACGACGTCGGCTGCGCGTGCGGCCACGTTCTCCGGGGTGAAACCGAGGTGAGCAGCGGGGCACGGCGGTGCGACGGTCATCGCAGCACGTCCCGGGCCGCCGCGCGAAGCCGGTCGACCGTCCCGGCGAGGTCGTCACGGTCGGCGAACAGGGCGCTGCCGGTACAGAACGTACGCGCACCGGCCCTGGTGGCGGCGCCGATCGTGGTCGGTCCGATGCCGCCGTCGACCTCCAGCTCGACCTCGGGGGCCCGGTCGTCGAGCAGCCGGCGGGCCGCCGCGATCTTGGGCTCCATCGACGCCAGGTAGGACTGGCCGCCGAACCCCGGCTCCACCGTCATCACGAGCAGCAGGTCGATCAGGTCGAGGACGTGCTCGACCGTGGACAGTGGGGTCGCCGGGTTCAGCGCGACGCCGGCGCGCGCCCCGCACTCGCGGATGCGCACGAGGGTACGGTGCAGGTGCGGGCAGGCCTCGACGTGCACGATCACCAGCTCACAACCCGCCTCGACCCAGCGCGGCAGCATCAGGTCCGGCTCGACGATCATCAGATGCGCCTCGAACCCGAGCCGGACCAGCGGGCGGCACGCGGCGACGACGTCGGGTCCGAACGTCAGGTTGGGCACGAACCGCCCGTCCATCACGTCCCACTGGATCCGGTCGACCCCCGCCTTCTCCAGTGCCTGGCACTCGTCGCCGAGACGGGCGAAGTCGGCGGGCAGTACCGAGGGCACGATCCGGACCGGGCAGTCGTCCACGACAGCTCCTCGCGGGGGTGGGATGAGTACCGGACGTTAGGTGCTGGGTGCGCGCCGGGGTTCCCCGCGCAGGGGGAGCGCCGGGGGGAAGTGGATATGGACCCTACGATGGCGCGATGAAGGTGGGCCCGCTCCGGCTGCTGCTGGTCGACGACCACGAGATGGTGCGCACGGGTCTGAAGGCCATGCTGGGACGGTTCGGCGAGGTGCGGGTCGTCGGGGACGCCGCCGACGCCGCCGCCGCCCGCCGGCTCACCGCCGACCTGGATCCCGACATCGTGGTCACCGATGTGCGGATCGGCCGGGACAGCGGCCTGGACCTGTGCCGGGAGCTGCTGGCCGACCGGCCGGAGCGCCGGGTGGTCCTGCTGACCGTCTACGACGACGAGCAGTACCTCTACCAGGCCCTGCGGGCCGGGGCCCGGGGCTACCTGCTCAAGCAGATCGACGGCGCGGAGCTGGTTCGCCACCTGCAGCGGGTGGGGGCGGGGGAGATCGCTGTCGATGCCACCCTGGCCGGCCGGGTGGCGTCCGCCGCCGCACGGTTGGAGGCGGGCGAGTTCTGGCCGGGGGCCAGGCTCGGGCTGACCCAGCGCGAGAGCGAGGTGCTCGCGCTGATCGTGGCCGGCCTGAGCAACGCCGCGATCGCCGGACGGCTCGTGGTGGGGGAGGAGACCGTCAAGAGCCACGTCCGCGCGGTCTACCGCAAGCTGGACGCGACGGACCGCGCGGCGGCGGTGGGGCGCGCGCTGCGCGAGGGGCTGTTCCGGTGACAGGAGTGCCCCCCGACGTCACTTCAGGGCCACACCCAGTTGTACTTGTGGGGTTGAGGTCCAGACGGGTCGGGCCGCCGTCCCCGCAGATCGTCGCGCCGGCCAACGCTCCCCTGGTCGCCCGAGCCTCGAGGTCGACAACCAGCCAGCTCCGAGGTCACATTATTGGTGTATGTTGTGGTGTATGAATCGGACCAACATCTACCTCTCTGACGAGCAGCGCGAGCAGCTCGACGAGCGGGCTCGCGCCGAAGGAGTGTCGCGTGCGGAGCTGATCCGGCAGTTGCTCGACCGGCTGCTGCGCGGCGAGTCGGACCGGCTCAGTGCCGACCTCGCGGCCATCGAGGAGTCCTTCGGCGTGCTCGATGACGAGAAGATCGTGCTCGACCGCACGGATGGTGCCCGCGGTGCGCACCTGGGCCGGATCGCCCGGTCGTGATCCTTGTCGACTCCGATGTCCTGATCGCGCACCTGCGTGGCATTCAGGTTGCCGGCGACTGGCTCGCCGACGCCCGCCGCCGGACCGGCCCGCTCGCCGTCAGTGTCGTGTCGATCGCCGAGATCGCCGGCGGTATGCGATCCGGTGAACGCCGCGAGGTGACCCGCCTGCTCGACTCCCTCCAAGCGCTGCCGGTGGACCATTCCATCGGATGGCGCGCCGGTGAGTTCCGCCGGCGGTTCGGCCGCTCGCACAACGCGATCGGGATCGCCGACTACCTGATCGCGGCATCGGCCGACGTACACGGCTGCGAGCTCGCCACCCTCAACGTCAGACACTTCCCGATGTTCGACGAGCTCGCACCGCCGTTCGCGGTGTGACAGCGCGGCGGCGGGGTGGGTCCTGCGGAGCAGGCGGGGTACCTGGCGAGGCCGCACTCGAACGGGCGGACGGCGGCTACGCGGTCGCCCTGCCGTCGCCCCCGAGAACCGGCAGGCGGTGCTCGATGGCATCGCGGCGGTGCATCTGGACCGGACCACCCAGCCCGGTGGCGAGCCTGCGTCGTGATCGAACCTGCGTCGTGATCGTGGACGTGTCCGTCGTCATCGACGCGCCTGGTAACGGCGTAGTAGTAGCCCGAAGTGGCGGTCCGGTCGCCCGTCGAGCATCAGGACCAGGACACTCATGGTGCGGCTCCGAGCGTTCTCGGGTCGGCACTGGGGAGCGGGGTGAGTATCGGCATCAGCTGCTGTATCGATCCGAGGACGTGGGGGGCGCCCGGCCTTGGCGCCAGGCCAAGATCGAGGTCTTCCGGCGGATCCTCGATGACGAGAAAGCCGAGCAAGTCGCCAATCAGGCCTGCAAACGCTCCTGGCTGAGCTGATCGCCGATGGAGCCGTCGACGCGCTGCCCGGCGCCGAGCACCTGCTGGCCCAACTGCGCCATCGGACTCTGTACCTGTCTGATCAACGGCCACCCGGGTGGAGGCCGTTAACCTACAGTTGTAGGTTAACGGCGCTACGGGTGGGCGGAAGCCCCGGATCGCGATCACCCGCAGCGCTATGCCGATAAGGAGGGGCTCGCTGTGCCTCACGCTCGCGGGTGGCTGACCTGGTCGGTGCTGTTGTTTCTGGGCGCCGTGGCGCTGGGAGTGGTGGTCACGGACACGGCGTTGACGACACCGGATGAGTTGGCGATCGACCAGCAACTCCAGCTGATCCACACTGGGTGGGCGACGGGACTGCTCACGGGGGTCACCGATATCGCGTCCCCGATCGCCGGCGTGCTCATCCTGGCTGTGTGGGTCCTAGCGGGAGTTTCCGGGCTAGTTTGATCATAGGTGTATCGGGGCAGGTCACAGCGTTGTTGATGTTCGTTGGGTGTATGACCTAAGTGCCGGGTGTCCACTGGGTGAGGTTGAAGATCTCGGCGAGGCGGTCCTGGGTG
>JBBSGM010000036.1:0-32740 GCA_038254065.1 Mycobacteriales bacterium | reverse complement strand
TGACGCCCGAACAGCGGGTTCGGGGTTCGAGTCCCTGGCGGCGCACCGGTTCCGGCCTGGGGGTTTCCTCCTCCCCGTGTGTTCGACCCCCGCCGATTCGGCGAGTTGGTCACGGGTTGGTCACCGTGGTTTGGGGCCAGCTCGGCAGCCTCACGGCCGACACGGTAGAGCAGATGCGAGTAGGTGTCGGGCGTGATGATGATCGAGCTAGGGCCGAATCGGGTGGACATGAGCGCGCGGTCGACGCCGACCGAACTGGTGACCGGCAGTGTCCCAACCGTGCGAATGTCTGCTGTGGGGACGGGGTCGGGCCGGGGCATTCGTCATGGTTGACTGCGGGCGTGGGCGAGTTGAGCGGCGTAGCGGTTCCAGTCGCCGTCGGCGTCGCGGATCCAGCGGACGGCGGTGGTTGAGTGCAGATCGAGTAGCTTGGCGAGGACGCTGGCGAGGGCGGTTGCGCGGCCGGTGAGGTGAGGGCGTGGCCGGGCAGCGGGCCGGGAACAGCCCCGTGTTGGTGGCCGGGGAGCCGACGCCGAGGTGGGGCGCCGGCCGCGGGTCAGCGTGGACAGCAGGGTGGCCAGTTGTTCGGGGATCTGCACATCGTGGTGGCGGTAGTGCCGCGGTGAGCGCCCGACCCGCACCCCGATGTCGGTCCTCTCGTGTGTCTGGCTGGCGCTAGGTGGCATACTAGAACGCATGTTCGAGAAACGCCCATGCCCCTTACCTTCGCTCGGGTCCCAACGCGGACCGTATCCTGCGCCCATGACCTTGTCTGCGCGTGATGTCGCCGCTACTCTACGTGACCGACTCCCTGGGCTGCCGACGAAGAAACTTCACAAACTTCTCTACTACTGCCAGGGCCACCATCTGGCGGTCTTTGATGAGCCGCTGTTCAGCGACACAATCTCAGCCTGGGACATGGGCCCTGTCGTGGGAAGCCTGTGGTTCGCGGAGAAGCAGGGCAACGCCTCGACGGCGGTCCCCTGCGAGATGGATGAGTCTCAGCTGAACACTGTCGGCTATGTGCTCAGCCGCTATGGCGCGCTGACTGGACAAGACCTTGAAAACCTGACACACGGTGAAGAGCCCTGGCAGCTGGCCGACAGCGGACGTCGGCCCGGCGAGAGCGCCCGCATCAAAACTGAGTGGATCAAGCATTACTTTAGAACCAGTGGTAGCGCCGACGATGACGCGTTGCTCGACTCGACCTCTGTCACGCAGTGGTTGCAGCGCAGCGTCGAGAAGCGACTCGATGGTCCAGCTCGACAGGACGAGCGCGAGGAACTCATAGCCAGGCTCGAGGAACTCCGCGGGAAGCTGACCACTCGTGCCTAGCGGAGCGCTCTGCTGGACGTTGGAAAATTTCATTGAAAGGTTTGACGCCTGGGCGGAACTCGAATCTCCTAAAGCCGACCTGCGCTTTATCGTAATGAGCTGGATCCTGACGCGCTACGATGACCCCTACCAAGGAGTAAGACGAGAGGTCGGCTTCCCGAATCTGTGGTTCGGTCCCATACCGAATTCACAAGATGGATCCGGCCACGTTGTTACCTGCGCGTACTATATCAAAGAGTCCAGCCGGACCGTATGCTGCGACACTTTTGGTACGCTGAGTTTGCCACTTTAGGCGTAGTGGGTCAACGATTAAAGAGCGCTGCCAGATCCAGGTTGATCACCCGAACGTAGCAGGACTCCGGGATACTGGCGAAGCCGCCGCACGGACGGCTGCCTTTATCGATCGGGCAATCCGAGCACCATCGCGCGACGGTAGCGGGTGGCGATGGTGTGGTCCGCTACTCGAGCTACGGGCAACGCTCCGTTAGCTTGACCGCCCCGAAGTCGATCGACGTGCCCGCCGTGATCATGCGACCCGCGGGAACGCTCTGATCGCAGACCATCCAGTTCCTGTCGAGCACCTGTCGGCGTCCGGCCCCAGTCACGTCGTGCGACTTCGTCACGAAGATCTGGTTTCCCGTCAGTTGCTGGATCGCGTCCTGAGCCGCCTGTAGACCCGAGCCGACCAGGTTGGGCATCGTCCAGCTCGACGCCGCCGTCGACGCTGCTGCTGGCGGGCTCGGAGCGGCTGTTGGCGCCGATGCGCTCGGGACAGCGGGGAGCGGAGTGGCAAGCGCGCCTGCCGAGCTCGGGATCGCGTCACCACCGCAACCGGAGAGCAGCAGCGTGACCGCTCCGATCGTCGCAACGATGGCGGCACGTCGACCGCTGGACTGGTTCACGGTGCGGAGTGTATCGGCGCCTTCCTGGCATTTTCTCGCAGGCTGATCATAAATTGCGGGCGTCGATCTGGGCGCCGTTACAGCACTCCAGCGCGGCGTCGAGCCACGACCCCAGCACGTCGAGAGCCGCCCGGCCAGCCGCATCTTCGAGGTGCCCACACGTGTCTGCGGTAATCACGATCGAGGAGTGTCACAGCAGCGTGAGACGGTGAGCCTGGCAGCCCGGCCGAGAGCAGCATCGCCACCGCCGCCCCAAGACGGACACCGCGTCCCATATCCTTGACACGGCACTAGGGAAAGACGGAGCATGGGCGACGACATCGACGGACTGATCGACTGGGCACGCTCGCAAGGCTGGCGGGTGGACACGGACAGCAAGGGCTACCGGCGCTTCCACAAGCCGGACGGCACCTACATCGTGCGTTACCCCGCCACCCCGAGCAATCCCTACCGGCGGCTGCGCGATGTCGTCACCGAGGTCCGCACGCATGGGCTGGAGTGGCCCAAGCCGTCCAAATCTGAGTTGCGCGCCCGCCGCAGGAAGGGACAGACATGAACCGCGAATGGACCGTCCGCGTCGTGCTCGCCACCGGCGACGACATCAGCGACGCAGCGTTCGATGAGATTGCCGACCGGGCCGAGGAGTACGACGCCACCGTGGCGCGTCGCGCCGACGCCCCCGGTGTCGCTGTCACCGTGGACCTGGCGCTGTCCGACCCGCTCATTGCGGCGGCATGGGGGCGGGACTGGGCCCGAGAGCTCGTCGGTGCCGGCACTGAGGTGGTCGACGTGCGCGTGTGCGACCCCGACATCTATGAGGCCGAGGCCTTCCGCCCCGACACTCCGGAGCTGCTGTCCGCCAGCGACGTCGCCAACGAGCTCGGAGTCTCGCGGCAGCGCGTCTACCAGCTCCAGACCGAGCACCCGACGTTCCCCGCCCCGTACGCGCGGCTGGGCACAGGGCCGATCTGGACGCGCCCGGTGATCGAGCACTTCGCGCAAACATGGGTGCGCAAGTCCGGCCGGCCGGCCAAGGCCGGCTAGAAGTTGTCATTGTCATCGATCGGCGGGTACGAATCGGGCGTGCTCCGCCAACACGGTGGCGGCGCCCTTGAGGTCTGCCAGGCGGGTCGCGAGGGTCGCGACCGCTAGTCGATGCGGGAGAGCCTCCGAGAACTTGAGCCCCTCAAGGGCGCGATCATCCACTTCAGGCAGGCACAGCCGCTCTGCCGCGTCGGCGGTGCCCGCCCGCCAGTGCTCGACGGTGAGGTCGCTGCGCAGCCGGATCGAGGTGTCGTCGAACCGCTGTACGCCGTCGGTCAGATCGGACAGCGTCGCCGCGAGGGTGGCGTTGGCGCGATAGCCGGCCCAGGTCCACCACCGAAGATCCGGTCCACGTCCGGAGATCACGGTGGCGTCGGGATGCACAGTTGTCATCTCGGCCTCACGAACGTCGGCCAGTACCTTCTCGGCGCGCGCGGTGAGCCGGACGGGCGGGTCGTCACCGAGGAGCACCTCACGCACCGACCGCGACAGCACGAAGCCTGCCCCACCGACACCGCCGGTGTGCCAGCGCGCCCGGCCGCCGCGATCCACGGCCTCCACGAAGCAGCGCTTGCGTGTCCAGTCGATCCATGTGACCCGCCAGCTGCGTCCGGCCAACAGCAGCAGCCGGGGCCCGTGCACCTTGTCGGTCAACAGGGACGGGTCGGCCATCCCGACCTCCCGCCGGCCCTCGATCACCGTGAACTGGGGTGGCGCGGTGAACACCGCGGTCATTCCCATGAAGTGCCGCCGCCCGAACTGCTCCTCTGCCCGTGGGCCGATGAACATCGTCTCACCATCGGGCTCGACGAAGCTCTCGGCGAGCAGGTGCGCGAGGATCGGTTCCGCACTGTGGTCGAAGGGCGCGAGCCCGTTCCACTCCTCGGTCCACAGCTGTCGCCCCACTGTGCCTTCCTGCAGGCACAGCGCGAGCAGTTGCTGGGCGACGATGTGCCGTGGCTCGGGGGGCGCCGTCACCGGCTCGACGTAACCCGTTCCCCACAGTCGCAGCAGACCTGCCGCCCACAGCAGCGACCGCTCGTCGAGGGCGAGGAACAGGCAGCTCCGCGATGAGCCGGCTCGGCGCCCGGTGCGGCCGAGTCGTTGCAGGAAGGACGCCACCGTCACCGGCGCGTTGATCTGGACGACACGATCGAGGTCGCCGACGTCGATCCCCAGCTCGAGGGTCGACGTCGACACGATCACGCAGTCGCGAGCCTCCGCGAAGGCCTTCTCCGCGCGGCGGCGCTCGTCGGTGGAGAGCGAGGCATGCGACAGGAACGTGGTGATTCCCCGTTCCCGCAACGCCGCACCGAGCTTCTCGACCAGCGCTCGGCTGTCGCAGAAGACCAGCCGCTTCTCGCCGTGGTGCAGGGCGGCGAGCACGGTGGTCGCGTTGTCGACGGACCCGACGTAGTCAAGCTCGATGTCGACGGCGGTGGCGGCACCCAGGTCGGGTGCGACAACGGTGGCAGGCCTGCTTTCCCGCCCGGCTCCCTGCAACCACGTGAGGAGCTCCTCAGGGTTGCCGATGGTGGCCGACAAGCCGATGCGCTGCAGCGGGTGGCCGCAGATTCGCGTCAGGCGTTCCAGTACGGCCAGCAGGTGCCACCCCCGATCGTCGCCGGCGAAGGCGTGCACCTCGTCGACCACCACGGCGTGGAGCCCAGCGAAGAGCTGCCGCTGCTCGACCTTGGTACTGACCAGCATCGCTTCGAGCGATTCGGGGGTGGTCAGCAGGACATCGGGCGGATCGCGCAGGATCCGTTGCCGGACCGACGCGCCGACGTCGCCGTGCCACACGGCCACCCTCCGCCCGAGCCACGAGGAGTAGCCCTCCAGCCGTGGCGCCAGGTTGTTGAGCAGCGCCTTGAGCGGACAGACGTAGAGCAGCGACAGTCCCGTCCAGTGCTGCTCCTCCATGGCAGTGAGCAGGGGGAACATCGCCGCCTCGGTCTTGCCGCCCGCGGTGGGAGCGAGCAGCACGGCATCGTCGCCCGTGAGCAGCGGCTCGATCGCGTCGCGCTGCAGCGGACGCAATGATCGCCATCCGAGGCTGTTGACGATGTGGTGACCGAGCACCGGGTGGAGTCGGTCGATGCTCACGGAAGATCCAGGTCGATGTCACCGGCCGTGGCCGGCGCCGCCGCGTTGCGCTCCACATCGGTCAGCTCGGCGGAGTTCACAGTGAGCGCGTAGTGCACCCGTGGATCGAAGTCGGCATGCTCATCGACCCGGTCCAGCACGTCCTGCACGAGCTTGCGCAGGAACAGGCGCGGAGCGATGCCGACCTTGCCACCGAGCTCCCCGGTCAGGGCGAGGGCCAGCTCGTCGATGTACCCGTCATCCACCGTGGACCGGACGCGGTCGGGGTTGACGGCAGCCCCGGAATACAGGTCGCGGACCGCGCGACCCAGCTCACCGAGGCGCGCGAGGTCGAACCCGGGCAGCCGCAGCTGCACCGCCCGGGGGGAGTCGAACCTCGGGTCCGTCGACAGGTCGGTGGCTAGCCGCTGGGCAAGCGGCGGCAGCCGCTGCACGCCTTGGCGCCCGTCGAAGAACGCCGGAGTGCCGGTGATCACGAGGAACAGCCCGGGGAACCGGTTGGCGTCGAGCTCGTCGAGCAGCTGGCGCAGCGCGTTGAGCCCCTTCTCCCGGACGTCCCCCCGCACCCGTTGCAGCGTCTCGATCTCATCGAGGACGAGCAGAAGGCCGGGATGACCGCAGTCGCGCAGCACGGTCAGCAAGCCCTGGAGGAAGCCGAGCGCCGCGAAGTGGTCGAGCTCACCTCGTACCCCGGCGACCCGGCGGGCCGAGGCCGCGACCGAACGTTGGCCGCCCAGCCAGGCGACGAGCGCCTCGGCGGTCGCGGCGTCACCGTCGAGTCGGGCCCGTCGATAGCCGCGCAGAGCGGCAGCGAACGCCGGCGTGGTGCGGGCGACCTCGGCGAGGCGCTCCTCGACCAGACCATCGACGGCGGCGCCGAGCGCCTCGGCATCGTCGAGCGCGATGTCACCGGAGTCGAGCGCCTCCTCCTCCAGCGTGTAGAGCCAGGAGTCGATCACCGGGCGGAGCGCGCTGGGCTGGTGCGTCGCGGTGGTCAGGCGCTCGGTGAGCCTGCGGTACACCGTCTCCAGCCGGTGCAGCGGCGTCTCGGTCTCCGCCACCTGGATCTCCGCTGTCGCGAGACCTGCTCTTTTGGCCCGCTCGGAGAGCCAGCGGGCGAAGAAGGTCTTACCCGAGCCGTACTCTCCGCGCACGGCGTGGAAGGCAGCGCGACCACGCGTCACGGTCGCGATGTCGTCGTCCATCGCGGTGGCGAACCGGCCGAGCCCGACGGCCAGCAGATCCAGGCCGACAGCGGGCACAGTCCCCCGGCGCAACGCGTCGATCACCGCACGCCGCCGCGCCTCGCTCACGGTCTCGGTCATGTGGTCACCCCGAACTGCTGGCACAGCAGGTCGACGTTCAGCCGCACGGTGCGACCGCCCTCGACGGACAGGACCGGATAGCCCTCGACGTTGAGCAGCCGTTGCACGGTGGCGACGACGAAGTCGGGATCGCGACCCGCCCGGCCGACCGCGGCCGCCACCGCGACCGGCGACATCCGGCCGTCGGCGCTCACCAGCGTGTCGACGAGAGCGGCGACCGCCGGTCGGTCCGGCGCCCTCGGCACGAACTTGCGTTGCACGTCGTAGACCGGCGAGGCGACGACCCGGCTGCCCAGCGAAGCTGGCGGCGCCGGGGCCGGCTCGGGGACCTCGAACAACCCATCGGTATCGGCGACCGGATTGCGTCGGCGCGGCGTCACCTTCGTGATCGGGGCCGGGCGCTCCGCGACGGGCCGGCCCGTCCACCAGTCCGGCACCGTGGACTCCGGCGCGATCACGGACCAGCCTGCGGGCAGCAGGTCCACCGACGGCAGCAGGACAAGGATCGGGACGGCCATCTCGGCCAACGATGCGCCACCGTGGTAACCCGAGCGACGACGGGTGTAGCGGATGTCCTCCCGCCATGGGACGACGACATGGCCATCGCCGAGCAGCACCCGTGGGCCGGCCAGCGCCACTTCACCGGCAGCAGGCTCACCGGTCCGCCAGCGGGCGGACTCCACACCCTCGGCCGCGGTGAGCCCGTCAACGGTGGTCGAGCGTTCCAGCACGTGTCCGTGGTCGCCCACCAGGACGACCGGACGTCGATAGCTGCGGGCCGCGTCGAGCAGGTCGGGCAGGTAGGTGATGTCGGTGAGCCGCCAGCTCGTGCGGTCTCCTTCGCGGCCGTGGTCGAGCGCGTCGTCGATGGTGTTGAGCACCACCCCCACCACGTCGTCGCCGGCGAGCGCCGCGACCAGCGGCTCGGCGAGCCGGTGTCCGGCCGGTCCGCCGATACCGGCCTTGTGCACGAGGGTGGCTGTGCGGCGGTGCCGACGCCAGAACGTGGCGAAGCCGTCGGTCTCGGTGCTCTGGTCACCGACGGCCGGACGGCCGGTGAGCAGGCTCGTGCGGCTGGCCCGGGTGACCGACGGGATGGTCGCGACAGCCGCGGCACGCCGGTCGAGCTCGGGTGAGACCTCGACCCAGGCCCGGGCGGCGAGCTGCTCCCCCAGCTCAGCGGCGACCGCGGCGCTCATCCCGTCGAGGACCAACACCAGTGGCGCTGAATCGGCCGTGGCGAGCGGGGCGACCACCACGTCGAGGACCTCCTCGATGAGCAGCGCCCCTTCCGGTGCGCGCGTGGACGCGTGCGTGGCCCAGGGGACCAGCCGGGCGGCGAACGACTCGTCGACGTCGTCGCGGCGACTGCGGACCTCCTCGAACACGGTGCGATAGGCCTGCCCGACGACCCGGTCATCGGCCGCCTCACCTGCCCACACGGCGGTGAGCGCCCGGTCGACCCAGCCCCCGTCGCGGATGTGCTCGGCCACCCCGGCGGCCACGGACTCCACGCGGATGGTCGGACCGGCGAGCCGCCGCACCAGCCGCACCGCCATCTCCGCCGCGACGCACCGCTCCGGGTGCAGCCGGGCGAGGTGGTGGCGCCGCAAGGCGCCGAGTGCACCGCCGGCAGCCGCGACAGCGGCGGCGTCAGGCGAGTCGGTCAGCGTCACCGCAGTCAGGGTCACCGCAGTCAGGGTCACCGCAGTCAGGGCCGCTGCGAGCGCTCGCAACCGGGCGCGGAACGCCGACGGCAGGAACGCGTTCGCGTTGAGCTCGCCGGTGAGTCCCGCCTCCGCCGCGATCACGTCCGCGCGTTCGACCACGTCGAGCACCCGACGCCGTGCGTCCTCACCGACCGCACCCCCGGCCTCGGCCCTCACGACCCACCGTTGCAGGGTGCCCTCGACGGCCTCGACGAACGCCCACCGCTCGGGTTGCCGGGCCCGCGCGGCACCGAGCAGGCCACCGACGGCCAGGACCGCTTCCGGTGATGCCCCGGGCTCGTCGAGGACGCTCGCGATCACACCGAGCGCCATCGCATCGGCCGAGTCGCCCCGCGCGACCAGCCCCATGAGCACGACGGCGACGTCGCCGACCGACTCGGCGAGCCAGGTGGACAGGCCGGTGCGTTCGGCTTCGGGCAGCCCCACGAACCGGGTCGGGCCTGCGGAGCTCTGCGACCATTCGAGCAGCGTCCCGGCGTCCAGCGCGTCGTCACCCAGACCGAGCCGCGCCTCGATCAGCGCTCGCACCGCGGCGTCGCGGGTGAGCACGGGGCCGGCCCGCCGCCATCCCCCGGTCGGTTCGGCGTCGAGAAGTGCGTCGACCAGCCAGCGCTCGCGGCGGATCCGCGGGTCGAGATCGGTGGCCCCGAACCGCTGCTTCACGATCTCGGCGCGATCGACGGTGCGCGTGGCGCGCCCGATCGCATGGCCGCGTACGTCCCAACCCAGCTGCGCATCCTCGACGGCCGTGGTCACGACGAGGACGTCGTCCCCCTCCGGGTTCCGCTCCTGGTGCGACTGCCAGGCGTCGAGGATCCCGAGGACGGACTGCTGGTCGACCACCCGGATCCGCCGCTTCGACTCCCGGATCGTCAGGCTGAACTCCGGCGACGCGCCTGTGGCGTAACGGCCGTGCACGAGCAGCAACCGGCGATTGCCGGCGGGGGGCAGCTCCACCTGCAGGAGCGCCTCCAGGACCCTGCGGTCGAGCTCGGGCGGTGTCATGCGGGCGGGGCGTCGTCGAGTGCACCCCAGGTCAGCTCGAAACGGACGGCCGGATTCGCCTGAGCCCGGGCCTCGAGCTCCTCGCTCAGCTCGCGCAGCACTCGTCCGATCTCGGCGGCGCCCACGACCCGGGTGGTTCGTCCCGAGGCGACCACCGGTGGATCGGTGACGACCTGGGATGCATCCGCCGGTCGAACGGGCGGGGTGGCGGGTGGGTACACGATCGGCGGCGGGTCGGTGACTGCGACGAGCCGGCCGGCCTCGGCGATCAGGGCCACGGCGTGGCGCCGGACGCCGCCGAGCACCGGTGCCAGCTCACTGTCGCGCTCGTCGTTGCGGGCCGCCTCGGTCACCTGGCTGATCAGCCGTTCCGCCCGGTCGCCGAGCACAGGGTGGTGGACGAACCCGCGCACCGACTCCAGTAGCGACCACTCCATGGCGTCCAGCGCCCGGAGCACCGCGGGCGCCGACACGATGGCCGAACCCAGCACCTGGTCGGGCACGTGGGCCCGCGGCGAGTTCGCGAGCTCCCGCACAAGAGGAGTGGCATCACGCGTCCCGGAGAGACGAGCCAGCAGCTCGGCAGCATGCCTCGCCGTGACGGCCCGCGGGTGCGACGCCCCGTCGAGACCCATCTCCCTGTCGAGGCCGAGCGCTGCGGCGTGCTTGTCCAGCGAGCGGCGCACCGCGTTCACGGCCGGTTCCAGCTCGGTCACCGCCGCCCGCACCCCGGCGGCGAGGCGGTTGACGTTGCGGGCGAACAGCACGTCGGGCACCGGCACGCCGCCGAACAGGTCGGCCGCGCGCTGCCTTGCCATGGTGAGCTCCGCTGCCGTCGGCAGCTCCTGAGCGCGCAACGCATAGCCGGGCCCGATCCTGTCGACTGCGGGCGCGTCCACCGGCACCCCGTGGTGCAGCCAGGCCCGGTCGGCGAGCAGTGCGTAGGTGGCGATGATCAGGTTGGCAACGGGCCGGTCGAGCCCGGTGAGGCCGAGCGCCTCGATCCAGGACCGGATCTCCTCCACCGGGAAGTCGCCGCTCACGCCCTGCGCGGCCGCGTGCTGTTCGATCCGCCGCCGCCACTCGACGGACAACGTGAGCGGCCCGTCACTGACCTCGCCGAGCTCCAGGCCGTGCACGATCCGGCGCACCAACAACAGCTCCTTGCTGTCCACGGTGACGCGGCGCTGCCCGTCCTCCATGGCGCGGGTGACCCACCCCAGGACGATGCCAAGGTCCTTGACGGTGGCGAGCTTGCGGGTACCGGTCGGATCGAGGTCGGGATGCCTGGGGTAGAGCACGGCGAACATCCCGTCGACCATCACCTGCGCGTTGTGGTCGAACGGCGCCCCACCGGCCAGCCGCGGGGCGTACCCGGGCAGCAGGGACTGCGCATTCGTGTCGTCGTCGAGCTCGACGGTCACGCTGCCAGGGTCGGGCTTCGCGATGCCGTAGGCCTGGTGCAGAGCCACACCGAGCTGGGAGCTCAGGTTGGCGCCCTGGGCCATGAGCTGCTGACGGACCCGCATCCGGTCGTCGGTGGACATGTGTGCCGCGTGGTCGTCGAGCCGGTCGCGGTCCAGCAGGTACTGGATCTTCAGCAGGCGTCCCAGCTGCGCCATTTTCTGCTCGCTGAGGAAGTGCGGCAGCCACACGACCGTGGCCGCGTCGAACCCGGCCCGGCGGAGCCTGTTGACCCGGTGGACGTCGTCGGACGGGTACTTGCCCGCCACGTCGAAGGGGTAGTCGAGCACGAATCGGACCCGGCCGTCGACGCCCGGGCTGAACTGCAGGTCCGGCAGGTCGGCGGTGTCGCGCACATTGGCGAACACGAACTCGGCGGTGCGCCGGGTACCGCGCCAGACGAACTCACGCTCACAGACGAACTCGCCGGTGTCGCGGATGCCGAGAGCGTTCCAGAGCTGGTCCTTCACCCAGATCCGGCGGGCGCCGGTGGTGTCGCGCTCGCCGACGGCGTCGAGCAGCGGCTCGACGTCGAGGTCGGACAGGTGCAGTGCGAACACGGGGTCCTGCTCGCCCTCGGCGCGCAGCTCCCCGAACTCGGCCTGCAGCTCACGCAGCCGGGTGACCACCATTGCGCCGGGTGCCACCGTCCGGGACCGGATCGAGCCGAGGTTGAGCGCCGCGATCCGGCTGCCGGTCAGCCGCGACAGGGCCGGTACCTGCGGTGCCAGCGAGGCGAGCAGGAGAGTCTTGACGAACCGGTCGTCGGCGATGAACCGCGGGTCGGTCTCGCTGCCGTAGCGCTCCAGCAGGTACACCCGGGCCCGGCCGTGGAACCGGTGAGCGGCCTGGGCCTCGCGGCGGAGCCGGTCGGTGAACGCGTCCCGCGTGCCGTCGGCCAGTACGTCCCACAGGTCGCCGAGCGGGATGAGCTGCCCGAGCAGCATGTCGGCGCGGCGGCGGTGCAGCATCTCCTGCAGCAGCTTGAGCCCGGTGCGCTCGCGCTGCAGCGCGCCGGACAACGCGACGAGCACGTTGACCAGCGCCGGCGAGAGCGGGTAGACGCTGCGGAAGTCGTCCCAGGTGGCGCCGGTCGCCCCGGTGGCGTCGAGCAGCACGTCCTTGTCGGCAGCGCCGGCCGACTCGATGGACGCGAACGCCTCGTCGAGCAGTCTCTCCCGGCCGGGCTGCGGTTTGAGCACCCGCTCCTTGATGATCGCGGGCAGGTTGCGGTCCTCCAGGCTGACGACGTCGAACCGCTCGGCAAGATACTCCACCTGCGCTTCGAGGTTCTTGACGTCGGCGCCGGTGACGTCCTCGCCGACCAGCTTGGACAGGTCCCGCTGCCGCGAGATGAACGAGACGATCGGCAGCGCCCGCTCGGCCACCCCGGACTCGATCAGCTTCACGAGGTTGCCGACCTGCACATTGACGAACTTCTGGTCGGCCATGTGCGACTGGAGCCAGAGGATCAGCTCGTCGAGAAACAGGATCAGGCCGTCGTAGCCGAGTTCCTTGGCGTGGGCGGAGATCACCGACAGGCCGTTCTCCAACGGCACGAACGCCGCCGCGTCACCGGTCGCGCCCCGGGCGTAGGCCGACATCGGGCCGGACAGCAGCGCCGACTCCAGGCCCCGGCGCACCGGGTCGCCCTGACGGGCGGCAAAGGCGGCGTCGAACTCGGCGGTGCTCCACCCGGCGTCGGGTGCACCGTCGATGACGTCGAGATCGTCCAGGTCGTCCGCGGCGGCGGGGACGCCGGAACCGAGCCAGCGGGCGAACGCGGCGTCGTCGGCGAGGAACTCACGCTGACGGCGGGCATCGTCGAGCATGGCGTCGGAGCGGTAGACCGCGGGCGTCGGCGCGTCGGGGCGCAGCGCTGCGACGGTCGCGACGTAGCCGCCGAGGATCGCCGAGTCGAGGTCGGTGGCGCCGATGAGGTGGTAGGGCACCATGAGGAACTTCTTGCCGCGCAGCCACTCGTCGTGCTCCAGGATCACCGGCTGCAGTCCCGGCTTGGCGCGGGCGGCGGGATGGTTGTTCAGCACCGCGTGCAGCACGGTGAGGAAGTGGCTCTTGCCGGAGCCGAAGGACCCGTGCAGGTAAGCGGCATGCGAGTGCCCGTCGCGGACCCCGGCCCGCACGATGGACAGCGCCTTGGTGAACGCCTCCCGCAGCTGCGGGGTGACGACGTACTCGCGGACGCGGGCGTCGGTCTCGCCGTCGGTGAACCCGCCGGTCAGCTCGATCTTGAAGTCGCCGGCATGCACCGACTCCGGGATCGTCAGGACGTCGCGCAGGAATACGTCGCTCACGTGCTGCCCTTCGGTCGTCGGCCGCGAACGGGAGCGGCGGGACGCCATCCCCGCAGGTCGTCCTCGGTGAGCCCACGCTGGACGCGTTCGGTGTCGAGATAGGTCTGGTACTCCTGCGCCGGGGTGCCGTCCCACTCCGCGTCGTACTCACCGTGCCACTGGTGCACCCACGGCATCAGCTCGGCGAGCCCCGCGAGCAGCGGCTTCACGCAATCGGTATCCCAGCCCGCCTGGCTCGTGCGGTCGTTGACGATGTTGACCAGCGCTTGGGCCTGGTCCTTGTGGTCCCATCCCGCCCAGCCGAGCAGCAAGGTCGGGTCGGCGTCCGGGCTCGCGCCCGGGTAGGAGACGAACCGCTCCTTGGGGACGTCGAGCTTGCCGCGCTGGGACCAGTAGCTGACCTTGCGGAAGTCGACGGGCTTGTACTTGGGCGGCACGGAGATGTCGAGGTTCTTGCCGCTCCGGTCCTCCTCGCGCTGCATGCCCCAGACCCGCTCCCACTCGGTGCGCTTGACCAGCCCGGAGTCCTTGTAGCGCAGGGCGGCGAGGTAGGGTACGTGCTCGTCGGCGACCACGGTCTCCAAGACCTTCGCCAGGGTCAGATCCCGCTTGCCGAGATGGTCGGCGGCGTAGAGCTGGGCGACTGCCTGCATGTCGGAGTCGGTGTCGAACTGGTCGGCGAGCTGGCTGACGGTCAGCGGGCGCGGCTGCGTCATGCCGTCGCGCAGTGCGGACCACAGCTCGGGCTGCTCGCAGCGGTCAAGAAGCCAGGTCTCGAGGGCCTCGCCCTCCTTGCGCTCCCAGGTCTGCGACGCCCAACGGCGCTTGCACTCCGGGCGCTCGATCAGCGCGATGTCGCGGCGGGACTCGATGGTCTCGGTCCGGGACTCGACGATTCGGCGGTAGTCCTCGGGCCAGTGGTTCGGGATCTCGGTGATCGGGGTGGAGCCGTGGCGGGCGAACCAGGCGGTCTCGACCTCCCCGGCCTTCACCTTGCGCGCCAACACGATCTCGAACGCCCGCTCCCCCAGTGCGATCTCGGGGGCGGCGTCGAGGACCGTGAGCTCCCTGGTCTCCTGCGCGGTGAGCAGGCCGTAGGAGCCGTAGACCTGCCAGTCCAGCTCCTCCTGCAAGGCGATCATGCGGCGGCGGAGGTGGTCGTGGTTCGCGCGGGCGGTGTCGAGGTGTTCGCGGGCGGGGGTGACGCGCTCGCACACGGCAGACGGTTCCTCGGCGGCGAGGAGTTGAGAGAGGCGATCCAGTTCGCAGCCGAGGGTGAGTGGGAGGTCCGCGGAGAGGGCGAACTGCGCGATCTTGGTGCTGTTGAATGCGAACCTGTGCTCCCACATCTCGTCGGATATACCACCGCCAATCCCGCCGTTACCCTTGTCGTGGCACACCTGTTTCAGCCAGAAGCACGCCACCGACGAATTGAGCACCCCGAGCAACGCCAGGTGGTCGTCCTCGCGCGCCCCCGCCGGCAGCTTGATCACCGGCGCGGTCTGCTTGAACACCTTCCCGCCGCGGTCCAGCACAAAATGATTGTGCGTCGCCACTTCCGCAAGGATCACCGACCAGACATGAGCATCGCGATCCAGGGGCAGCTGATGCCACTCGTACCAGGGTCGCCCGTCGAGAAAGTAGGTCCCTTTGGTGAACGTGGCCCGGTTTCCCAACTCTGTTCGAAACGGCCACAGACGTCTGCCGTGTGCGGGCGCGGCAGTCAGCGGCACGAGGGTACGCCGGTCGCCGTAGGGGTGAAAAGCATCCTCACCAGGGCGAACACCCCAGTCTCGCACCTCATCGCCAATCACCAGCGGTGCGTGAAAATTGGGTTCAACAGCCTGTCTTCGGAAGGCACGTGCAGGCGCGCTCATGGCGTCATCGGCACCCATCACCCCGTAGAACCCGATCCGGCGCAGCCGCGGACCCAGCCGGGTCGGCGCGTCGTCGATGGCCTCGAACAGGGCACCGGCGCCACCGCCGCCGACCGACCACGGGAAGGCCCCGAACAATGCACGGTCGGCATCCTCAACCGTGATCCATTCAGACTCGCTCCCCGGCTTCCCTACCTGCTCGGTGATCGCCGTCCACACCACACCCTTCGCCGGCTCCGCCGGCTGGCTCGGCTCCCCCCGCACCCCGAGCACCGCGCGGATCGGGTCGTCCGGGCGTCCGAGGTGGTTGCGCCCCACCAGAATCACCGTGGGCGTGCCGTGCCCGGGGATGTAGGCGCCCGAGGTGTCGATCACATGGGTCAAGTGCACGGTCGGGAAGAACCGCTCGATGAGCTTCTTGCCGAACTCGCGCTTCATGAACGAGTTGGCGGTGATCTGCCCGACCAGCCCCGCTGCCCGGTCCGAGCCGCCGGTACGCACGGCGAGCTGGAACAGCCGCTCCGCGAACGGCACCGACAGCGCGTACTTCCCGGAGCACGAGCCGTACCGGTCGCGGTAGGCCTGGTTCTCCAGCCGGTCCTTCACCGTGATGTAGGGCGGGTTGGCCACCACCACGTGGTAGCTCGCGCGGCCGAGCAGGTCGCAGGAGCGGACGAAGTCGTTGACGTCCTCGGTGGTGTAGGTATGCGGCTCCGCCGGGGCGTCCAACTCCTGCTGGATCCCTGGAGCACCGCGCCCGTGGATCAGCGAGTCGCCCACCGCCACGTTGATCGGGAACTCCCGCACCCGGTCCAACCGCCGCTCCCCCGCCGCGTTCAGCACCGCCACCAGCAGCCGGAACCGGGCGATCGACGTCGCGAAGGGGTTCTTGTCGCAGCCGTGCACCGAGTCCAGCGAGCGGCGGATCAGGTCCCAGTCGTCGGTGCCCGGCTCGGCGACCCGCCACTTCGCGAGCAGCCGCTGGAAGATGCCCAGCAGGAAGTGGCCGGATCCGCAGGCCGGGTCGATGCTGCGCAGGCCGGCCAGGCCGAACTCGTCGATGGCCGGTTCCAGGGTCAGGTCAAGGATGAACTCCTCCACGAACTCCGGGGTCTGCAGCAGCGCGTAGGTCTTGCGGGCGGCCTTGGAGAGGTCCTGGTAGAGGTCGCCGAGGAAGCGGGTGTCCAGGCCGGTGAAGTCGGGGCGGTCGGGGCGGCGCCAGAACTTGATCAGAGCGGTGGCCGCCTCGAACGACGGGGTCAGCTCCCACAGCGGGTTGTGCCGCTCGTCGAACAGCCCTGCCGTGGTGGGGTGCGCGGCCGACACATGTCCCAACGCGGCGATCAGCCAGTCGCGGTCGTTGAGCGTCGGGTTCTCGACGAAGTACTTGCCGTGCCGGTCCTCGGCATCGGCAAGCCGCTCACCAGGGCCGGCGATGAACGGCCACTCGATCAGCTCGTTGTCCTCGCAGAACCGCACGAACACCGTGCTCAGCACCCACGCCGCCGCAGCCTGAGTGATCCGACCCTCGCGCCACTCCGTGAACCCGGCGGCCGTGCGCTCCGCCTCCCGCGCCCGGTCGTACTCGATCTTCAGCCGCTCGGCGAACTCCGCCACATCCTTGCTGCGCGCCAGCAGGTCGGCCTCCAGCAGCGTCACCTGGGCCCGCAGGTCCTTGACCAACCTGGGCCCGACGTCTGTCCGTACCACCGCCATGTTCATCCACTTCCGTCTGCCACCCCACCCCAGCCCCAACCCGAATCGGGCCCGGCACGCTCACAGAGCGCAGTTACCTCGTCCCTGATCGTGCCATCTCCACGTTCGGATCTTCATCACGGTTGAGGCCAACTCTTCACTGCCGCTCGCCCGAGGTCGGTCCCGTCAGCGCCGGTCCGCCGATAGAGCACGTTGGGGCTCCGGATCGCATCCTTGGTCGGTTCGACCAGACCCTCGACACGCATCACACGCAGCCACCGGCCGACAGCGGCCGCGCTCAGACCCGTTCGTCGTTCCAGCTCCGCACGCGAGACAGGTTCGGATCCCATGGCGGTCAAAAGCTGCTGTCGGCGGTCGGCCCGTTGCGGTGGCGCCTGCCATCGCAAGGTCTTCGCGAACCGCTCCCGCTCGAAGAGAAGCTGGTACCGCGTCCACCGGTGACTGCCGACCTGCATCACGAGCCTCCGCTCGACGAGGTCGCGCAGTTCGCTGCGGGCCACCTGTGAGTCGACGCCGGTGGCCCGCCGGTACGCCGGGTTGTCCAGCGTGTCGCCGTCGCGAAGCAGCGCGAGCGCGAGGCACTGGTTGTCGTTCAGGCCGTCCTCGCCGAGCGAGCTGATCCATGCCACGACCTCGTCGCTCAGCAGCGTGTGGTTCGGGAAGGTCACCCTGAAGGTGCCGATCTGGTCGCGAAACTCCGGCGGACTCATCCGCGCCTGCCGCAATGCGCTGATCATGGTCCGGATACCGGAGCCACGGTTCTCACACACCGTGCGGGTCCCTCCCGGAACGGGGACATCCTCCAGGATCTGCATCAGGGTGCCGTTGCGAGCCGACGACAGTCCTTCCTCGCCCAGCTGGTCGATCGTGACCGGGCCGAACAGCCCGCCGGGATTGCGGACGACCAGCCGATCCGGGTACATCTCGATCTGGCTCTGGATACCGCGCGACGCCGGGGACATATCCCGGTGGACCAGAGCGTTGACGATCACCTCGCGCAGCGCAGACTCCGGGTACTCCCATGCGTCCTCGCGCCCCGCGCCCCGCACGACCGCACGGCGGCTCATGTTCCTGCGCAGCACGACCAGCGCGTCGCGCACCATGACTGGAATCGGGCCTTCGAGGACGACGTTGTCGACGAACCGCTCCCCCGTCGCAAGGTCCGCGCCGGCGACGGTCGGATAGTGGACGAAGGTCATCATGAGCTGCGGGAACTGTTCCTGGGGAAAGCGCCCCAGCGAGAGCAGACCGCCGAGCGAGACCACGCTGTCCGGCCCGACGATCACCTTGGCTCGACGAAGCGCCGCTGCGTCGTCCAGGTCGGCGAACGCGTAGGGACGGTTCTGCCTGATCCGCGCGAGGAACTCGGCTACCAGCCGCGGCTCCAGGTCGGCGGTCGATGTCTCTGCGACGGCCTCCTCGTCGTCCCGAGGATGCCCGCGCCTGACGAGCATCATCTGCACCTCGTAGCTGCTGAGGCGCCGATCACCGTCGCTGACGCGCACGTAGCTTCCCTGCGTGATGCCGGCGCCCTTGTAGTAGCAAGGCTTACGGGACGTCTCCAGCTCCGTGATCTCGGCCACCACGAGGCTCACGCCCTCGAACTGGTGAACCCGGATGAGCGGACGCAACGGCGGTTCCATCTCGGTGGAGCACCATGACCCCAGATCGGCAGCTACCTTCGCCGCATCGCGCACGCCGGAGGCGGCGAAGCCGGCCTCCTCATCGAGACCGAGCACCACCACGCCACCGCTGGTGTTCGAGAACGCTGACAACGTCGCCCGGATCGACGTCGGCAGCTGCCGCTCGGCCCGCTTCGCTTCGACGTCGGCGTCGTCGGTTCCGAGAAGCCGAAGGTTCTCGACGATCTCCGCAAGCTCGCTGTCGAGCAACTTCGTCTCCATCATGTGCACTAGCTTGTTCACTATGATAGTGAGTATGCTAGCTCATATGGTTGTGGCCAGCTCACCGCTGCGTCATGCGGCCGTTCCTGCTCCACCCCGCAGGCCATCCAGGAAGCCGCCGTCCAGCACGAGCCGCTCGGAGCCGTCGACGACCTCGACGAGGTGCCCGTCGAGCTGTGGCGTGCCCACCGCCGAGTCGGCCGGACAGAGCAACCACAGCCCGTGCGGCGCCTCGTTCGGACGCCGTGCGGCGTTCTGCAGCCGGACGAGCAGCTCGTGGCCGCCGGTGTCGGCGTACCGGGCCAGCAGCCCGGCATCGTGCAGGAACAGGACCACCCCGTCGCCGGCCCGCTCCGCGAGCGCGTCCTCGACCTTCGTCCAGCAGGTCCGCACGTAGGACGCGAGGCCGGGTGACATCCGGCCGGTCTCCCCGAACCGGGCGTCGATGGTGAGAACCTTGCCCCAGTCCTGACCGCGGTCGGTCACGAGCGCCCGGAACTCGGCGAGGAACATCGCGTTGAGGTCGACCGGTAGCACCGGGTACGCGGACGCAATCGCGGCGGCCGCTCCGGGCAGGTTCCGGCCGCGCAGGGTCAGGGCAAGGAAGCCGCCGTGATCGATCGCGGCGTTCAACCCTTTTCTCAGTACATCGTGGAGATTCCCGCTGATCACGAATGTGCGGCCGAGTGTGGTGCTGGTGGACGACAATGAGGCCTGGGGGCCGTCCGGTGCGGGCGGGCGGAACCGGCGGTCGGTCGGGTCGTACTCCAGGGGAAACCCCGCGTCCTTCAGCGCGTCCTCGATGCGGATGTGCGTCAGGCCGGCGGCGTGGATCTCCGGGAAACGGGAGCGCACCCGCGTCAGCAGGTCATCGGCGGTGATGCCGTTCTGCCGGCGCACCCCGGCGGCCGCCTGGGAGACCCGCAGCGCGGTGACCAAGTCGATCCCCCGGGGGTAGAGCTCGAGCCTCGGCGACACCAATGCGTCGTGGGAGACCGCGGCGGCCAGCGACACGAGCCGGGTGTCGGCCAGGGGCGCCAGCCCGTCCGGCGCCGGAACGGCCCGTAGCTCCCGTACCACCACACCACGCCCCGGCATCGGTTCGGCCGCGGCGAGCTCGTCGGCGCGACGCCCGAGGGTCTGTGCGTAGTCGGCGAGCTCCGCCGCGCTCGGGTCCTCGGTGTCGGGAAGCGACTCGCACGCTAGGAGCACCCGGCCACCCCGGCGCAGCACCGCGAGGCGCGGTCCGGCATCGTCCGTCGCCGGATCCTCGGGGTGGTGCCCGGCCCACGACTCGGCCTCCGCGGCCGCCCGGACCACGGCCTCGGCGCGGGCCATCGTCGCATCGGGATCGTCGTCGCCGACCCCCCGCCGGGCTCGCAGGGCCGCGGCGAGCTCGTGCGCCGCCATCACGCGCCCGGCACCCCGCACGATGTAGACGAGATCGTCACGAACCACGGAGAGCCACGACATCGCTGCCCAGTCCTTGGCGGCTGCCTGCTGATGGCGCGACACCGACGCCTGCGTGAGGTCCAGGCGCTTGGCGATCTCGGCCTGCGTCGCCCACGACTCGGGCGCGTCGGTCCCGTTCGGCAGGCCGAGGGTCAGTCGCACCACGTCGGCCTTCTTCGACGACTTCCGTGCCACCGGCGTCGCGAGGAGCGCAGCCATCCCCTCGACGGTCATCGGGTCGCCGGATCCCGCCCGGCCACCCGACACTGCCCGGCGCGCAGCCCACTGCTTGTGCCTACGGTTGATCTCCTTGCGGATCACCGCGCCCGCACCGCGCGCCTTTGCGATCTGGTGCAGCGGCACGTCGAGCAGCTCGTCGACGGTCGTCGCGCCGAACGACTGGGCAACGGACACGGCGCGGGGGGACAGGCCCGCCGCGTCCAGCGGGGTGTCGACGGTGGCGGCGCGGGCGGCGGCGGCGCGGGTCTCCTCGAGCGAGCGCGGGTCCAGCCCCACCGTGGCCGGGGTCGTGACCGGAGAAGCGGCGTCGGAGGCCACGAACACCCCGCGCCACGCCTCCTCCATCTGCCGGAACGTGTCGAAACGCCGGTCGACCTCACGGTGGAAGGCACGCAGGAAGAAGGCGACGAGCTCGTCGCGCAGCGCCGGATCGAACAGCTCCGGAGCCAGCGTCGGGGCCTCGTCGTCGGTGGTGCGCGGGTCGGTCATGCCGTCGCCCCAGACCGGTCGCGACGTCGACGCCATCTCGTGCAGCGTCACGGCGGCGGCATAGCGCTCGGCGTGGTCGTCGAACATCGGACGCCGCGCGGAGCCCAGGAACGGATCCAGGTAACTCCGAGTACCGGCGGTGATGTCGCGCTCGGACGCCGCGGCGAGGGAGAAGTCGAGCAGCATCAGCTGCCGGGAGCGGTCCGCGCGCCGGAACACCACGAAGTTGTCGGGTTTGAGGTCACGGTGCCGGACACCGCGGGCGGCGAGCTGGTCGAGTGCGGTGAACAGGTCCCCGCCGAACCGCTCGAGGTCGTGATAGCTCAGCCGGCCCTCTGCACGCAGCAGTGCTCCGAGCGTGCGGCCGCTATCGTCCGCCCCGCCCGCGTACTGCAGATCCAGCACGGTCCGGCCGCCCAGCACGCGGGGGCCATCCAGCTTCTTGACGATGGCCCCGCCACCGACGACGTCGAGTGCCCTGGCTTCCGCCCGCAGGCTTGCGGCCTTGTCCTCGTCCAGGGCGACCTTGAGGACCCGCCGCTCGACCTCCTCCTCGCCGTCCTCGGACTCGTGGCGCCGCTCGACCAGCAAGGCCCGCGAGGTGGCCCCCGTCCCGAGGACCCGGGCGACCTCCCACCCACCGTCGAGGACCTGGCCCGGGGCAGCGGTGAGGGGGTCGGCGCCCGGTTCGGGTACCGCGACTTCCTGCTCGATCGCGTCGAGCCGTTCGATGAAGCCCTCGGCGGAGTCCAGCCGTTCACCGGAGTCGCTGCGGGTGGCGTAGAAGATCAGTTCGTCGAGTGCGTCGCCGATGGCGTCGGCCACAGCGTAGGGATGCAGGCCATGATCGGCTGTCAGCTTCTCGATGAGCGCGCTGCGCGTCGGCGCCGGCGGTTCACCGGTGACGATCAGGTAGGCGACGGCGCCGAGACCGAACACGTCGAGGTCGACGGGATCGGGGAAGGGACTCCCGAACTCCGGCGCCAGGTACAGCTCCGCCGCATCCGCGACGTGCTCGCCGCCGAGGGAGGTGGCACCGAGCGACGAGCTCACCGTCGTGTCGAAGTCCCGGGCGGCGGCCTGCCAGTCGATCACGCGAAGGACCGGCGCCGAGCCGTCATCCTTGGCCGAGACGTACACCGACCGTGCGGCGAGCGCGCGATGGTAGAGCGAGCGACTGTGCGCGTAGCGGACGGCCTCGGCGAGCTGGCGGACAAGATCGAGCCGGGTCTCGGGTGTGAGTCGCTCGCCGTGGACGGCGAGATAGGAGTCCAACCGCTGGTCCGACACCTCGTGCCGGAACAGGATCGCCGGCCCGCCCTGGTGCTCGCGGATCTGCACCGCCTGGGCGATGCCACGGTGGGTAATGCCCTGCAGTACCTGGTACTCGCGCCGGGCGCCCCGTTCGACCGACTGCCGTCGCTCGTCGGTGTCCTGCTGCTCGGTCAGGTAGATCCGGACGCGGCCTGACTCCCGCACGATGCCGTGGCGTTCCGCGAGCCGGTCCTCCCAGGTGGGTCCGACGTCCAGCGGCGTGGGCGCGAGCGACCAGTCGTCCCCGAACCGCAGGTGAGCGGTGGAGACCCGGAGACCGATCTCGTCGAGCAGCGTGGGCAGGACGTGACGGGAGAACTCGGGCGTGATCCGTTGGGGTTCGCGCTGAGGTGGGCGCGAGAGCAGGTCCCGCCAGATCCACGGCAGTCCCTGGGCGGCGTCGTCGCGCCCGTACACGCGAGTGGCCTGGACGTCGTCGAGCGCCGCGTGCAACCCCGGGTCGGACAGGAACACTGCCGGCTCGACGCGGGGCACCCGGGCGCTGATCTTGAGCCTGCCCGCGGCCCACTCCAGCCTGCTCTTGAGGTCCTTGGTCTTCAGGTCCGTGAAGTGCAACGAGTTGCGCAGCGTTCGGATCCGTGACGAGCCGGGCTCCTGGAACCTCCACGTGTCGCCGTGGTTCACCACCCGTCCGGGGTGGGCCTTGAGCTCGAGCAGGTACAGGCCGCCGGGGACCGCGATCAGCAGGTCGCATTCGTTGATGCGGCCCGACGCGGCGGTGAACGAGAACGTCGCCCACGCCCGATAGGGTTCGGCATCGGGCATCAGCCGCTTGATGTGGTCGAGGCCGTCCTGCTCCCACGGGTACTCCGAGCGGCGCTCTTGGAACCAGCGCTGCGGCGATCCGGGCTTGGGCCACGAACCTCCGCTTCTCCCCGACACGCTCAGCCTCCCGACATCTCCCGGTCCCGGCCAGGACCTCCCGCGCGGCCGCCGGCCACAGCGCACCCTAGCGACGATCGCGTCGACGCCCGAGTACGGACCGTCGTCACCCAATCGATCCGATTCCCCGTGGCCACACCGCACCCGCGGGTATCGCGGAGAGGTGAGCAACCGGGTATTGCTGGTCAGGCACTTCGTTCTTGTCCAGACGCGGGTTGAGCCGACCAGGAATCGGATGCTCCTCAGACGAGCGCCGCGCATAATGCCAGGCCAGGACGTCGGCCTCGCTGAAGTACACGCTTCGGCCGTCGCGGTGCGCGAGCTCGGGTTGGCCGCTGTCGTGGCGCTGGGAGTAGAGCGTGGCGAGAGCGGAGGTGGACAGTCCGGTGAGCCGGCTCAGCTCGGTACGGGTGACCAGGGCGCGGCGCGGCGGGTGATCCTGCCGGCCGGCGGCGCGAGGGTGCGATGTCGGAAGCGGTGTCGGAAGCGGTGTCGGCTGCGCCGGCCCGGGCCGCCCACACGGTCGCGTCGATGGCAGTCTTGGCTGCGCGCGCCAGCCACTCCCACTATCACGGGCTCATCGTCATTCCGCCCCCGTGGGCACGCAAGGAGTGTGAGTCGAGCATTGAGAAGGACGATGAGCCCGAGATCGGCGGCCCCACGATAATCCGCCGAGATCGGCGCGCTGACAGCCCAGGATGTAGGTTCCTAACCTTCCTCGGCGGCGTAGCGCTCCACCATGCTCGCCGTCCGACGCTTGACCAGCCAGCCGATCATCAGCCCGCCGACCACCGCGACGGCCAGCGCTATCCAGGAGAACCGGGACAGCCACCGCTCCGCGACCACGCCGAGGAGGTACACCGCGGCCGTTGTGCCGCCCGCCCAGACAATCCCACCGAGCGCGTTCGCGACCAGGAACCGCGGGTAGGGCATGTAGAGCGCGCCGGCCAGCGGTCCTGCGAAGATCCGCAGCAGCGCGATGAACCTGCCGAAGAACACCGCCCACACCCCCCAGCGGGAGAAGACGCGGGTGGCCACCCGGACGTGCCCGGGGCCGAAGTGTTTCGGGGCCCTGCGCCCGGCCCAGTCGAACAGCGGGTTACCGAAGCGGTTGCCGAGCAGGTAGCCGAGGGAGTCGCCGACGATCGCCCCGGTGGCGGCCGCGACCCCGAGCCATACGGGCGACACATTGATCCCGTGGCGTGAGGCCAGCAGCGCGGCGCTGACCAGCACGATCTCGCCGGGCAGCGGGACACCGAGGCTCTCGATACCGACGACGCCGGCCACGATGAGGTACACCGCCAGCGGCGGGATCAGCGCCAGCAGGTGGTCAACGGACATCTGCACGCTCCTCCTCGCTGGCGACGTCACCGATCAGTGTGTCCGGTGTCGTGCAGCGCTCATCGGCCACAGTCCAGACTCCCACACCGGCCCCGAGCGCATCGCTGCTTCCGCCGCTCCCTGCCGGCTCCCTGCCAACGCTCGCGACCGGTGTCGAGGTTCCGCGAGGTCTCGCCTTCCGTCCCGCGTTCGGCCAGAACATGTTCGACGCGGCCCGCCTGATCACGGCGGAGGTGAACTATCGCTGGCCGCTGGTCGAGGCGTCGCGAACTGCGCCGGGCTCACCGACCCATTGCCCACCAGGGTATCGAGCGAGGCTTCACCCAGCGGCGTCGACGGCGCCGGAAGATCGCTGTGGCCGCGGCGCTGCAGACGTCCCCGCTGCGCTGCGGGATCGCACGAACAGCCCGACATGATCGCACGGATACCCCGACTCGCGGAGGAAGGTGCGGGCGTGGTCAGCTGGCGCGTCGGCTTGAAGCCCGCGCGCGGTGGGCGGCGGCACCCGCTGTCAGGGCGGGGTCGGGGCGCTGCCAGATGCCGCCCTTGCCGGTGAGTCCGAGCTCGGCCGGGTCGGTGCAACGGCCGCGGCGGCGGTGGGCGTCGAACAGCTCCGCGTCGTCGAAGGTGCGGTGGCAGTCCGGCGATCCGCAGTGCGCCCGCACCGGGCCCATCCAGGCGGCGCCGCAGCGGCAGCGGATCTGGTGGTTGCTCGGGTCGTCGCGCGTCACGCGCGCAGGGTAAGCGCCGACACCGACAGAGCTGCGCCCGACTCGCCGCGCCGCCCAATTCGATCCCGCACCGAGCCGGACCGCTCAGCGCCGCGCGAACACCCCCTCGGCCGGGAAGCAGCCGGCCGCGAGCAGCGCACGGACCAGCGTCGAACCCAGCTCGGCCAGCCGACCGGCGCCCTCTTCGCCGAGGCGCGACCACGGCCCGGCGCCGAGCCGGTCGGTGTCGCCTTCGATCCGGCGGCGCAACGTGTCGCCCTCGATGCTGAGCGCAAGCCCGTCGAGCCCCTCGGCCACGTCGCCACCGTCGGTGAGCAGTCCGCGATCGCGCAGGCCGGCGACGGCGGTGTCCCACTGCTCGTCGGACCAGCCCCGGCTCACCTTCGCAAACGGCACGACGAACCCCTTGCCGGTCGCGGTCGCGGTGACCAGCGCCTCCAGCCCGGACAGCTCGGCGTCGAGGAGCAGCGCGACGTGCCCGTCGCCGCGGTGCTCGCGCAGGATCGAGAGCGCGTGCCAGAGCACCAGGTGTGGCTCGGCGGGCCATTCGACGTCAAGGTGACCGGCGGCCAGCGCCCGGCCCTGCGGCTGGGCAGCCTCGGCGGCGCGCCGGGCGAGCCCGGCCGCCTCGGCGACCTCCGGCGAGGCGACGGCGTCGTCGCCCAGCAGCCGGCGCAGCGCCGCGTCGACGGCGACGAAGCGGGCCGCGACGAGCGCCGCCGGCTGGGCCAACGCCCACGCCGCCGGGATGTGCCTACCCACCAGGGCGGGGCTGAAGTTGTAGAAGGTCGCGGTGACCACGGAGGCGGAGACGGCTCCCATCGGGGCGGCGCGACCGGCGAAATAGGTCATCCGCCCCGGTGTGAGGCCCGCGCCGGTGAGCTGCTGCTCGGTCTCCGGGGCGAAGTAGGCCATCGCGTGCAGGGGCTCGAGACGGCGCGCGATGCGGCCGGAGGCTTGTGGGTCCACAGACGCCGACCGTACCGCGGCGCGGCCGTCAGCCGGTGGTGGTGATCCGCGGGGGCCGGCGCGTCGGTGATCACGGAGGTTGCCCGGCCAGACTGGCGAGGCACCCGACGCCGACCTGCAAGCGCGGCAGTGCCGACGATCGGTTCTCCGCGGTGGCGTCGTCGGTGGCCGCCTACCGGAGCATCGACGAGCACAGCGTCAGACGGGCAGAACCGGCGACGGCGCGGCTGGCAGGTTGCCGTCAATGGGCGGCACTCGTGATTCGTCCCACAGATCTCGCGGTGGCCGTCACGCCGCCGGGAGGATCAGTGCCGCCAGCGCCGTCGGCACGGGCATCGGCTCTCCGTCGGCGCACATGCCCGCGACATGCACGTTCACCGCCTCCGTCATCAGCCGGAGGCACTCGTCGTAGTCGCTGGCGGCGGCGACACAACCCGAGAGATCAGGACTCCAGGTGCTGTATCCGCCGACGTCATCACGCTCGACGATCACGACGTAGCCGCTCACCACATCCTCCGATCGATGCCCGCCCTGCTTCAGGCCTCGATCAGCCCGAGGATCTCGCCAACCGCCACCTGCTGCTGGGCGAGCACCGCAGCGTGCTCCCGCCGGCTCTGGCCGGCCTGCTCACTTGACTCGGGGCCGCACGCCGTCGACGTGGGCAGCGGCTCGAGGCGGCCGACAGCGTAGGGATCCACCGACGCGGACCGTACCGCGCCGCAGCCGCCAGCCATCGGCGGTGATCCGCTCGGCTGCGTCGGCAATCGCGCGGGGGTTGCACGGCCAGACCGGGGAGGCACCCGACGCCGGCCCGCAGGCGCGGCAGTGTCCGGTGTGGTCGGCGACGTGCTCGGCCGCGAGCCTGCGCCAGACGCCTGGATCGCCCGCCGCCAGGATCTCGGCCACGCCGGGGAGCGGCTCCGCTGCCTCGGTCATTCCGCGCCCCGGCGTGCGGCGAGCAGCGCGATCGGCCGACGCATCCGGCGTGGCGCGGGACGGCGTGGCGGCCCGTGTCGTCGCTGGTCGAGGTGGGCCTGACAGCGGGGGCAGGCCCGGCCAGGTGGGAGGCGAGCGCTCGGGGAGTGACCAGGTGCCCACACTGCCTGGTCGAGGCCGCGTGCGTCGCGAACACCATCGACGGCGGCGTCGTCGATGACGGCGTGTTCGAGCCGGTCACGGCTGGACGTCAACCAAATGACCCACTCCACGTCGCCGGCCGCGTGAGGTGTGATGGATGAGGGCCACCGGCGGCCGCCGAGTTCCGCACGTCCAGCTACAGCACCGGTCACCAGGGCTGTGTCGAGGTCGCGGTCACCCCCGGCGGCGGCCGGTGGCTCCGCGACACCAAGGACCGCACCCGGCCCGCGCACTACTACACCCCCGTCGAGTGGGACGCCTTCATCCGCGGTGTCAAAGGACGGCGAGTTCGACTAGCTGGACGGGCGGGTGGCCGACGCCGGCAACGGGGTGCCGAGTCGTGCGGCAGGGGTTCGCGAAGTCCAGGTCGAGGGTGACGATCCCCCGCTGCTCATCGGAGCAGACGGCGTACTGCCGGTCGTCACTCTCCCCGGCGAGCTTCTGCTCACTGACGGTGGCGACGCCATGACAAGAGGCCAAGGCCACCGAGACCGAAATCGCTGAGAAGGCCAGCGCCCTGGACACGCCGCTGTACCTGCGGATCGACAGGGAACTGGACGCGGAGTTGCGCCGACGCGCCGACGCCGAGCACATTCCCACCTCGGCGCTGGTCCGGCGCCTGCTCCGGCAGGCCGTACACCAGCACCGGCCCGGGGAACTCACCGTAGCCGAGGTCGAGGACATCGCCCGCCGCGTCGCCCAGGAGGAACGTCACAACCGCTGACCTGAGCGGCCTGTCAACCGGCGACCAGAACAGCTGCGGAAACCGATCATGGAAGGAGGGACGGTCAGGTACAGCGCGAAGCACCCGCTACTGGCGCTGCAGCAGGAACATGCCGTTATCGGGGCCAGATTCCTGCTGCACTGCCAGATATGGGTGGACAGCAGGCCAAGCGGACAGCTGGTCGGGCGGCGACTGCGGTTGACGCGGCCCGTGCGACGAGTAGCTAACAAGGTCCAGCTTCTCGCCGAGCACCAGCCTGCCGATGACGAACCGGGGAAACCGCAGCTCCCCGTGCCCAGGACACTTCCGGCCGAGCCCGAATGCCAATGCCGGCGGCGAGCCGCGCGAATCACGGCCGCCGGCGACCGGGACCGGTTCGTCGTCGCCTACGCTGGCGACGTCCAGCACGACGACGAGCACCTCGACCTTGCGGCCGAACGCGAGATACACCGCGCACAGCCACCCCCGGCCTGCCGAGGAGGCGGTGGGCGAAGCCGGTGACAGCGCGCCAGCGCTGAAGCTACCGCCTACAACGAAGCGATGATGACCTTGGGGTTGCCGCCAGCGCGGTCCAGCTCGCAGAACTCTTGCTCGCTGCGGCCCAGCTCCGCGACATCTTCCTCCGTGTCGAGCGGCCCGTCGGACTCTACCGCCCTGTCGTACTCGCTCCGAGGGGCTTGCCGGTGATCGTCCAGGCCGACTCCCAGGTAAGACCAGGCCGTGATGCACACATCCCGACCGGTCAACGTGGAGGTGCCGACCGCAGCCGCCGCCCCAATGTCGCCGCCGTCGCTCACGACGGGCCGTGGAGCGGGTCCGTGGCGATCCTGCACAACACTCCAAGCCCCCGCCACTACTGGCGCTGCAGCAGGAATCATGGCGGTATCGGGCCAGGTTCCTGCTGTACCACCAGATACGGGCGGACATCTGGTAGGGCGGCGACCGCGGTTGATCGACGCGTTCGCCGGGTGGGGTGTTCGCAGCGGCTCACCGATCCGCGGTGTCCGGTGCCTGGACCGTCGGTGCTCGAGTATGTGCGGACTGGGTCGATGCCGGCGTGCGTCGTCGGCCACGACTCCGCCTTCCGCAGCGTGCCGACGAGGCGGTGCGCTACGGCTCCGAACAGGTCCAGTGCCTCAGGAGGCCCGATGGCGAAGAACAGCGAGACCGCGCCCACCACCGTAAGCCGCGATACCCACTGACGAGCGAGGAGACGACCCATGGGCGAGTTCATCGGCGCGATCGACCAGGGCACGACCAGCACCCGCTTCATGATCTTCGATCACGGCGGCAACGAGGTCGGGCGCCACCAGCTCGAACACGAGCAGATCCTCGCCGCGCCGGGCTGGGTCGAGCACAACCCCGTCGAGATCTGGGAGCGCACCACGGCGGTCGTGCTGACCGCGCTGAACAGCACCGGGCTGCAGGCGAGCGACCTGGCCGCGCTGGGCATCGCCAACCAGCGCGAGACCGCGGTGGTGTGGGACCGGCGCACCGGGTGTCCGCTGTACAACGCCATCGGCTGGCAGGACACCCGCACCGACCGCATCGCCTCGGCGCTGGACCGCGACGGCCGCGGTGACGTCATCAGGCGCAAGGCCGGGCTCCCACCCGCGACGTACTTCTCCGCGGGGAAGGTCCAGTGGATCCTGGAGAACGTCGACGGCGCACGGGCGGCCGCCGAGCGCGGCGAGGCGATCTTCGGCACCATCGACACCTGGCTGCTGTGGAACCTCACCGGCGGCACCGACGGCGGGGTGCACCTCACCGACGTCACCAACGCCAGCCGCACCATGCTGATGAACCTGGAGACCCTCGACTGGGACGACGAGCTGCTCGGCTTCTTCGACATCCCGCGGCAGCTGCTGCCCGAGATCCGGCCCAGCTCCTCGCCCGACCCGTACGGCAGCACGCTCGCGCGCGGCCCGCTCGGCGGCGAGGTCCCGATCACCGGTGACCTCGGCGACCAGCAGGCCGCCACCGTCGGGCAGGTCTGCTTCGCCCCCGGCGAGGCCAAGAACACCTATGGCACCGGCAACTTCATGCTGCTCAACACCGGCACCGAGCTGGTCCGCTCGACGTCCGGGCTGCTCACCACGGTCTGTTACCGCTTCGGCGACGAGCCGGTGGTCTACGCGCTGGAGGGCTCGATCGCGGTCACCGGGTCGGCGGTGCAGTGGCTGCGCGACCAGCTGGGGATCATCTCCGGGGCGGCGCAGTCGGAGTCGCTGGCCCGCCAGGTGCCGGACAGCGGCGGGGTGTACTTCGTGCCGGCGTTCCCCGGGCTGTTCGCGCCGTACTGGCGTTCCGACGCGCGCGGCGCGATCGTCGGGCTCTCCCGGTCCAGCACGAAAGCGCACCTGGCCCGGGCCACCCTGGAGGCGATCTGCTACCAGAGCCGCGACGTGGCCGAGGCGATGGAGTCCGACTCGGGGGTGCACCTGGAGGTGCTCAAGGTCGACGGCGGGGTCACCGCCAACGAGCTGTGCATGCAGATCCAGGCCGACGTGCTGGGGGTGCCGGTGAGCAGGCCGGTGGTCGCCGAGACCACCGCGCTGGGCGCCGCCTACGCCGCCGGGCTCGCGGTCGGTTTCTGGACCTCGACCGACGAGCTGGCGGCAAACTGGAACGAGGCCCGGCGCTGGGAGCCGCAGTGGAGCAGTGCGCAGCGTGACACCGGCTGTGCCCGGTGGCGCAAGGCCGTCGAGCGCACGTTGGACTGGGTGGACGTCGACTGACACCGGAAGGCTCATCATGATCTCGCTCGCACTCTCCCCGGACGCCCGCACCGCCGCGCTTGATGCCATGGGGTCGGCCGAGCTCGACGTGCTCGTCATCGGCGGCGGTGTCGTCGGCGCCGGCTGCGCGCTCGACGCCGCCACCCGCGGGCTGTCCGTCGGGCTCGTCGAGGCCAGGGACCTCGCGGCGGGCACCTCGAGCCGCTCCAGCAAGCTCATCCACGGCGGCCTGCGCTACCTGGAGATGCTGGACTTCCGGCTGGTCGCCGAGGCACTCCAGGAACGCGGGCTGCTCATCGACCGGCTGGCTCCGCACCTCGTCCGTCCGGTGCCGTTCCTCTACCCGCTCACCCATCGCGGCTGGGAACGGCTCTACGTCGGCGTGGGACTTGCGCTCTACGACACGCTCGGGCTGCTGTCCGGACGGGCTCGCGGAGTGCCGCACCACCGGCACCTCACCCGGCGCGGAGCCCTGCGGGTGGCGCCCTCGCTGCGCCCCGACGCCCTGGTCGGCGCGCTCCAGTACTACGACGCCCAGGTCGACGACGCGCGGCACACGATGTTCGTCGCGCGCACCGCGGCGGCCTGCGGCGCGCACGTGGCGACCCGGGCCCGGATGGTGGGGCTGCTGGGCGAGGGCGAGCGGGTGACGGGTGCGCAGGTGCACGACCTGGAGTCCGGGCGCACGTTCGACGTGCGGGCCAGGCAGGTCATCAACGCGACCGGGGTGTGGACCGACGAGACACAGGGGCCGGCCGGTGAGCGCGGCCGGTTCCACGTGCGGGCCAGCAAGGGCGTGCACCTGGTCGTGCCACACGACCGGATCCGCTCGGACTCCGGGCTGATCCTGCGCACCGAGACCTCCGTGCTGTTCGTCATCCCCTGGGGTCGGCACTGGATCATCGGCACCACCGACACCACCGACACCGACTGGGCGCTGGACAAGGCGAACCCCGTGGCCGACGCCGGCGACATCGACTACCTGCTCGCCCACGTCAACGCCGTGCTCACCGAGCCGCTGACCCGAGCCGACGTGGAGGGCGTCTATGCGGGGCTGCGGCCGCTGCTCTCGGGCGAGTCAGAGCCGACGTCGACGCTGTCGCGCGAGCACGCCGTCGCCGTTCCGATGCCCGGACTGGTCGTGGTGGCGGGCGGCAAGTACACGACCTACCGGGTGATGGCACGTGACGCCGTCGACGCCGCGGTGCCCGGGCTCGACGCCGAGGTGCCGTCCTCGTGCACCGAGAACGTGCCGCTGCTCGGCGCGGAGGGTTGTCGCGCGCTGCGCGACCGAGTGCCCGCGATCGCCCGACGCAGCGGGCTGCACCCAGCCCGCATCGAGCACCTGCTGGGCCGTTACGGCTCGCTCCTCGACGAGGTCCTCGACCTGGTGGCGGCCGACCCGGCCCTCGGCGAGCCGCTGGCCGGCGCGCCGGAGTACCTGCGCGCCGAGGTCGTCTACGCGGCCTCGCACGAGGGCGCCCGGCACCTTGACGACGTGCTCACCCGCCGCACCCGGATCTCCATCGAGGCCTTCGACCGCGGGCTCGGCGCCTGCCCGGAGGCCGCCGCGCTGCTGGGCCGGGTGCTCGGCTGGAGCGACGAGCAGCGCGGCCGCGAGGTCGAGCACTACCGCCGCCAGCTGGCCGCCGAGCGCGAGAGCCAGCAGCCACCCCACCACCCCGCGAGTCGGGGTATTCGTGCGACCGAGTCGCGCGATCCTTGCGACCGAGCCGCGGGATCTGGGTGACCGGCGGTTCGCCGACTCGTCCGACGTGTCCGCGCAAATCGCACAACTGGCGCGACTCACCCGCACAAATACCGCGACTCGCGGAGTTGGGCCTGCGTTCCGCAGTTGATGGCGGATTCTGGGACACGTTCGGGCGGAGTGTGCAGGTCAGCGGGCCCGCGCTGACCCCGCTACGACGAGAACGCCTAGTACACGAATGAGCCACCCTGGGTTTGCTTGAGCTGCGCGA
>JBBSGM010000035.1:0-33599 GCA_038254065.1 Mycobacteriales bacterium | reverse complement strand
TGGCTTTCCTGCAACGGGGACGAGATGCGTCCGCCGCCGGAACCCGCAGGATTCGCCAAATGCCCTCGGGCGACAGCCCTCATGCCGCAGCATGGCTCCCATGATCAGCGCTACCGCGACCATGGCCCGGACCCGGTTCCGGAGTGCATTCCCCTCAGGCGTGGCCACGGTGGGTCAACTCGTCACGTTCGGGGTGCCGGAACGCACCGTGTACCACCGGTGCCTTGAGGGCGGACCGTGGCAGCGGATTCTTCCCGGGATCGTCCTGTTGTTCACCGGCCGTCCGGCCCGGGACCAGATCGTCAGGGCTGCGCTCCTGCTCGGCGGCCCCGATGCCATTGTCACCGGCTTGGAAGCCTGCCGGCGCCATGGTCTCCGCCGCGGGCCGGCCAAGCCAGACGAGCGGCGTGAGCCCACAGCCGAGGTGCACGTCCTCGTCCCCGCCACCCGCCAGGTCCGCTCGGTCGAGTTCGTCCACGTCGAACGCACGAAGCGGCTTCCTCGGCCGCTGCAACGCGACGGGGTGCCCCTCGCACCGATCGCGCGTGCCTGCATCGACGCCGCGCGACGGATCCGCTGCGCCGGTGACATCGCCGAACTGCTGTCCGATCCGGTACAGCGCGGTCTCTGCACCGTCAGCGCGCTCGGCAACGAGGTTGCCACCTGCAGCCGGCGGGGAACCGCGCTCCCCCGGGCCGTCCTCGCGGACCTCGGACAGGGTGTGCGATCGGCCGCCGAACGTGAGGCCAAGAAGCTGTGGGCGCGCACCGGTCTACCGGAACCATGGTGGAACGCGGCCGTCTATGGCGAGAACGGCACGTTCCTCGGCGTGGCCGACTGCTGGGTCGACGACGTCGCCATGGTCTGGGAGATCGAGTCGACCGAGTGGCACCTCAGCCCTCGGGAGCACGACAGGTCGGTCGAGCGGGCTGCCCGATTCGCCGCCGCCGGTGCCGCCTACCTCCCGTCGAAGCCCAAGAAGCTGCGCAGCGACGGGGAGGGCGTGATCAGGGATCTGCGTGCGACGTACCGCCATGCTCGCGCACGGCCCCGTCCGACGTTCCGGGCGATCCGGGCGTCCGACCACATTGCAGGAAAGCCACTTTCACGCAACCAGCTTGCATGAAAGTGGCTTTCCTGCAAGGCCTCGGACGAAGAGCTAGGCGGACGGGGCAGCCTGCCGGCTCACCAGCGCGGCCAGCCGGTCACCGATGGACCGGGTGTGACCGGTGGCGCCATGGTCGCGAGTGGCCAGGTCGAAGGCCACCGCGGCCTCGATCCGGCGGGCCGCCTCGGGGTTGCCGAGGTGGTCGAGCAGCAGCGCGATCGAGAGCACCGCTGCCGTCGGGTCGGCGATGCCCTGTCCGGCGATGTCCGGTGCGCTGCCGTGCACCGGCTCGAACATGCTCGGGTTGCGCCGGCTCACGTCGAGGTTGCCCGACGCAGCCAGCCCGATGCCGCCGGTCACCGCGGCCGCCAGGTCGGTGAGGATGTCGCCGAACAGGTTGTCGGTGACGATCACGTCGAACCTGCCGGGGTCGGTGACCAGATGGATCGTGGTCGCGTCGACGTGCTGGTAGGCCACCGCCACGTCGGGGTGCTCGAGCGAGACCTCCTCGACGATCTTCGACCACAGCCCGCCCGCGAAGGTCAGCACGTTGGTCTTGTGCACCAGGGTGAGGTGCTTGCGCGGGCGTCGGGCTGCGCGGTTGAACGCGTCGCGGACCACCCGTTCGACGCCGAACGCGGTGTTCGTGCTCACCTCGGTTGCGATCTCGTGCGGGGTGTCCTTGCGCAGCAACCCGCCGGTGCCGACGTAGGGACCCTCGGTGCCTTCCCTGACCACCACCATGTCGATCTCCGGATTGCCCGCCAGCGGGCTGCGCACCCCCGGGTAGAGCCGGGCCGGACGCAGGTTCACGTGATGGTCGAGCTCGAAACGCAGGCGCAGCAGCAGGCCGCGCTCCAGGATGCCGCTGGGGACCGACGGGTCGCCGACCGCGCCGAGCAGGATCGCGTCGTGCTCGCCGAGCTCGGTGAGCACCGACTCGGGCAGCAGCTCTCCGGTGGAGTGCCAGCGCGCAGCGCCCAGATCGTAGGTCGTCGTCTGGACGCCCGAGGAAACCTCGTTGAGGACCTTCAGCGCCTCGTCGATGACCTCCGGCCCGATACCGTCGCCGGGAATGACCGCAAGGCGCATGCCGGGTGTTCCTCTCTCCACGTGACGTGGCCGCACGCTACTCGCTGCGACCTCGACTGCTGGTCGCCGACCACTCTTTCGTGGTCACCCGTGGTGGTGAAGTTCCCGCCGGCGCTCAGGCATCGAACGAGATCAACCGGATCGAGTGGGCGCCCGCAGCGGCGCCGATCGGCTCCAGCACCGCCGGGTCGACCGGGCGGTCGACCCGCAGCAGCATGATCGCGTCGCTGCCGTCGGTGGTCTGGCTGATCTGCGCGGCCTCGATGTTGACCGCGGCCTCGCCGAGCAACGAGCCGACCCGGCCCATCACACCGGGCCGGTCGGCGTACTCCAGCAGGAGCACCTCGCCCTCCGCGCGCAGGTCGAAATGCCGACCGTTGACCTCGACGAGCTTCTCCACCTGGGCCCGCCCGGTGAGCGTGCCCGACACGGTGATCGCCTCGCCGTCGGGCATCGCGCCGCGGATCTGCACGACGCTGCGGTGGTTCACGCTTTCCGGGGCAGTGGTCAGCTCGACGGCGACGCCGCGCTCGGCCGCCAGCGACGGCGCGTTGACGAATGTGACCGGGTCCTCGACGACGTGGGCGAACAGCCCGCGCAACGCGGCCAGGGCCAGCACCGAGACGTCCTCGGTGGCCAGCTCGCCGGCCACGTCGACGGTGATCGAGCTCGGCACCCGGCCCGCGACGGCGTGCAGCACGGTGCCCAGCTTCTGGGTGAGTGGCAGCCAGGGCCGCACCTCCTCGCCGACGACGCCGCCGATCTGCACGTTGACCGCGTCGGGCACGAACTCGCCGGCCAGCGCGAGCTGCACCGAACGGGCGACGTCGGTGGCCGCCCGGTCCTGTGCCTCGTCGGTGGACGCACCGAGGTGCGGGGTGACGACGACGTTCTCCAGCTCGAACAGCGGGCTGGCGGTGGTCGGCTCCTTCAGGTAGACGTCGACGCCCGCCCCACCGACGTGCCCGCTGCGCACCGCCTCGGCCAGCGCGTCCTCGTCGACGAGCCCGCCGCGGGCGGCGTTGACGACGAGCACCCCCGGCTTGGTCATCGCCAGCTGGTCCTTGCCGATCAGGCCCAGCGTCTCGGGGGTCTTCGGCAGGTGGATGGAGATCACGTCGGCGCGGCGGAGCAGGTCGTCGAGTGAGACGAGCTCGATGCCGAGCTGGGCGGCCCGCGCGGGGGCGACATAGGGGTCGTGGGCGATCAGCTCGACGGCGAACCCGGTGAGCCGCTGCGCGACCAGCTGGCCGATCTTGCCGAGACCGACGATCCCGACGGTCTTGCCGTTGAGCTCGACACCGGTGTAGGCACTGCGCTTCCACTGCCCGCCGCGCAGGCTCGCGTCGGCCGCGGGGATGTGCCGGGCCACCGCGAGCAGCAGCGCGACGGCGTGCTCGGCGGCGCTGACGATGTTGGAGGTCGGCGCGTTGACCACCATCACGCCGCGGGCGGTGGCGGCGGCGACGTCGACGTTGTCCAGCCCGACGCCGGCCCGGGCGACGACCTTGAGCCGGGTGGCCGCGGCGAGGACCTCGGCGTCGACCTTGGTCGCGGAACGGATGAGCAACGCATCGACGTCGGCGACCGCGGCCAGCAGCGCGGGGCGGTCGGTGCCGTCGACCTGGCGGATCGAGACGCCATCGCCGAGCAGCGCGACCGCGGAGGGCGCGAGCTGCTCGGCGAGCAGGACGACGGGGCGGTGGGCGCCACTGTTCTCAGCGCTGACAGTGCTCACGGCGGTTGCAGGGCTCCCGGGTCGAACGGCTGATACTCCACTGATGGTAGATGCGCTGCCCGTCGTTCCCACGGCAGGCCCGGCGAGCCATGCTCAGCGGGCGGTGCGCCCACCGACCCGCGGCCGTCGGCAGACATAGGTGATGGCGGGCGGCAGGTTCCGGAGCACCGTCCTGGTCGGGAGGACCTCCTCGAACCGGACAGCGAGCTCGGCGTGGAACCGGCGCGCCGCGGGCAGCACGAGGGCGTGCACGTAGGCGAACGTAGTGAAGGCACCGCCGGGTGCCAGGACGTCGCAGATGGTGTTGAGGAGGTCGGCCTGCTCGTGCGCCGAGAAGTTTGCCCAGGGCAGCCCGCACACCACCGCATCCGCCGTGCTCAGGCTGTGCTCGGCGAGGTGGGTCCGAAGGTTCCGGGCATCATCGACGATGACCCGGACCCCTGGGATGCGCCAGGTCAACTGCCGCGCGAGCTCGCCGTCGCGTTCGAACGCCAGAAAGGTGGATCTCGGAGAACGCCGGTGCTCGATGCCCGCGGTCACCGCTCCGGTCCCGGCCCCCAACTCGACGATGACTGCGTCGTCGCCCGCCGGCACCACCGCGGCGAGCCGCTCACCGAGCACGATCGAGCTCGGGGCCACGGCGCCGACGTGCCGCGGGGATCGCCACCAGGCCTGGGTGAACAGCAACAGATCCCGACCTAACACGGGCTGTCTCGCCTCCACTCGTCACACAGTTGTCGTCAGCTCCGGGCACCGGGGTCGCGCACGCAGCTCAGGTGGCCTTGCTGCCCACCCAGCTCATCAGACCGCGCAGCTTCTCCCCCACCTGCTCGATCGGGTGCGCCGCGCCCTCCTTCTGCAGCCGGGTGAAGTTCGGCCTGCCGTTCTCGTCCTCGGCCACCCACTCCCGCGCGAAGCGCCCGTCCTGGATCTCGGCGAGGATCTTGCGCATCTCCGCCTTGGTCTGCGCGTTGACGATGCGCGGCCCGCGGGTGAGGTCGCCGTACTCGGCGGTGTCGGAGATCGAGAAGCGCTCGTTGGCGATGCCGCCCTCGTACATCAGGTCGACGATCAGCTTGAGCTCGTGCAGGCATTCGAAGTAGGCGATCTCCGGGGCGTAGCCCGCCTCGGTGAGCACCTCGAACCCGGTCTGCACCAGCGCCGCGGCCCCGCCGCAGAGGACGGCCTGCTCGCCGAACAGGTCGGTCTCGGTCTCCTCGGTGAAGGTGGTCTCGATGACGCCGGCGCGGGCGCCCCCGATGGCCGCGGCGTAGGACAGCGCGAGCTCCTTGGCGAGACCGGTCGGGTTCTGCTCGACCGCGATCAGGCAGGGCACGCCCTTGCCGTCGACGAACTGGCGGCGCACCAGGTGGCCAGGGCCCTTCGGCGCGACCATGGCGACGTCGACGTCGCCGGGAGGCGTGATCAGGCCGTAGCGGATGTTGAACCCGTGTCCGAAGAAGATCGCGTCGCCGGGCCGGAGGGTCGGTGCGATGTCGTCGGCGTAGATGAAGCGCTGCCTGGTGTCCGGCGCCAGGATCATGATCAGATCGGCCTCGCCCGCTGCCTGGGCCGGAGTCACCACCGCCAGCCCCTCGTCAGCGGCCTTGGCCCGGCTCTTCGAGCCCTCCGGCAGGCCGACCCGGACGTCGACCCCGGAGTCGCGCAGGGACAGCGCATGCGCGTGCCCCTGGCTGCCGTACCCGATCACCGCGACCGTGCGGCCCTGGATGATCGACAGGTCGGCGTCGTCGTCGTAGTAGATGTTCACGCTCATGAGCGGTGGTATGTCCTCTCGGCGGGTTTACGGGTGACGGGTGGGTTATCGGACGGCGGTCGCGGTGATGGCCCGCGGCCCGCGGCCGACCGCGACCACCCCGGACTGCACCAGCTCGCGGATCCCGTAGGGCTCGAGCATCCGCAGCAGCGCACCGAGCTTGTCGGCGGTGCCGGTGGCCTCGATCGTCAGTGCCTCGGGCGCCACGTCGACGACCTTGGCCCGGAACAGCGCCACGGTCTCCAGCACCGAGCTGCGCACGCCGACATCGGCGCGCACCTTGACCAGCAGCAGCTCGCGTTGCACCGACTGCGTCGGGTCGAGCTCGACGATCTTGATGACGTTGATGAGCTTGTTCAGCTGTTTGGTCACCTGCTCCAGCGGGAGCTCGTCGACGGCGATGACGATCGTCATCCTGGAGACGTCGGGGTTCTCGGTCGGGCCGACGGCGAGTGACTCGATGTTGAACCCGCGCCGGGAGAACAGCCCGGACACCCGGGCCAGGACACCGGGCTTGTCCTCGACGAGCACCGAGAGGGTGTGCTTCTCCATCTCTCCTCACGCCTCCCGCGTCATCGCGGAGCTGGCGGTGGCGTCGTCGGCGCTGATCTCGTCGACGTCGAACAGCGGCCGGATGTTGCGGGCCGCCATCACCTCGTCGTTCCCGGTGCCGGCGGCGACCATCGGCCACACCTGGGCGTCGGCGCCGACCACGAAGTCGATCACGACCGGCTGGTCGTCGATCGCCATGGCCTGGGTGATGACCCGGTCGACCTCGTCGCGGCACTCCGCCCGCAGCCCGACACAGCCCATCGCCTCGGCGAGGAGCTTGAAGTCGGGGATGCGGCGCCCGTGCGTGCCGAGGCCGGTCTGGGAGTACCGCCCGGAGTAGAAGAGGTTCTGCCACTGCCGGACCATGCCCAGGTTACCGTTGTTGATCACGGCGACCTTGATCGGGATGCCCTCGATCGCGCAGGTCGCGAGCTCCTGGTTGGTCATCTGGAAGCAGCCGTCGCCGTCGATCGCCCACACCACGGCGTCCGGGCGGCCCATCTTGGCGCCCATCGCGGCGGGCACGGCGTAGCCCATCGTGCCCAGGCCCCCGGAGTTCAGCCACGACCGCGGCTTCTCGTAGGAGATGAACTGCGCGGCCCACATCTGGTGCTGGCCCACCCCTGCGGTGTACACGGCGTCCGGCCCGGCGAGCACACCGATCCGCTCGATGACGTACTGCGGGGACAGCGAGCCGTCCTCGGGCCAGTCGTAGCCCAGCGGGAACGCCTTCCGGTACTCGTCGAGCTGCGCCCACCACGCCGTGAGGTCGGCGGTACCCGCCTGCCGCTCGGCACGCACCGCCTCGACGAGCTCGGTGAGGACCTCCTTGCAGTCGCCGACGATCGGGACGTCCGCACGGCGGTTCTTGGAGATCTCGGCCGGGTCGATGTCGGCGTGCACGATCGTGGCGTGCGGGGCGAAGCTCGTGAGCTGGCCGGTGACCCGGTCGTCGAACCGGGCCCCGAGCGTGACGAGCAGATCCGAACGCTGCATCGCGCCCACAGCGGCCACGGTGCCGTGCATGCCGGGCATCCCGACGTGCTGGGGGTGGCTGTCGGGGAACGCGCCGCGCGCCATCAGCGTGGTGACGACCGGGATCCCGGTGAGCTCGGCCAGCTCGAGCAGCTCCGGACAGGCCCGCGCCTTGAGCACCCCGCCGCCGACGTAGAGCACCGGCTGGCTCGCCTGGCAGATGAGCTTGGCCGCCTCCCGGATCTGCTTGCCGTGCGGGCGGGTCGTCGGCCGGTAGCCGGGCAGCTTCAGCTGCGGGGGCCAGGAGAAGGTGGTCTGCTCCTGCAGCACGTCCTTGGGGATGTCCACCAGCACCGGGCCGGGTCGGCCCGTCGACGCCAGGTGGAAGGCCTCCGCGATCGCCCGCGGGATCTCCCGGGCGTCGCGGACCAGCATGTTGTGCTTGGTGATCGGCAAGGTGATGCCGGTGATGTCCGCTTCCTGGAACCCGTCGGTCCCGATCAGCGGCCGGGACACCTGCCCGGTGATGGCGACGATCGGGACCGAGTCCATGTGCGCGTCGGCGATCGGGGTGACCAGGTTGGTGGCGCCCGGCCCCGACGTCGCCATGCACACCCCGACCTTGCCGGTGGCCTGCGCGTAGCCGGTGGCAGCGTGCCCGGCGCCCTGCTCGTGGCGGACCAGGATGTGCCGGACCTTCGTCGAGTCGAGCAGCGGGTCGTAGGCCGGCAGGATTGTTCCGCCGGGGATGCCGAAGACGACCTCGCAGCCGATCTCCTCGAGCGAGCGGACGAGCGCCTTGGCGCCCGTCATCGGCTCCGCGTCGATGCGCGGCCCGGCCGCGGGGTCGGCCCGCGGCCCCGGCAGGCTCACACCGGCCGGCGGCACGCCGGCCGGGGTCGCCCCGGTGCGGGCCGGCGGCGGTGCCGGCTTGGGTCCGGACGGTCCGGGGACCGGGCCGGAACGGGGCGTTGCGGTGGTCATCTGCGGTCTGCCTCACTGATGGTGGGGTCCGGACATGAAAAAACCCCCGACCACCGGGCTACGGCGGAGCGAGGGCGGCGCGTCGACGACCGAGTTCGCGGGCGACTCAGGCGTCAGACGCGCCTGGGAAGTACGAGAACCCGGTTGACGAACACGGCCTTGACGCTAGACCTCCGGCTGCGGGCCGTCAAACCCGTGGGACGGCGTTCCCGGATCATGGGAGGGCCTAGCATGACGCCATGAGCGTGCCGACCCGGGCCGAGCTGCGGGAGTGGACCAGGAACCTCGCCCTGGTACCGCTCGACGTCGCCGACCCCGAGGAGACTCGCTACGTACCGCTTGCCGACGCGGGCCGCAGCGCGGTCGACGAGCTGCAGGTCACGATCGAGCTGGCCCTGGACACGACGGCCCAGTTGCTCAGCGGCCCGGCCGGCGCCGGCAAGACCACCGAGTTGTACCGGCTCCGGCGCGACCTGGTGAACGCGGGCTACCACGCGGCCGTCTTCGCCGGACGTCGTCCAGGCTCACCGCTCCCCGCGGCATGTCGACTGCCACCGGCGCAACCTCCTCGACCTGATATGGAGGGCCATGAGTTGAGCACATCCCACCAGAGATCGACCGTCCGGTCGAGCCGACACTGCACCACCCCTGCCGAGCCCTGAAGCCCCGGCGTGGCAGAGGATCTGCCCCGACAGGTTGACCGGTCAGCGAGAATGCCCCGGTGACCGCCACGCCCGACCAGCCCCCACCACCCCGCGTGGTCTTCCGGATCTCCCCGCTGACGATCCTGTTCGTCGCATTCCTGGCCGTCTGCGCGATCCCGTTCGCGTTCGGCGCCCCGTGGTTCTGGCTGGTCTACCTGGTTCCGGTCGGCCTCGTCGGGTGGATCGTCCGCATCCGCACCGTCGCCGACCCGCACGCGCTGACCGTGCGCCGGGTGCTCGACAGCAGGCGCGTACCGTGGACGCAGATCAGCTCGTTGCGGCTGCTGCCCTCGACCCGATCTCGGGGGACCCGGGTCAGCGCGGTGCTGGTCGACGGTACCGAGCTACCGCTCCCCGCCGTGCACATCCGCGACCTGCCCCAGCTCGCCGCCGCCAGCGGCGGCAGGCTGCCCTACCCGGCTGGAGAGTGAGCCCGATGCCGGCACTTCGTTCCCGCGTGACCACCCACGGCCGCAACGCCGCAGGAGCCCGCGCGCTCTGGCGGGCCACCGGGATGGGCGACGACGACTTCGGCAAGCCGATCGTCGCCATCGCGAACTCCTACACCCAGTTCGTGCCCGGCCACGTGCACCTCAAGGACATGGGTGACCTGGTCGCGGGCGCGATCCGGGAGGCCGGTGGGGTGCCCCGCGAGTTTCACACGATCGCCGTCGACGACGGGATCGCGATGGGCCACGGCGGGATGCTCTACTCGCTGCCGTCCCGCGAGGTGATCTCCGACGCCGTCGAGTACATGGTCAACGGGCACGCGGCCGACGCGCTGGTCTGCATCTCCAACTGCGACAAGATCACCCCGGGGATGCTCAACGCGGCGCTGCGGCTCAACATCCCGACGGCGTTCGTGTCCGGCGGCCCGATGGAGGCCGGCAAGGCGGTGGTCGTCGACGGCGTCGCGCAGGCGCCCACCGACCTGATCACCGCGATCTCGGCATCGGCGTCGCCGTCCGTGGACGATGCCGGGCTCACCGAGGTCGAGCGTTCGGCGTGCCCGACGTGCGGCTCGTGCTCCGGGATGTTCACCGCGAACTCGATGAACTGCCTCACCGAGGCGCTCGGGCTCGCGCTGCCGGGCAACGGGTCCACGCTGGCCACCCACGCCGCCCGGCGGGAGCTGTTCCTGGAGGCCGGCCGCACCGTCATGGCGCTGGCCCGGCGCTGGTACGGCGAGGACGACGCGTCGGCGCTGCCGCGGTCGATCGCGACCAGGGCGGCGTTCGAGAACGCGATGGCCCTGGACGTCGCGATGGGCGGCTCGACGAACACCGTGCTGCACGTCCTCGCCGCCGCGCAGGAGGGCGAGATCGACTTCACCCTTGCCGACATCGACGCCGTGTCGCGCCGGGTGCCGTGCCTGGCCAAGGTCTCCCCGAACTCCGACTACCACATGGAGGACGTGCACCGGGCCGGCGGCATCCCCGCGATCCTGGGTGAGCTGTACCGCGCCGGGTTGCTCGACACCTCGGTGCACTCCGTGCACTCCCCCTCCCTGGAGCAGTGGCTCGACGAGTGGGACATCCGGTCGGGTCGCGCCTCGGAGCAGGCGATCGAGCTGTTCCACGCCGCGCCGGGCGGGGTCCGCACCACCCAGCCGTTCTCCACGGAGAACCGCTGGTCCTCCCTCGACACCGACGCCGCCGGCGGCTGCATCCACGACAAGGAGCACGCCTACACCGTCGAGGGTGGGCTCGCGGTGCTGCGCGGCAACCTCGCCGAGCGCGGCGCAGTGATCAAGACCGCCGGCATCGCCGAGGACCTCTGGCGCTTCTCGGGCCCGGCTCGGGTCGTCGAGAGCCAGGAGGAGGCCGTCTCGGTCATCCTCACCAAGCAGATCCGGCCCGGTGACGTGCTCGTCGTCCGTTACGAGGGACCGGCGGGTGGGCCGGGCATGCAGGAGATGCTGCACCCCACCGCGTTCCTCAAGGGCGCCGGCCTCGGCGCCAAGTGCGCGCTGATCACCGACGGCCGGTTCTCCGGCGGGTCGTCGGGCATCTCGGTCGGGCACATCTCCCCCGAGGCCGCGGAAGGCGGCCTGATCGGTCTGGTCTCCGACGGCGACCCGATCCTCATCGACGTCCGGTCCCGGACCCTGGAGCTGCAGGTCAGCGACGAGGTGCTCGCCGAGCGGCGGGCCAAGATGGAGGCCGCCGAGCGGCCGTGGCAGCCGCTCGACCGCGACCGCCCGGTCTCCAAGGCGCTGCGCGCCTACGCCGCGCTCGCCACCTCCGCCGACACCGGAGCGGTGCGCCGGGTGCCCTGACGAGCCGCCGGCCGGCCGCATCGCGAGGGCTCATCGACGCAGGCCGAGCAGCACCGCCAGCGCCACACCCACGCCGATGAGCAGGCACAACCAGCCGTAGGGCAGCGGGCGGCGCTGCCAGGTACGCCCGTTGTCCAGCGCGATCCGGCCGGCCCCGGTGAACACCAGCGCGGCGGCGCCGAGGCCGAGTAGCACGTCGAGCTCGAGCGCGTTCGGTGCGGCGGCGGCGTAGAACGGCACCCCCCACTTCACGACGACCGCGACGATCTTGACCGCGAGCAGCCCGGCGGCCGCCAGCGGGGCCAGCAGGCCGAGCACCACGAATGCGCCCGCCACGAGCTCGACGATCCCGGTCGCCCAGGCCAGCGTGAAGGCCTGCGCCACGAAGCCGTAGCCGGCGATCGCCTCGGTGGTGCGGCTGATGCCGAGCCCGCCCCAGATCCCGAGCACCTTCTGCGCGCCGTGGGCGAAGAACAGCCCGCCGACGGCGAACCGCAGCAGCAGCACCCCGATGTCCGCGCCGCCGTTCCACGTCACCGGACGGCGCTCGGGCTTCGACTCCGCCGCGGCAAGTCCGGTGCCGCCGAGGTCGAGGGAGCGGGTCCGGTCGGCACTCATGACCGGCGAGAGTAGCCCGCTCGGCTCGGCCCGGCAGCGGTCCCGCGGCGCGCCGCTCGTCGAGCAGGGTTCAGTACCCGTTCTCGACCAGGTTCGGCGGCCGCTCACCGCGCGCGAACGCGGCGAGCTGCTCGGCCGCGACCCGGTAGGCCCGAGCCATCGCACCCGGCACGCTGCCTGCCACGTGCGGGGTGAGGAGCAGGCCCGGAACCTTCCACAGCGGGTGGTCAGGTGGCAGCGGCTCCGGGTCGGTGACGTCGACCGCGGCCCGCAGCCGACCGTGTGCCAGCTCCGCGGTCAACGCCGCGGTGTCCACCACCGGACCGCGGGCGGCGTTGACGAGCACCGCGCCGTCGGGCATCGCGGCGAGGAAGCGGGCGTCGACCAGGCCGCGGGTGTCCTCGGTCAGTGGGACGACGACGACGCACGCATCGTGGTGGGGAAGCAGGTCGAGCACCTCGTCGATGCCGTGCACGCCGTCGCGGGCGCGGCGGCCGACCAGCGTCGTCGTCACCTCGAAGGGGGCGAGCCTGCGCACCGTGTGCCCCGCGACGTCCCCGGCCCCGAGGAGGAGAACGCGGGCACCGAGCAGCTCGCCGGTCTGGTGCTGGTCCCAGCGCGCCTCGTCCTGCGCGCGGACGAACGTGGGCAGCTCGCGGCGGACCGCGAGCAGCGAAGCGACGATCCACTCCGCGGTGGCACCCCCGTGCGCACCCCGGCAGTCCGAGAGCGCGACGCCGTCCGGGAGCCTGCCGACCCAGTTCTCCGCACCCGCAGTGAGCAGCTGCACGAGCCGTAGCCGCGGCAACGTCCGGACAACCGCGACGGCCGCGCCGGTGGCGAGGAACGGAGGCACCAGCACCTGCGCCATGGCGGCCGCCGGGGGCAACTCGCCCTCGGGGTCGTAGGGCACGGGGGTGACGTCGTCGACGCCGGCGAGCGCGGCGACGCCCTCGGGATGTGGGATCAGCGTGATGATCTCGGACATGGCGCGCAACGCTACTCACCGGACGCTCACCCGGCCCGGCCTAACCTGGGCAGGTGCGGCATCTGCGACGGCGCCGGCCGCCTTGCCGGCTCGCAGCCGGCCTGCTCGGGCTGTTGCTGGCCGGCTGCGCGTCGTTCCCGGACCAGGGACTGCACGACTGGCACGCCAGCCTCGAGGGCACCGGCGAGTTGGGCGGTCCGCCGACGGCGCGCCAGCAGGTACCGCCGAGCGAGCGCAGCGGCCAGCAGGGCGGGGCGCAGGCGCAGAGCGGGGCGCAGCAGCCGCCGTCGGGCTGCGACGACGCGGACCCGCAGGTAGTGGTGACGTGCTTGGCACCGGTCGGGGCGATCGCCGTGTTGCCCGACGGGCGCTCAGCACTGGTCGGCGAGCGGATGACCGGCCGGGTGCTGCGGGTCGAGCGCGGCCAGGCCCCACAACTCGTCACGACCGTGCCGGTCGACGTGGCGGGCGACGGCGGGCTGACCGGGCTGGTGCTCTCGCCGACCTACGCCGAGGACCAGCTCGTCTACGCCTACGCGACCACGCCGCAGGACAACCGGGTACTGCGGATCGCGAGCGGCGAGCCACCCAAACCGGTGCTGATCGGGATCCCGCGCGGACCCCAGCACAACGGTGGGGCGCTGGGCACCACCGCCGACGGCTCGCTGCTCGTCGCCACCGGCGACGCAGGCGGCGGCGCACCGGGCTCGTTGGCCGGCACGCTGCTGCGCATCGACACGCTCGGCCATCCGGCGAGCGACAACCCCGACCCGGCGTCGCCGGTGCTGAGCACGGGCCTGGCGTCCCCCGGTGGACTGTGCACCGACCCCGTCGACGGTACGACCTGGGTGACCGACCGTGCGGGCACCGAGGACGTGCTGCACCGGGTCGTGCCCGGCGCGCTGCCCGCGCCCGCGTGGACCTGGCCGTCGCGGCCGGGGGTGGCCGGCTGCACGGCGGCGATGGGGGTGGTGCTGGTCGCCGAGACCGGCGGCGCGTCGATCTTCGTGCTGCGCTCCGGTGCGGACGGCGGGTTCACCGGCGACCCGCAGACCCTGCTCACCGGTGTCTACGGCCGGCTCGCGGCCGCCGCGCCGGGGCCCGACGGGCTGCTGTGGCTGGGCACCGTGAACCGGGACGCCGGCGGCGCGCCGGTGTCCAGCGATGACCGGGTGATCCGGATCCAGCCTCCGTCGGGCGGTGGCCAGGCACGCGCCTGACGGCGCTCACCACTGGCCGGTCCCCGGCGATCCGCGGCCGGTTCGGTGTCGACTCGCGGCCCACGGGGTAAGGAGTAGCAGCCCATACGCGAGGAACGGGAGCGACTGGACCATGAGCTTCGGCAACGGCGTGGACATCGTCCTCTGCACCCCGCTGCGCACCGGGATCGGCAAGTTCGGCGGCGCGCTCAAGGACGTGCCGGCCACCGACCTCGGCGCGACGGTCGGCAAGGCGGTGCTGAGCCGCTCGGGCATCGACCCGGCCCTGGTGGACCAGGTGATCGTCGGCAACGTCCTCTCCGCAGGCCAGGGCATGAACCCGGGGCGGCAGGTCGCGATCAAGTGTGGGCTGCCCGTCGAGGTGCCCGGGCTGACCCTGAACCGGATGTGCGGTTCGGGCCTGCAAGCCCTCGTCGGCGCGGCACAGGAGATCGCGCTCGGCGACGCCGACGTCGTGCTGGCCGGCGGGGTGGAGAACATGGACCGGGCGCCGTTCCTGCTGACCGAGGGGCGCTTCGGCTACCGGATGGGGACGCCGGACGGCACGATCCTCGACCACCTCGTCCACGACGGGCTGTGGGACGCGTTCAACGGCTACCACATGGGCATGACCGCGGAGAATGTCGCGGAGCGTTACGGCATCAGTCGGGAGGACGCCGACGCCTACGCAGCGCGCAGCCACCAGCTCGCGGCCAAGGCGCACAGCGAGGAGTGCTTCGCCGGCCAGATCGTGCCCGTCGAGGTCCGGCAGAAGAAGGAGACCGTCGAGTTCACCAGCGACGAGCACGTCCGCCCGAACGTCACCGCCGAAGGTCTGGCGCACCTCAAGCCGGTGTTCAAGCCCGACGGTGGGACGGTCACCGCCGGTAACTCCAGCGGCATCAACGACGGCGCGGCGATGATGCTCGTGGCCAGCGCAGCCAAGGCCGAGGAGCTCGGGCTGCCGGTGGCCGGGCGGCTGGTGTCGGCGGCGGTGGCCGGGGTCGATCCGGCGGTGATGGGAGTCGGCATGATCTCGGCGTCGCGGCGGGCGCTGGACAAGGCCGGGTTGAGCATTGCCGACCTCGACCTGGTGGAGGCCAACGAGGCGTTCGCGGCGGTCGCGGTGGCGGTGGCGCACGAACTCGACGTGCCCGACGAGAAGATGAACCCGGTGGGCGGGGCGGTGGCGCTCGGGCATCCGATCGGGGCCACCGGGGCGGTGCTCACCGTCAAGATCCTGCACGAGCTGGAGCGCAGGCAGGGCCGCTACGGCCTGGTGACGCTGTGCATCGGTGGCGGGATGGGCATCGCGGCGGTAGTCGAGCGGGTGTCGTAGCCACTGCGCGTCGCCCCCATGGCTCAGCTGCGGAGCACGCTCATTGCTGCCGGCGCTGGTTCGTGTATGCGAGCTCGGCCTGCTCGGCGACCCCGCGCAGGCGACACGGGTGCACCTGCAACTGGCAGGACCGGCAGTGGCCGGTGTGGTCGGCAACGTGCTCGGCGAGCAACGAGCGCCAGACGTGCGGATCACCACGGGCGAGCAGGTCGCCGATCGAGTCGGGCTCGGGCGCCAGCAGCTCACCCATGCCCGCAGGCCCGGGCGGCCCGTTCGGGACCATTGCCTTCACCGGCTCCGCCGACGACGCATGAGCATGGTCGGTCGCACCCTCATCACGTGTCACGGGTTTCCGCCTTCCTGATTCGACGATCTTCATTTCGTTCGTATCGACCCACCTGCGTTGCCGGGGCGAGTACACCGCGGGCGCGTGCGGACCCACCAGCGTTCATGCAGCTCCGAGTACGGCGCGGCGGACGTGAATGGGTATGTTGATGTCCTTGTGGTGCGCTTCGAGCTGCGCGTACGTCGCCAGTGACCTCGGGCCGTCCTGCGGGACGCCGGGCCCGTCGAGCTGCGTGAGGGCGTCCTGCAAGCGGCACTGCTGGATCGCCCGGTACTGGTCCTTGGTGATCCGGGTGTTGGCGATGGGTCGTGGGTCCATCCACGGCTGGCACTGGTGACAGGTCGCGCGGGTCGTCGCCGTGCATGCCGCGGTCCTCCGCGGCGTCGTCCTGCTTGAGTGCGTCGGCGAGCTTGCTGTCCATCGATGTCTCCTCGTCGTGGTCCCGGCCCGCCCGCGGGTGGGCGGGCACCGCGGGCAGGACCGGTGCTGGTGGCCGGTCGCGTACCACGGGCTCGGGAGCGGGCTCAGAGGCGCGACGCGCGACCGGCTGAGTTCAGCCTTGCATTTCTCATATGACTAAGTCAAACTGCAACCTGGCCTGGTGCACACCACGTTTGACTCATCTCGAACAGGCCGGGACACTCACCGCACCGACGGCACGCCGGGAGGGGACCCCCCATGCCCAACACACTGACCCGCATCCGAGTCCAGAGCTGCGGTAACGGCGACGAGTGCCCAGCGCTCGATCACCGGCCGGGAGGGGGAATTGAGGTGACCGGCTACCACGTTGACCCTGCTGGGCTACCTCCCGGTGAAGCGGTCGTCCTCGTCCCCGACACCCTCCTGCCGGAGGTCACCGACCTGACGGTGCCCAGTCTGGGAAGCTACCTCGCGCAACATCACCGCACCGACCTGCTTCGCGTCCAGACGCTCTCCTGGTACCGGGTCGAGTCCGACGGTGAGGATTACGCCCGCTACCTCGCCGGTGAAGCTGAGGCCACCGCGCCCGGGAAGCAGGGCTGGTTGGACAAGCTGCGGACCGATGCTGAGGTCGGCCGGATGCGCCGCAACCTCCATGTGGTCGAGACTCCGCTGACCGACTACCTGCGGTACCAGTTCGAGTGGTGCTACACAGCGAATACCGATGCAGGCCAAGAAATCCGCGTCCTCGACGTCACCAACTCAGCTATCGCGCGGCTCGGCAACCTCGGGGACTTCACGGTCGTCGAGCACGAGCACGTGGCCCGGTCCCGGTACGACGCGGACGGAAGGTACGTCGGCGCAGTGCAGGTCAGCGCCGACGCCGCCGAGGCATACGTGGCGCTCGCCGAGTTGGCATGGCAGATCGCGACCCCGTTCACCACCTGGTGGGCCGCGAACCCCGGCTACCACCGCGCCATGCAGAGAGCCTGAGCAAGGAGACAATGCCCGAACGGCCACGCGGGGGGAAGGATGAGCTGTCCCGCACCTTGCGGGACCTGCGCCGCACTTCCGGGTTGTCGGCAAGGCAGGCCGCAGAACGGGCCGGCTTCTCCCAGGCGAAGGTGTCCAGGGTTGAGCGCGGAATCAACGTCCCCACGGAGGCCGACACCTCAGTTCTGGCTCAGATATACGGAGCTACTGGTGATGTCAGGCGTCGCCTCACTGAGTTGGCCCGGGACATCCGGGCCGAGCACCGCCCGGTGGTCATGGCCCGCGGGAAAGGCCGCCCCGGCCTGTTCCAGGCCCGTCTCGCCCGGATTGAGGAGGCGACCGCGCACATGGGCACATTCACCCCGACGGTGGTTCCCGGGCTGCTTCAGACGGAGACCTATGCGCGGGCGGTGATCGCTCGCCGCGAGCTGCCGACAGACGAGGCGGACAACTTCATCGCGGGCCGGAAGCTGCGACAAGAACTGCTGGCCGACTCCGAACACCGCTTCACGCTGATCACCACTGAGGGTGCGCTGGGATGGCGGGCTGGCAGTCGGGACGACATGGCCACGCAGATCGACAAGATCGCCGAAGCCGTCTCACTGCCGAACGTGCGCGTCGGGATCATCCCGTGGGGCACTCAGGCCCATATATTCCCGCTGCACGGTTGGGATCTGTACGACGAGCGGGCCGTCAGCTACGGCACGTTCGACGCGACTGCGATCCTGACCGAGCCACGGGACGTCGCCCGTTACGTCGAGCTGTTCGCGAAGCTCGCTGCGATGGCCGTCTACGACGACAACGCCCGCGCGGTGCTGGCCCGGATCGCGGCCGAGTACCGCGGCCAGATCTGACCGCTACATCGTTACGGGCCTGGGTGAGGGCTACAGCTACACGCTGAAGCCGCACCCGCGAGCACGCCCAGGGCCTCCGCGCGTCGCGGGTACGGATCTTCTCTGCGGACCTCACCGACTACGAGCGGTTCGCCTGCGAGTTCGGCTACGCGCTCAACGTCCCTGCTGGCGAGGACGTTCGGACTGCATCGTGGCGAGCACGACGTCCCCGGCGGCGTTCTCGACTGCGACTTCTGGGTCGTCAACGACCGGTACGTGATCCCGATGCACTATGCCGAGCACGGCCGGTTCCTCGGTGGCGAGATGCTTCCCGACGAGGAACTCGACCGGTACCGACACGCTCAAAACGTCGCCTGGGACGCTGCGGAAGGTTCGAGTCCTGGTGGGCTCGCCACCCTGAACTGCACCGTCGAGCGCCGGTGACCTGAGGCTCGGTGGCGAGAGGTCGTGGCACGGCGAGCAGTCCGGACGAGATGTCCCGGCTGCTCGTCAGGATTCGCGGTGGCCTTTCGCAGACCGAGGCCGCGCGCCGGACCGGTGCCCACTTCGCGGCGCCGCTCACTCAGGCGAGGGTGTCGCGCGCCGAGGCTGGTCGCAACCCGCTGTCTCCCGATGAGGCCGCGGCGTTCGCAGCCGGGTGCGAGGCCACCGCCGAGCAGCGGCGGCGTCTAATCCAGCTCGCCCGTGACTTCGAGGCCGAGCACGTCACCGATCAGCCAACGCTGGCCCGCAAGCCGCACCTGTTGCAGCAGCGGATCGGACGCCTCGAACGCGAGTCCACCCTGATCCGGGGCTGGCAACCCGAAGTCGTCATCGGCACGGTGCAAACGCCGGCGTGGACCGCAGCGGCGTTCAGCGGCCCAGGCCCCGCATGGCTGAGCCGGCGGCCGAACGTGCAGCTCGGAATCGTCCCCCTGGGTGGGGAGAAACCGATCCCCATGCCCTCGGCCTTCCACATCTTCGGCCGCCAAACGGCCGTCGTCGGAACCCCGAGTGGACGGCTTTCATTACTGCACCGACCGAGATCGTCGAGTACGAGGCCACGTTCGCTCAGCTCGACGCGTTGGCCGTTTACGACAACGCTGCCCGCGCGGTGCTGGCTCGGCTCGCGGCCGCGTACCGGACTCAGGGCTCGCCGGGGACGTGATGAGGGCCGTGCGTTTAGCGGTAGCCAGCTGAGTTCACTTCAGGGCTTCACTACGCCGCGATAGTAGACCTGATCCCCTGGTGTGATCTTTCGGTCAGCGGGCGCGCCCGCAACCCGCGGTGTCTGCGCCAGCGTGACCAGCTCGGCCCCGATGTCGGAGACCTCGTAGAGCACGTCGTAGGTCTGAGTCTGGCCGGGCAGCAGGTTCCCGCCGTCATCGTGCAGCGTCGTGTCGTAACCGGTGGTGAGCGGGGTCGTCAGTGGTTGCCCACCCGAAGTGACCTCGATCGGAGCGGCGCTGTTCACGATCACCGCCGACGGCGAACCGTTCTTGACGGTCACGGTGAAGTGCACGATGGGCCCACCGTGGTAGTAGCGCCCCGCCGATTCGGGATAGCGGCCGATGTAGCGCTGCGCGGAGACAGTCACCGTGGAGCCGTCGGGGAACGTGTGCGGCGAATCGAAGGCCAGGATCTCGGGCGGAGGTGTTGGCGCAGTGGTCACCTGAGTGGGTGCCGACGTGGTCGGGGTAGCGACCGGGCCGCTAGTAGCACCACAGCCGGCCGCGCTCGCGAGCATGACGGTGGTGAAGATGATCGCGGCACGCCGCATGAGGAGACTTTCTGATTGTGGTCGGTAGCTCGATGTCGTGGCGAGCGGATCCGCTGGTACGCCCGTGTCAGCCCGACGGGTCGGGCTGGACGGCATCACCCAGCGGCGAGTCGAGTCAGCCCTGCCCGGTGAAGATCGCGGGTGAACCGAAGGTGTCCTCGCTGTACTCAAGCTGTAGCTCGCCGACGGCCTGGCCGACGGAGAACGCCGTCTTGAAGGTGTAGGACTTCCCCGGCAGGAGCGTGGTCGCGGGGAACACGCTGACGTTCTTCGCCGAGTCGAAGATCTGCGGCGCTTCCTGCCCGGCCTGGGTGGCTCTCGGGCCGATGATGAACGGGTTGAGCATGTAGGGCTGGGTGGTGCCGTTCGTGACCGTGGTGGTGATGAGCACCGCTCGGCCGCGGGTGTTGTCTGCCGCCGAGGACGACGGGTTGAACGGCTGCGGCTTCGAGGCGGTCACCGCCAAACCGTCGGGCCAGGTGAACCGCTGCCCGAACGTCGCGACCTGCGACCCGTTGCCGCTGTCCGTGGACGCTCCCGCGGCGACGGCTCCCGTGGAGGTGGCGACTGGTAGAGTGGTGACGGTCCCGCCACCCCCGTTGGTGGACAACACAAGGATGATGAACAACACGAGGATGCCCAGGACCACGAACGGCCACTTGCAGCGCGGCGGCGGGGTGGGTGCTTGGGGCTGCGTCATCGTCGGGTCTCCTCATGCGGGGGATCGGGGTCCGACCCCCAAAATGGGCGAGCCCTCAAACTGACTGTCGATCACAACCGGATCAGTGTTACTCGACGGCCGCGGTGCATGCCCCCCTCAACCGCCACCCGGCGCGTCAGGTACGCCACGTCGCGCTCGGGGTCCCACCAGACGGGGTAGAACACGTGGTGGCCACCGACGAACACACCCACAGCCGCTCCATGTTGCCCAGCCGGAACCGGAACAGCTCCTCGAAGTCGTCGAGGTCGAGCTCCTGTAGGCGAGTACGCGCCTCGGGGATGAGGCTTTCGATCGGGATCGACTTGTGGCTCGGGCCGCGGCGTTGCTTGCCGCCCGTGGTCTGGGTGCGGATCTCCGACCAGCTCAGCCGCTCCATCTCCTGCAGGAACGCGAGGATCTTCATGAGGCCGCCGCGGTCCGTGGGCCAGGCCGCCCACTGCTCGTTGTCCTGCCGGTCGAGCAGCGACAGCCCCCACGCCGGCTTGCGCTGCGCGACCGAGGAGTCCTCGCCGGCGGGAACGACACCGGCGAGATTGCAGGGCAGCTTCCGTCCGGGTGTCACCGGGACGCCGGCGGCGCGCCGGTGTCCAGCGATGACCGGGGTCGCCGAGGTCGGTGGGCGTGCAATATGTCGGGGCAGGTTGCCTACGCCTATGGCTCGCTGGGAGAATCCCCCTGTCACACCGACCGGGAGGGGACCCCCGACATGCACCAGCCAGACCCAGACCAGATCCACATCACCGTGCTCCGCGGCGAGTGCGGCGACGACAAGACCTGCCCCGCCATCACCGACCTCGGCGACCCCGACTACCTCTACTTCATCGCCGAGCCAGTGACCGATCCCAACATCGTGTCCGCGCACGCCGCGCGGATGGCGCCGCACGAGCGGCTCTACCGGTTCCCGCGACACCTGATCCCGGAGGTCAGTGCTTGATGATGGACATCGACCAGCTCGGGGACTTCATGGATCTGCACCTCGGCCGCGCGGCATTCCGGCTGGAAACACTGCAGCAGTACGAGGTCGACTCCGACGGGTCCGACTTCCGCCGTTACCTCGACGGCGCCCTGACGTGGACCCCGGAGCGTAAGGAGCCGTGGCTCGCGCACCTCCGCAACGAAGCGGCGAGCGGGGTGTGGCGCCACCGGGTGCGGGTCATCACCCACCCGATCACCGACTACACCCGCTACGAGTGCGAGTGGGGCTACGCCCCGAACGGAGAGGCAGGTGAGGGCATCCGCATCCTCGATCTTGCCGAACGGGACATGCCCGACATCGGAGCGCTCAGCGAGTACGACTGGTGGCTGCTCACCGATACGGAGGGCGTGCACCGGGTCGCGGTCATGCACTATGCCGACGACGGGCAGTTCCTCGGCGCGACCGCACGCGACCGCACAGACATCGTCCGAGACTTCGCTGCTGCCCGCGATCTGCTGTGGAACGCCGCCGAGCCGTTCGCGCCGTGGTGGGGTCGCCACGGCGAGCTGCACCGCCAGGCGGCATGAGAACTCGGTGACCGGCGAGCGTGACAACGGCGACCGAGGTGAGCTGGCCCGGTCGCTGCTTGCGCTCCGTCGCGCCGCTGGACTAAACCAGATCCCGTTCGCCGAAGCGCTGGGGGTCTCCCAAGCGCAGGTGTCCCGCGTCGAACTCGGCCGGCGCATCATCGGCCCGGAGCTGATCGAACGATGGTGCGACCTGTGCAACGCCACCACCGCCGATCGAGAACGGGTGATGGCGCTCGCCAAGTCGGGCGCTGACGCGCGTGACCTCCGCGTCGTGTTCCAACGATCCGCGGCCGGCGCGAACTACTTCCAGGAGCGGGTCCGCGAACACGAACGGGCCGCCGCTGTGATCCGGGCGTTCCAACCCGGCATGGTGCTGGGGCAGCTTCAAACCCTCGACTACGCCGCGGCAGTGTTCGGCGCAGGTGAAGACCTCTCCCCGGCGGAGGTGGTCGATCTGGTGGCCGAGCGTCGGCGACGGTGGACGCGGATCGACGATGGCGACGGCCAGCGCCGGGAGTGGCGGCTGATTCAGACCGAGGGCGCCCTGAACTGGTGCCTCCGGAGCCCGACTCTGATGGCTGAGCAGGTCGAGCACATCGGGGATCTGTCGCGACTCCCGAACGTCCGGGTGGGAATCATCCCAGGTCGGATGCTGGCCGACGTGGTGGCGCCGCACGGCTTCCATCTCTACGACGAGGCGGCCGTGCAGGTCGGGACGAAGACCGCGACCGGCCTGCTCACCGAGCCCGCCGACGTCACTGTGTACGTCGACCTTTTCGCACAGCTCGAAGCGCTTGCCGTCTACGACGACGCTGCCCGCGCGGTGCTGGCCCGGATAGCAGCCGAGTACCGGGCGCAGGGCTGAGCGGCCAGAAAATATTGATCAGCCCGAGGGGCAGTACAGCTTCTCCGCTGCCGCCACGATGGCCTGGGCTTGGGCGGCGCGGACCGTGAACGGCTGCTACCCGATCGCGCCTTGCGTGGCCGAGGACTGCACGCTCTGCACAACGACGCAGGTCTCGGCCTTCTCCTTCGCCCCGGGCAGCGGGTTGGTCATCTTGGAGAGCCCGGTGCAGGCGTCCTTCGCGGCGGCGTCGACCAGGCCGCCGGGGATGCCGTCCGGCGAGTTCTGCATGCGATACGCCGTCAGCAGGTCGGCGAGAGACCCTCCGGCCTCACCGACTCGGACGGGTGGAACTGCGCCGACGGCGGTTTCCGCGTCAGCGCGAGCGGGTAATTGAAGGTGACGTAGTCTACTCAACTACTGAGAGGCAGCACTTCCAGCCCCGCTTGGACGCATTCCGCGACTGGCTGCCGGGCCGTATCGTCGGGTTCACCGCCTCAGCTCTGAGGGTCGGACAACCACTGACGATCACCAAGGTGGTGTCACGCATGGAGGCAGTCCTCCGATCGAGCCCGTCACCCAACCTCCTTCTCGCCTTCCCGGAACGACTCCGTTGGGAGCGCTCCGCGGCAACACTTCTCGTCCCGTGGAACCGGTTCGTCCGGCAGGTCCGGTCGGGCGGGCGGCTCACCGTCGCCGTGCTCGCCGCGCTGCTGTTGTTGATCCTGGCCGCACCGACATACGGGGAGGCACCGGTGAGCGGAAGCGGGACGGAGGCGAACTGGGGCACCGTCGAGAAGGAACTCCTGGTGAACGCGGCCGGCACCTGGCCCACGACGTGGGCGGGTGCGTGGCGGGACGCGGACGGTGCCCTGGTCCTCGGTTTCACCGACCGCCCGCAGGACGCCGTGGCACAGTTGCTCGCCGGCGTGGGCACCCCGTCGGTCCGGGTGCAGGGACAGCTCGTCCAGTTCAGCCTGGGCGAGTTGCTCGCGGTCGACCAGCACCTCTACGACGTGGCCACCGGCCCAACGGGGTTGCAGACCGTCCATGCCTGGTCGGTCCGACCCGAGCGCAACCGGATCGTGGCCTACACCCGGACACCCGATTTGGCGCGCGGTGAGCTGGCCCAGGCCGGCGTCGACGTGACGAAGGTCGAGTTTGCCCAGCCGCTGGGCGCGGTGCAGTACCAGCCACTCGCCTGCACCCGCAGCAACTGTGTGACCGAGCCGACGGAGGGCGGGCTGTCCTGGTACAGCCCTCTCGGCACCTGCACGACCGGCTTCGGCGCCACCCGTAGCGGTGCCCAGGGATTCCTCAGCGCCGGGCACTGCGGAGGGCCAGGGGCGTCGGTCTCCCTCGGACGCCGGCCGAACGGCACCAAGTACGGGACGGTCGCCAGGAGCGTGCAGTCCGCCAGCGCCGACGGGCTGTTCGCCCAGCGCAGTCCGGACTTCCCGGAGGGCTCACGTGGGACGATCTATGTCAGCAGCGCCGACCCGCAGCACGCCATCACCGCGCGTGAGCCCGGTTCCGGCTACGTGAACGGGGAGAAGACCTGCTTCTCCGGGATCACCAGCGGCGCCAAGTGCGGCACGATCGCCGACGGCTCCTACACCGACACGTCCCTGGACCTGCGTGACGTCGTGCTCACCGACACCGCGGCCTGTGGCGCCCCCGGCGACAGTGGCTCGCCCTACTTCGACGGTGACTCCACGGCGCAGGGGATCTTGAGTGGCGACCTGCAGAACGCCGGCCAGCGGTGCATCAACGGGGTCTACACCAAGTTGTCGCACGTGGAGAGTGCGCTGGGGGCGAGTATCATCCTCGGCGGCTGACGTGCGGACGTGACGGCGGGGTCGGCCGTCACTCGCCCACCGGCGGGCAACGGCCGACCACCAGCTCACGGACGCGCGTGGCGTCGGCCTGCCCGCCCGTCGCCCTCATCACCGCACCGACGATGGCACCGGCGGCCTGCAGCTTGCCACCGCGGATCTTCGCCGCGACGTCGGGCTGGGCGGCCAGCGCCCGGTCCACGGCGGCGACGAGCGCGCCCTCGTCGGAGACCACGGCCAGTCCGCGGGCGGCAACCACCTCGTCCGGCGTGCCTTCGCCGGCCAACACGCCGTCGACGACCTGGCGGGCGAGCTTGTTGTTCAGCGCACCGCTTGTCACGAGCTCGATCACCCTGGCAACGTCGACCGGGGTGATCGGGAGCGACTCCAGCGGGACCCCGCGGGTGTTGGCCTGCTGGGTGAGGTAGGCCACCCACCAGGACCGGGCCTCGCCGGCCGGGGCTCCCGCCGCGACCGTCGCCGCGATGAGGTCCAGCGCCCCGGCATTGACCAGGTCGCGCAGCTCCTCGTCGGACAGCCCCCAGTCGGACTTGACCCGGCGCCGGCGCTCCCACGGCAGCTCCGGCAGCGTGCCGCGCAGCTCGTTGACCCATTCGGGGGACGGGGCGATGGGCACGAGGTCGGGCTCCGGAAAGTAGCGGTAGTCCTCCGCGGTCTCCTTGCGGCGGCCGGCCCGGGTGGTGCCCGACGCCTCCTCGAAGTGCCGCGTCTCCTGCACGATCGCTCCGCCCGCGAGCAGCACACCGGCGTGGCGCGTCATCTCGTAGCGGACCGCCCGCTCGACCGACCGCAGCGAGTTGACGTTCTTCGTCTCGGTACGGGTGCCGAACGCCACTGCCCCCTTCGGCATCAGCGACACGTTCGCGTCGCAGCGCAGCGATCCCTGGTCCATCCGGACGTCGGAGACGTCGAGGGCGCGCAGCAGGTCGCGCAGCCCGGTCACGTACGCCCTGGCGACCTCGGGGGCGCGCGCCCCGGCCCCGGTGATCGGCTTCGTGACGATCTCGATCAACGGCACACCGGCCCGGTTGTAGTCGAGCAGCGAGTACTCGGCGCCGTGGATCCGCCCGGTCGCGCCACCGACGTGCAGCGACTTGCCGGTGTCCTCCTCCATGTGCGCGCGCTCGATCGCCACCCGCACCGTGGAACCGTCGTCCAGCGCCACGTCGAGGTGCCCGTCAACGGCGATCGGCTCGTCGTACTGCGAGGTCTGGAAGTTCTTCGGCATGTCCGGGTAGAAGTAGTTCTTCCGGGCGAACCGGCTCCACGGCGCGATCGAGCAGCGCAGTGCCAACCCGATCCGCATTGCCGACTCCACCGCCACCCGGTTCACCACCGGCAGCGCGCCCGGCAGGCCCAGGCAGACGGGGCAGACCTGGGTGTTCGGCTCCGCGCCGAACCCCGTCGGGCAGCCGCAGAACATCTTCGTGTTCGTGTTCAGCTCGACGTGCACCTCGAGCCCGAACACCGGGTCGAAGCGCTCGATCACCTCGTCGTAGTCGACGAGCACCGGGGCGCTGCGTGGTGCGGATCCGACCCTGCCGGCGGACGTCACGGCGTCATCTCCAGTTCCGGAACGCGGTGGATCAGCGGGCCGGCGTCCTCGGCATCGCGGGCGGCCTCGTATGCCGCGGCCACCCGGTACATCACGGCCTCGCCCAGCGCGGGCGCCATCACCTGCAGCCCGACGGGCAGGCCGTCCTCGGCCGCGAGCCCGCTGGGCACCGACATCGCCGCGATGCCGGCCAGGTTGGTCGGGATGGTGGCCAGGTCGTTGAGGTACATCGACAGCGGGTCGTCGACCTTCTCCCCGATCGGGAACGCCGTCGTCGGCGCCGTCGGCGAGACGAGCACGTCGGCCTGGGAGAACGCGGCCGCGAAGTCGCGGCTGATCAACGTGCGGACCTTCTGCGCCTGCCCGTAGTAGGCGTCGTAGTACCCCGAGGACAGCGCGTAGGTGCCCAGGATGATCCGGCGCTTGACCTCGGGACCGAACCCGGCTTCCCGGGTCGCCGCCATCACCTCCTCGGCCGAGGCCCCCTTGCCGACCCGCAGCCCGTAGCGCATCGCGTCGAACCGGGCCAGGTTGGAGGAGACCTCGCTCGGCAGGATCAGGTAGTACGCGGCCAGCCCGTACCGGAAGTGCGGGCAGCTGACCTCGACGAGCTCGGCGCCCAGCTTCTCCAGCTGGCGCAACGCCGCGTCGAACGAGCCCTGAACGCCCGCCTGGTAGCCCTCGCCGCCCAGCTCGCGGACGACGCCGATGCGCAGCCCGCGCAGATCCCCGGCGGCACCGAGGCGGGCCGCCTCGACGACGGCCGGCACGGCGGTGTCGATCGAGGTGGAGTCGAGCGGGTCGTAGCCGGCGATCACCTCGTGCAGCAGTGCCGCGTCGAGCACCGTGCGCGCGCAGGGCCCGCCCTGGTCCAGCGACGACGCGCAGGCCACCAGCCCGTAGCGCGACACCCCGCCGTAGGTCGGCTTGACGCCCACGGTGCCCGTCATCGCCGCGGGCTGGCGGATCGAGCCACCGGTGTCGGTGCCGATGGCCAGCGGGGCCTCGAACGCGGCCAGCGCCGCCGCCGAACCGCCGCCGGAGCCGCCCGGGATGCGCCGGGTGTCCCACGGGTTGCGGGTGGGCCCGTACGCCGAGTACTCCGTGGAGCTGCCCATGGCGAACTCGTCCATGTTGGTCTTGCCCAGGATCGTGATGCCGGCCGCGCGCAGCCGCGTCGTCACCGTCGCGTCGTAGGGTGGGCGCCAGCCGGACAGGATCTTCGAGCCGACCGTGGTCGGCATGTCCACGGTGACGAACACGTCCTTGAGCGCCAGCGGCACCCCGGCCAGCGGCGACGACGGGGCGGTGCCGGCGTTTAGCCGCGCGTCGACCAGGCCGGCGTTCGCCAGCGCCGCCTCGGCGCCCACATGCAGGAAGGCGTGCACCTCCCCGTCCACGGCCGCGATGCGGTCCAGGTGCGCCCTGGCGACCTCCACCGCGGACACCTCGCGCGAGTGGATCTTCTCCGCCAGCTCGGCCGCGGTCAGCCGGATGAGCGCCGCACCGGTCACTGTTCCTCCCCCAGGATCTGCGGGACGCGGAAGCGGCCGCCCTCGGCGGCGGGGGCACCGGAGAGCGCCTCCTCCTGGCTCAGCCCACGGCGGAGCTCGTCGGGCCGGTACACGTTGCGCAGCGGCACCGCGTGCGACGTCGGCGGAATGTCGTCGGCGGCGACCTCGCCCACCCGGGCGACCGCGCCGAGGATCACGTCGAGCTGGCCCGCGAAGACATCGAGCTCGTCCTCGGTCACGGCGAGCCGGGCCAGCCGGGCGAGGTGCGCGACCTCGTCCCGGGAGATGGCCCCGCTGGTCGGCGGGGAGTCGGGAGACATGTCCCTCCTGGTGGAACGGCTGCGGGGCTGGACCGGTGGACGTCGCCGGCGCGGCAGGTGCGGGCTGCGCGAGGATCACGATGGGCACCGGGGGCACCGTTGGTGCCCGGTTCACCGGCGAGTCTAGCCTCGTCACCGGTGGCGCTGCGCAGGGTGGCGCCGACCCGGCAGAGCCACGCCGGGCGGCCCCGACCGGCGGCCTCCACCCAGCGGTCTCCACCTGAACTGCGCGTCCGGCGCTGGACACCTGGCAGTATCTCCGCCGACAGTGTCAGGTCGGCCGCCCGCGAGGCACGGGTGACCCGGTCGCGGGTGACCCGAGGAGGCGTGCGGCGTGTCGTTCCTGCTCCGGGTGGTGCTCCCGGACAAGCCGGGAAGTCTCGGGGCGGTCGCGACCGCGCTCGGCAACGCCGGTGCGGACATCCTCGGTGTCGACGTCGTCGAGCGTGGCGAGGGTCATGCCGTCGACGACCTGACCGTCGAACTGCCGTCCGGGCGCCCGCCCGACGTGCTCATCACCGCCGCCGAGTCGGTGCCCGGCGTGCAGGTGGAGTCGGTGCGGCCCTACTCGGGACGGCTCGACACCCACCGCGAGCTCGAGCTCATCGACGAGATCGCCAACCACCCCGGGCGGGGCGTCCAGCTGCTCACCGATGAGGTGCCGCGGCTGTTCCGGGCCGGCTGGGCGCTCGTCGCCGTCCGCGCGGACGGTCGGTCGTGGCGGCTCGCGGAGAGTGCGGCCGCCCCCGAGACGCGGGCGGGCGACCTGCCGTGGCTGCCGCTGCCGAAGGCGGTCATCCTCGACCCGCAGGTGCATCAGGTGCCCGAGCCGTGGCGCGACCTGGACACCGAGCTGGCGGCGGCGCCGTTCGGATCGGGATCCTCGGCCGAGGCGCTGGTCGTCGGGCGTCCGGGTGGGCCCGCGTTCCGGCCCTTCGAACTGGCCCGGCTGAGCCACCTGGCCGGGATCGTCTCGACGGTGCTGGGCGGCTGACGGGACCCGCCGGCGAACGCTCAGACCCGGATCGCCAGCGCCGACTTCGCCAGGTCGTCATTCCCGGTGGCGAGCCAACCGTCGGGCCGGTTCAGGACGTCCTCGAAGCCGATCCTGGCGTCCAGGTTGGTGCGCAGCGCGTACTCCAGAACCGGCCAGGCGCCGTCCTCCTCGCCGTGCAGCAGGATCGGGACCGCCAGTGTGCCCAGCGCGCGCAGGATCCGCACGCTCTCGGCGACCGAGGTCTCGGGGTCGGACACGGTGGACTCCGCGAGCACCCGCACCGTGCCCGGCGGAACCCCGTTCTGCCGCAGCGTGACCGCGTCACCGCAGGTCCAGACTCCGAGCTCGACGCCGATACCGACCGTGTACGCCGCCTGGCACACGTCGAACCAGCCGCGCTCGTGCACGTTGACCGAGCACACATCGGGTTTGCCGACACCGAGCCGGCCCCAGGCGAGCACGGCCTCGACGCGTCTGACCGGGTCGGGCTGGATCCAGCGGCCGGTGGTCACGCCGATCTCCATGCCGGGTGCCTCGGCGCGGATCAGCGCGACGGCGTCACCGACGTGCACCGGGTCGAGCGTCTCCTCGGTGTCGGGGCCGCGCGGGTGCACGTGCACCGACGTGATGCCCAACCGGGCGACGGCACGCGCGTCCCGGGCCAGATGGCGGGCGAGGACGGGAAGCGCCGGGTGGGCATCCGCCGGGCGTGAGCCGTTCAGCACTGCCTGCAGCACCTGCCACCTCCTCGTTCCGCCGTCCGAGCGAAGTCGCCGCCGCCTCCGCGGGCCTCTCGCCGAGTGACGCCTCCACTCCAGTTGATCACATCGCGGGAGCGGCCTCGAGACAAGCCGCCAGATGTATTCGGCCGCCCACTCCTTCGTGGTTCACGCCGGTGACAATCCGACAGCGGCGCCCGCCCGCGCCGCGTCCGGACCGCGGTCGAGCAGTAGCCGGAAGCCGGCCTCGTCGAGCACCGGCACCCCGAGCTCGACCGCCTTGTCGTACTTGGTACCGGGCGCGTCGCCGGCCACCACGAACGCGGTCTTCTTCGACACCGATCCCGCGGCGCGCCCGCCGCGTGCGCTGATCGCCTCCTTGGCCTCATCGCGGGAGAAGCCCTCCATCGAACCGGTGACCACGATCGAGAGCCCCTCGAGGGTACGCGACACCGTCCTGTCGACCTCGTCGACCATCCGCACCCCGGCCGCCCGCCATTTGGCGACGACCTCGCGGTGCCAGTCGACGGTGAACCAGTCCCGGACCGCGGCGGCGATGGTCGGGCCGACACCCTCCACGCTCGCGATCGGGGCCAGCGCGGCGGCCACGGCCTTGGCATCCTCCACCGCCCCGCCGGAGGTGATCTCCGGCCCGGCCTGCGCCTTCTCCGCGGTCGAGGCGGCCTCGGCCGCGGCCGCCTCGATCGCCGCGAGCGAGCCGAACCCGCCGGCCAGCGCCTGCGCCGCCGTGGGTCCGACGTGCCGGATCGAGAGCCCGACCAGGACCCGCCACAACGGACGGTCCTTCGCGACCTCCAGGTTCGCGAGCAGCTTGCGCCCGTTGGCCGAGAGCGTGCCCGCCTTGGTCGTGAACAACTCGACCCGCAGCAGGTCGTCCTCGGTGAGGGCGAAGACGTCGCCCTCGTCCTGTACCACCCCGGACGTGAGCAACCCGGTGGCCGCCTCGTAGCCGAGCCCCTCGATGTCGAACGCGCCGCGGCCCGCCAGGTGGAACAACCGCTCGCGCAGCTGCGCGGGGCAGGACCGGGCATTGGGACAGCGCAGGTCGACGTCGCCCGCCTTCTGGTGGGCGAGCCCGACACCGCATTCGGGGCAGTGCGCGGGCATGACGAACTCGCGCTCGGCGCCGGTGCGCACGTCGATCACCGGGCCGAGCACCTCAGGGATGACGTCACCGGCCTTGCGGATGACCACCCGGTCACCGATCAGCACCCCCTTGCGGCGCACCTCGTCGGCGTTGTGCAGCGTCGCGAGCGAGACCGTGGACCCCGCCACCAGCACCGGCTCCATGAATGCGAACGGGGTGACCCGCCCGGTGCGCCCGACGTTGACCCGGATGTCGAGCAGCGTGGTCATCGCCTCCTCGGGCGGATACTTGTAGGCGATCGCCCACCGCGGCGCGCGCGAGGTGGACCCCAGCCTGCGCTGCAGTGCGACCTCGTCGACCTTGACCACGATGCCGTCGATCTCGTGCTCGACGTCGTGCCGGTGCTGACCCCAGTAGTCGATGTGTTCGAGCACCTTGTCGATGCCCTCAAGCACCACCGTGCGCTCGGCGACCGGTAGCCCCCAGGCGCGCAGCGCGTCGTAGGCCTGCGACTGGCGCTCCGGGACGAAGCCCTCCCGCTTGCCGACGCCGTGGCAGATCAACCGCAGGTGCCGCGCGGCCGTGACCCGCGGGTCCTTCTGCCGCAACGAGCCCGCCGCGGTGTTGCGGGGGTTCGCGAACGGCGGCTTGCCCGCCTCGACCAGCGCCGCGTTGAGCGCCTGGAAGTCGGAGAGCCGGAAGTAGACCTCGCCGCGCACCTCGAGCAGGGGCGGCACCGGGTACTCGCCCGAGCCGGCCAGCTGCTCCGGCACCTCGGCCAGGGTGCGCATGTTGAGCGTGATGTCCTCGCCGGTGCGCCCGTCACCGCGGGTGAGCGCCCTGGTCAGGCTGCCGTTCTCGTAACGCAGGTTCACCGCGAGTCCGTCGATCTTGAGCTCGCAGAGGTAGTGCACGGCACTGCCCGCCTCGCGACCCACCCGCTCGGCCCAGGCCACCAGCTCGTCGGCGTCGAACGCGTTGTCCAGGCTGAGCATCCGCTCGAGATGGTCGTGCGCGGCGAAGTCCGTGGAGAACCTGCCGCCGACGTTCTGGGTGGGTGAGGCGGGCGTGACCAGCTCGGGGTGCTCGGCCTCCAGCTCCAGCAGCTCACGCCACAGCGCGTCGAACTGCCCGTCGGAGACCACCGGTGCATCGAGCACGTAGTAGCGGAACTGGTGGTCGGCCACCTCGGCGGCCAGCCGGGCGTGCCGCTCGCGGATCTCGGGGGCAGGTTCGCTCACACCGGAGAGGCTATCGAGGCCCACCGACACTTCTCAGCATCGCGATGCTCCCCGTCGTCAGTGGCCGCGCAACAGGGAAGCCGGCGCAGGCGGTTGGCCAGGTAGGTCTGGAGGAAGTCCGGAACCGGATGATGCTCGACGATGGCCGGCCAGCCGGCGAGCATCGCGTCGACCGTCCGGTCCGCGATATCGACGACCTCGTCCGCGTCACTCCCCATGGCGTCGGCGAGACGCCGGAAGTGAGCGCGTTCCAGCTTGTCGAACGCACGCTCCCCGGCCAGGGCGAAGGCGAGCCGGTCGGTGGTGAACGGCTCGTACACCGTCACCGAGAGCAGGTCATATGCCGGTGCCAGTTCAGGCGTGCGCCCATCGGGGTAGATCATGGACCAGTTCTTGAGATGCGCGTCCGCGTTGCCGATGGCGATGCACACCACGAGCCGCCGGACGTACTCCTGGATGCCTGCCGGCCCGGCGAGCGCAGCGATGACGCGCCCGACGGCATCGTAGGAGGGTGTTCTCGTACTTCTTCCCGGGCGCCACCTCCCTGATCTGGGCAAAGTCCTCGACGTGGACCCTGCCGCCGGCTGCGCGGTCGAACCGCCGGATGGCGAAGACCTGCTCCTCGGGACCGACCAGGCTGTTCGGGACTCCGTCGAGGTCGGAGCCGTTGCGCAACTCGACCTCGGGGACGTCGACACCGGCTGCGGCCGCCCACCGCATCATGGCGTGCTCGTTGGCCGGGACGTCCCGGAAAGCCCGGTCGGGTAGCTTGACGATCCAGCCACCTCCGGACCCCGACATGGGCAGGGTGAAGCGGCGCCCGTCACGCACGACCGAGAACTTGAGCCGGACGCCGGCGAGGGAGAACGCGAGACGTCCCACCCGCTCGATGCCGGGCTCCGGACCCAGCAGGGCGGTAACAGATGCATCGTCGAGACGGACGACCACCGCTCCAGGAAGGTCCTCACCGAGCGCGACGAGCAAGGGAAACGTTCGGACCGCATGCACCCCGAACTGGTCGGCCACCAGTTTGCGAAGGGGGGTCTCCGGTTCGGGCAGCAGGTTCGAGAACCATCAGGGCACGTCCATCCGGGCCACTCGGATCCGGCTCCGGAAGGAGAGGGTCCCCACCCGTCGGGCCCCGAGGTACACCCCGGCAGTGACCTCAGGCGCCATCGTCGTCCCCGAGGAGCAGGGCCACCGGACGGCGGGTCCGAGCCGACGGCTCGGTCATCCGGGTCCAGTGGTCGAGTACCGCGGTCAACGATCACCGCCCGACGCGCGAGGAAGCCCTCGTCGTCACCGACGCGCAGGAGCTCCGCGGACTCGGCGTCGATTCCGTGCGAGGCGAGCATCCCGAACGCCGATCGGCCGTCAGAGCAACTCGCGCACCGCCCCGAGCAGTGTGACCACCGAACGCTCGGTGGCCGCGTGCCCCATCAGGCCGATCCGCCAGGCCCGGCCGGCGTAGGCGCCGAGGCCGCCGCCCACCTC
>JBBSGM010000034.1:0-34154 GCA_038254065.1 Mycobacteriales bacterium | reverse complement strand
GGCCCCGAACATCCCGGAATCCCGCCCACCCGAGGCGACACTCGGGCCCTCGGTGTGCAACAAACCCGGAAACCGCCACCGGAAGATCAACAAACCCCGACGGAGATCAACTCATCACCTACTCGCGGATTCGGGTCTGACCTGTTGACGAACCCAAGCCAACCCGGTCTTCCCGGTCTGTCGTCGTTGGTCGGTTCACGGTCCATCTCACGCCACGCTCGAGTCATGGCGGCGTTGAACCCGTTACCATCACCGACGGCTGCGTGCGCAAGTGCCTCACGAGCCGCCAGCAGAGCATGAAGTTGGGAAGAAGGATCGGGTCGCGCTAGCTCAACGGCTCGCCTGCTGAGTAGGATTGCCTCGCGTGCACGACCTGGATAGCTGCCCGCCAGAGCAGCGTCCACCAGTTGCAGTACATTGTTTCCCATAGCGTGTACCGCCAGGCCGTAGTCGCCGGACTGATCGGCGAGGAGTCGCGCCTCGGAATAGAGGGCTCGCGCCAGTACCTGGTCATGTGCGTCGTAACTGAGCCAGCCGACGCAGACGGCAAGCTCCCCGGCTGCTCTCATGAGTTGGCGTGCGGTTTCCTCGCTGTAGTCGGCCTCATCCAGCATTCGCCGAGCCCGATGATACAGCCGTAGGCCGTCACGTGCGAGAACGCCTCCGCCCACTCTTTGATCCTCGGCGTACAGTCTTTCGACTGACGCATGAAAATAACGCATGTGGGCAGAGCCGATCCGGGTGGGGATCTCCACCTGACTCAACCCGGCTGCGGCAGCGATACCTATCAGCGTGCCGCCGAGCTCTCGCCGGCTCAAACTCATCTCGTATGTCTCTTCTCGCTCGAACTGTTCTCCATCGGGGCCGCCCAGTAGTAGCGGGATAAGCGCCGCACGTGGCATGTCGAGAGCGTCAATCATCTCGAAAAGCCGACGAAGATCATAGAGAGTGTCGCGCTGGCCGGATTCGGCACGTGCAACCCCCGATTGGCTCCACCCGAGTAGGTTTGCAAACTCCAGCTGACTCAGTCCGGTGGCAGACCGGATGATTGCCAACGCCGCGCCCAGATCAGCTTTGACAAGTGCCCGGCGGAGCGGTTCGGAGTCCCATAACCACATGGGGACGAAAGGAGCCGTGGGGCATTGCTTGGCGCAGGCGCTACATAGCGGCGTGGTATTATACCGGCTCAGTGTTCCTTGGCAAGCTCGGCATGCGCGCCTGCTCTCCACCTTCCTCAGCCCCCAACGACGCTTGGCACATGGACAACCCGTAAGCGATGCCAGCATGTCATCATCGCGCGCAGTCCATCAATGACATGTTGGCATCGCACTCGGTTGTGGGTCGTCTGCATCCTTCCACCATGTTGTCAGCGTCGCTACCGCCGCACCGTCCGCACAGGCCGCTCGTCGACCAGGAGCCTCGGCTGAGGCTCGGCGAGCACTGGGCAGGCGTGACCTGCGCTGCTGGCGGCCACGGCAGTATGGCTGGCGTCCGGCTGTGATCCCGTCTCGCTCCGCGCCACCTCGCGCCCGGAACAGTCTGCCTCACCGAGTAGCTGGATGACCTGCACCGAGGATCATCGAGAGCACGTCGTCACCGACCAGGCATTCCTTGCCGGACAGCGGACCCAACAGGGCGTCTACCACGCTCTGTGTGGGCATCTGGTCGCGCCCCGAGCGCTGACCGCACCGCCGGGCCAGCGGTGCCCGCACTGCCTGGCCCGGGCGTCTCACGCCGAGACCCTGGCCGCGGTCGACCTGCGCGCCAAGCTTCGCGGCGGGGCCGAGGTGCACAACTACCGACACGTTCGGTCTCGCCGCGGTCCACTGGCGAGGGTTCTATGAACGATCGACACGTGTCGGGGCGCGAGGCGGCGGTCGTCGTGGCTCATCCTCCCGGCGGCTACGGCGATGGGCCGGTCTTCATCCGAGTGGACAAGGACCTCGCCGGCCCGGCGTGGCCACAACCGGGCCAGCGCGTGGAGATCAACGACGGGCGGTGTTGCCTCGACCCCAAGCACGACTACGTGATCGCTGAGAACACTCACAACGCGTTCATCTATGCCCGATGGATCCGTGAGCGCGGCGTCCCAGCGGAAGCACTGGCCGTCGTGAGCCTGACATAAGGCCGAGCGGTGACTGTCCCCACCGCTGCCGGCCTTGTCGGCGGCTGACCGCACCAGCCCGGTTGGGAAGCGGCCGAGTCCCAGTCGTCGACGCCGCTGCTCCGGGTCGACGCACGACGGTGCACACGGCGTCGGCGGCGCGACGGACATGTCCGGGCCGAGGACCGGTCAGCGGGAACAGGGCAGTGCTCAGCGCCCGCAGAGCGGTCTCGCTCACTCCCGCAGGTAGGTCTCCTGGGTCGCGGCCAGGGAGTGGCCGTGGAGGTCAGTGCCGGGGCCTCAGCCGTGGAACGGCTCCACGGACAGCAGGGTGACCTTCATGGTGGCGCCGTCGGGCAGCTGGTACTCCCGGGCCTCGCCGACCCGCGCGCCGAGCAGCGCCGCGCCCAGCGGGGAGTACGGCGAGATCACCTGCAGGTCGCCGTGGCTGCCCTCCTCCCGCGAGCCCAGCAGCAGTTGCTCGGTGTCATCGTCGTCGTAGCGGACGGTCAGCACCGTGCCGGGCGCGGCCACGTCGGAGTCGGGGGGAGTCGTGCCGACCTGGGCGGTGCGCAGCAGCTCCTGGAGCTGCCTGATCCGCGCCTCCTGCTGGCCCTGCTCCTCACGGGCGGCATGGTAGCCGCCGTTCTCCTTGAGGTCGCCCTCCTCGCGACGCGCATTGATCTCGGCAGCGATGACGGTGCGGTTCGCGATCAGCTCGTCGAGCTCGTGCTTGAGCCGGTCGAAGGCATCCTGGGTCAGCCAGGTCACCTGGGTGTCCGTCACGGTCATCACTCCTCCAGCCGTCCAGGTCCACGTAGCTACGGGCCGGTTGCCCGCGCCACGCGGCGGCATAACCCCGAGTAAGGAAAAACACGACCCGCCTGCGGGCCGTGTGAACTTCACCGTAACACGGGGTCTGCCGTTCGTCGCGGTCTTTCGGCGAACGGCCAGCGGGCCGCAAGAGTTCCCATCGGTAGCAAAGGTGCTGGTCAACGGGTTGCCGTGGGCCATGGTGGCATTCGGACGGCGCACCGATCCGCCGAATGGAGGCTGTGTCTGCTGCGGGGAGCGACCGTGGGCCGGGCCGGGACCGGTGGTGCGGGGGAAAGGAGATCCGGCGCGGTCGGACGCTCGGGAAGATCCCGGGTACGCGCCGCGTTGGCATCGATCGGAAGGCGGACTGTCGGAGCGGCCTGCGATGATCCCTGCCGACCCGCCGGACGACCCGGCGACCGCCGACGACGAAGCGGAAGGACCGCGGTCCACCGATGACCAACCCAGACCCGAGGCATCAGTACGGCGCACCCCGCTTCCGGCTCATGGCGGTGCACGCCCACCCCGACGACGAGTCGAGCAAGGGCGCGGCCACCGCGGTGCGTTACGTCGCCGAGGGTCACGAGGTGATGGTGGTGACCTGCACCGGCGGAGAACGCGGAAGCATCCTCAACCCGGTGATGTACCGGCCCGAGGTGGTCGCCGACCTCAGCGCGGTGCGGCGGGCGGAGATGGCCCGCGCGGCGGAGATCCTCGGTGTGGCGCACCGCTGGCTCGGCTTCGTGGATTCCGGGCTGCCCGAGGGCGACCCCCCGCCGCCGCTGCCGGCGGGTTGCTTCGCGCTCGTCGACCTCGAGGAGGCGACGGCGCCGCTCGTCGCGCTGATCCGCGAGTTCCGCCCACACGTGATCGTCACCTACGACGAGAACGGCGGTTACCCGCATCCCGACCACATCCGCTGCCATCAGGTCTCCGTCGCGGCCTTCGACGCGGCGGGAGACCCGGACCGGTTCCCGGCGGCGGGCGAGCCGTGGCAGCCGCTCAAGCTCTACTACTCCCACGGGTTCTCCCGCGGCCGGATCGTCGCGTTCCACGAGGCGATGCTGGCCCGCGGGCTGCCGTCGCCCTACGCGGAGTGGCTGGCCGGCTGGCCCGAGGACCGGCCCGACCCCGGCGTACGGATCACCACCCGGGTGCACTGCAGCGACTACTTCGAGGTGCGCGACGACGCGCTCAAGGCGCATGCCACCCAGATCGACCCGACCAGCCGCTGGTTCCAGATACCACCGGAGGTCCAGCGTGAGGTGTGGCCCACCGAGGACTACGAGCTCGCCCGCTCGTTGGTGGGGGAGCCCGCCGTCCCGGAGGACGATTTGTTCACCGGTCTCGCCGAGCCCGTTGACGCGCTGCGTGCCAGCTGAGCCCGCTCGGCGGTAGATTGTCCGCAGCGGGCCGGGGTGACGTGTTGGTGCCCGTGGTAAGCGATGCCGGAGGTGCTCTACGTGGTCGAGCTGGTGCCGGGCTCGAGCGAGCTCATCGCGGCCGTCGCGGTGCCCGCGCCGAATCCGCAGCCGCCCGGGCAGGGTGCGGAGTACGGCGCGGCCTCGCCGATCGCGCTCGTCGTGATCATCCTGCTTGCGCTGGCGACGGCCCTGCTGATCCGGTCGATGAGCAAGCGGATCCGGCGGCTGCCCGCCTCGTTCGGACCCCAGTCGGAGCAGGAGGGCGGCGACGAGGAGCCCGGGCGTCCGGCCGGCTCGGGCGCGGAGCCCGGTGCCGGTCCGGAGCAGGGCGGCCGGGCCCGGCCGGCGGACGGGTCGGCGGGCGCCGACCGTCTCTGACAGGCTGGGCGCCATGCCCAACCGGCTCGCCGCGGCGACCAGCCCGTACCTGCTCCAGCACGCCGACAACCCCGTCGACTGGTGGGAATGGTCCGACGCGGCGTTCGCCGAGGCGCAGCGCCGCGACGTGCCGATCCTGCTGTCGGTCGGCTATGCGGCGTGTCACTGGTGCCATGTGATGGCGCACGAGTCGTTCGAGGACCAGGCGACCGCCGAGCAGGTCAACGCCGGCTTCGTCGCGATCAAGGTCGACCGCGAGGAGCGGCCCGACATCGACGCGGTCTACATGGCGGCCACCACGGCGATGACCGGCCAGGGTGGCTGGCCGATGACGTGCTTCCTCACCCCGGTCGGGGAGCCGTTCCACTGCGGCACCTACTACCCGTCGACGTCGCGACACGGGATGCCCGCGTTCCGTGAGCTGCTCGACGCGGTGACCAGGGCCTGGCGGGAGGACGGCGACCGGGTGCGCAGCTCGGCCGGGCAGATCGCCGCCCGGCTGGCCGACGGCTCGGCCGCCGCGCTGCCCCCGGCCGGGGTGGACGGCGCGGCGCTGGACGTTGCGGCCGGGTCGCTCCGCGAGGTGTTCGACTCCCGGTTCGGCGGGTTCGGTGGGGCACCGAAGTTTCCGCCGTCGATGACATTGGAGTTCCTGCTCCGCCACCACGAACGGACCGGCTCGGCCCGGGCCCTCGAGTTGGTCGAGGTGACCTGCGAGCGGATGGCGCGCGGCGGCATCTACGACCAGCTCGCGGGTGGCTTCGCCCGCTACAGCGTCGATGAGCGATGGGTCGTCCCGCACTTCGAGAAGATGCTCTACGACAACGCACTGTTGCTGCGGGTCTACGCGCATCTGGCCCGGCGCACCGGTTCGGCGCTGGCCGGCCGGGTCGCCGAGCAGACCGCGGAGTTCCTGCTGCGCGACCTGGGCACCGCCGAGGGGGGGTTCGCCTCGGCGCTGGACGCCGACACCGACGGCGTCGAGGGACTCACCTATGTCTGGACGCCCGGGCAGCTGCGCGAGGTGCTCGGGGCGGACGACGGCGGGTGGGCCGCCGGGTTGCTCGCGGTGACCGACGAGGGCACGTTCGAACACGGCTCGTCGACGCTGCAGCTGCCGGCCGACCCGGTCGACCCGGTGCGCTGGGAGCGGGTGCGGGCGGCCCTGCTGGCCGCTCGCGACACCCGCCCGCAGCCTGCTCGCGACGACAAGGTGGTCACCGCCTGGAACGGGATGGCGATCGTCGCGCTGTCCGAGGCAGGTGCCGCGATGGGCCGTCACGACTGGGTGCGGGCGGCCGACCGGGCCGCGGACCTGCTGCTCGAGGAGCATCTGGTCGGCGGCCGGCTGCGTCGCTCCTCGCGTCACGGCGCGGTCGGTGCCGCGGCCGGGGTGCTGGAGGATCACGCCCACCTCGCCGACGCCCTGCTCGCCCTGCACCAGGCTACCGGGCGGGCCGACCGGTTGACTGCCGCGACCGGGCTGCTCGACCTCGCGGTGGCGCATTTCGCCGACCCCGAGCGACCCGGCGCGTTCTTCGACACCGCCGACGACGCCGAGGCACTGCTGCACCGGCCCCGCGAGCTCACCGACAATGCCACGCCGGCGGGCAGCTCGGCCCTGGTCAACGCGCTGCTGACCGCGTCGGTGCTGGTCGAGGGGGCTGCGGCCGGGCGCTACCGGGACGCGGCGGAGGCGGGCCTGCGTTCCGTGGGCACCCTGGCCGCCCGGTACGCCCGGTCCGCCGGGCACTGGCTGACCGCGGCGGAGGCGATGGCGGCCGGGCCGCTGCAGGTCGCCATCGCCGGCGCCGCAGGGGACGCGGCGCGTGAGGTGCTGCTCGCCCATGCCCGCCGTGCCGCGCCGGGCGGGACCGTCGTGGTGGCGGGTGAGCCCGGCACCGAGGGCGTCCCGCTGCTGGCCGACCGCCCGCTGGTCAATCGAACCGCGACGGCATACGTCTGCCGCGGCTTCGTCTGCGACCGCCCGGTCACCACCACCACCGACCTCACCCCTCTCCTGCGCCCATCCCCCTGATCCCCGCGGGATGGGGGTTGCGGAACGGAAGAGAATTGCTGTGTAATCTTGTAAGTGAAGAGGCAGCAGGTGGAGGTGGGAGATGTCGGGACGGATGCATCGTGAGTGGCACGGGCCGGGTGGTCGGGGCGCGCGGGGTCCGGGGCGCGGCGGCTGGCAGCAGGCCGATCTCCCCAGCGCCGACGACGCGGTGGCGTGGCTGCACGGGCGGCTGCCGGAGGACTGGTTCACCGCGGCCCCTGACGTGACCGTCGACCGGGAGGAGATCGTCGTCGTCGGCGAGCTCGCGCCCGTCGACGGGGACTACGACGACGGAGAGGTCGGCCGCGCCGAGTGGGCCGCGGCCGTGACGGGTCGGATCTCCCGGTTCCGGGAGCAGACCCGCGAGGAGCGCATCGAGATCGCGCGCCAGGCTGAGCACCGCTACCAGCGGAAGGTCGCGTGGGGAGCCCGGATCGGGGACACCGTCGAGCTGTTCACCACAGCGTCGGTGCCGGTGATGACCCGGCTGCGCCAGCCCGAGCGGATCGTGCTGGACACCCTCGTCGACTCCGGCGTGGCGCGGTCCCGCTCCGACGCCCTGTCCTGGGCGGTTCGGCTGGTGGGTGAGCATGCCGAGAGCTGGCTGGGCGACCTGCGCGACGCGATGGCCAAGGTCGACGAGCTGCGCACGAAGGGGCCGGCCGGCGAGGACAGCTGACCACCCCATCGTGGCCGGCCGTGGTCGTCACAGCAGCACCAACCAGATCGCAACCTGGTGGCAGATCGCCGCGAGCACCGTTGCGGCATGGAAGAACTCGTGGTAGCCGAAGGTGCGGGGCCACGGGTTCGGCCACCTCGCCGCATAGCTGAGCGCGCCGAGCGTGTAGCAGAGCCCGCCGACGAGTAGCAGCACGAGCGCGGCGACGCCGACGCTGCGCAGCAGGTCCGGCAGCACCAACACCGCCACCCAGCCCAGGGCGAGGTAGATCGGCACCCCCACCCAGGAGGGGGCGCTCGGCCAGGCCGTCGTGAGAACGACACCGGCGATCGCCCCGACCCAGACCACGGTGAGTACCCAGCGTGCGGTGCCCGGTTCCATCGCGAGCGCGGCGATCGGGGTGTAGGTGCCGGCGATGAACAGGAAGATCATCGAGTGGTCGAGCCGTTTCATGAGCAGGCGACTGCGGGCCGTCGCCCAGGTTCGCCGGTGGTACAGCGCGCTCGTCCCGAACAGGCCGAGAACCGTGACGCCGTACACCGTCGTGGCCACCGCCGCGGCACCGCCTGCCACCGCGGCGGCCAGCATGCTCAGCGTCGTGCAGGCCAGTACGAAGGCGACGAACGCCCAGAGGTGCAGCCAGCCGCGCATCCGTGGCTTCAGGGGCGGCGGCGCCGCGAACGTCCCGGCGGTCACACCCCGAGATTACGGCACCCCGACGCGACGGTGGGGTACCGTCGCGGCGACCCCGTCGGGCGTGGACGTCGCGACCGCGGTCGGGCCCGGGCGTAGGGTGACCAGCCGTGGGCGTGCGCGACCTGCTGTACTCGATGTACGAGCGCAAGCTCAGCCGCCGGCTGAGTACTGCAGCGCGACCGCGCCATGTCGCGCTGATGCTGGACGGCAACCGCCGCTGGGCCCGCGACGCCGGCTTGGTCGACGTCAACGACGGGCACCGGGCCGGCGCGGCCAAGATCGCGGACCTGCTCGAATGGTGCCGAGATGCCGACGTCGAGGTCGTCACGCTGTTCCTGCTGTCCACCGACAACCTCAGTCGGCCCGCCGACGAGCTGGAACCCCTCTTGGGGATCATCGCCGATGTCGTCGACGAGCTGAGCGGGCCCATCGCGCACTGGCAACTGCGGGTGATGGGTGCGCTCGAGCTGCTGCCGTCGCCGATCGCGCACCGGCTGTCGGAGGCCGCAGCGCGGACCGTCGGACGGTCGGGCATGCAGCTGAACGTGGCGGTCGGCTACGGCGGCCGCCAGGAGATCGCCGACGCGGTGCGCAAGCTGCTCCTTCAGCACGCCGAGGCCGGCACCACGATCGAGGAGCTGGCCGAGGTGCTCGACGTCGACCACATCGCCGCCCACCTCTACACATCCGGTCAGCCGGACCCGGACCTCGTCATTCGGACATCCGGCGAACAACGGCTCTCCGGATTCCTGCTCTGGCAGTCGGCGCACTCGGAGTTCTGGTTCTGTGAGGCGTACTGGCCGGAGTTCCGGCGGGTGGACTTCCTGCGGGCGCTGCGTGACTACGCTGCCCGGCACCGTCGTTTCGGCTCCTGAACCCAGGATCACCGTAACCTTCCGACCCTGCGTTCGTTACTACGCACAAAAATGGCGCCGGGCACGTGGCCCGGCGCCATTTCAGACATGCGGTGTGGCTCAGTTACTTGCCGCCGCCGCCCTGGTTCGACAGAACCGTTGCGTCACCGGCGCTGGCGCTGTTGTCACCGCAGGTGACGGTGGCAGCGTTGCCGGTGCTGGCGGGAGCCAGCAGACCGAGCGCGGTGTTGGACAGGATCCGCAGCACGTCGACATTGTTCAGGTTGCCGCAGGCCTGGATCGGGACGTTGATGTTGTTGTCCGAGACGTTCACCAGCCCCTGGTGCAGCTCTGAGGTACTGTTGGACTGCTCGGAGTTGTTCTGGGTCACTCCACCCGCGCTCTTGCCGCCCGAGCTGCCCGCGTTGCCAGCGAAGGCGAGCGGGCTCACCGCGAGCAGACCGGCAGCGACCGTAGCCACGACAATTCCAGCCTTCTTCAGCACAGTTCATCTCCTGTTGAGTCTTCGGGTGCCGACAGCGATCGGCTCCAATCTCTGTCAGCGTCTGACCGAGGAGCCCGCGCTGACTGATGCAAAGATAACGCTCGATTGCCCATCCGCCAAATCACATACCACTATCGTGTGGGTCCAGTACTTTACGTTTAGTTACGCATACCATCGGGGGTAATTTGACTAGACGACAGACTAAAAAAGAGTCCGAATCTAACGTTGAGTAATCGAGTTTCACCCGAACGGATGCGTACCCTTTTCGGAACAGCCACGCGCCGATCACACCGTGTCCGGAACGGGACGTTACCCCGTTCGGTAGCGTTCGCCCCCGTGCCCCGCGAAGTGCTGGTCCGCGACTACGTACTGCTCGGCCTGCGGCTCGACCGCCTCGTCCCGGGCACCGTCGACACCTACACCGGTGACGAGGCCCTGCGTGCGCACGTCGACGCAGGTCCGGCTCCCGAGCCGGCCACATTGTTGCGCACCGCGCGCCGGCTGCGGACCGCGCTCCCCGACGCCGGACTGGCGGTGCACCGCCAGCGGTACCTGGCCGCCCAGCTCGCCGCGGTGGAGGTGCTGGCGCGCAGGTTGGCCGGGCAGGCGACGGGGTTCGTGGACGAGGTCGAGGCGGCCTTCGACGTGCGTATCGGTCCGGGTGACATGGACCGCTACCGCGAGGCCCATCGCGAGCTCGAGACGGTACTGCCCGGCCGTGGCCGCCTGGACGAGCGGTTGTCCGGGTACCGCAGCAATGACGAGGTAGAGCCATCGCGGCTGCTCAGCGCGGTCCGGGCGCTGTCCGCTGCGCTGCGCGGGGCCGCGGCCGCGCACTACCCACTGCCGGCCGGCGAGGATGTCGGCTACGAGCTCGTCACCGGGCGGCCGTGGAGCGCGCTGAACCGTTATCGCCGCGGCTACCGCTCCATCGTCGCGATCAACGTCGACGCGCGGCCGCGTGCGGCGCAGCTGGCACACCTCATCGCCCACGAGGCCTATCCGGGCCACCACACCGAGCACTGCCGCAAGGAGCACGGGCTCGTGGTACGCCGCGGGAACATCGAGCACACCATCTCCCTGCTGGGCACTCCGCAGGCGTTGATGGCCGAGGGGACCGCCGATCTCGGGCTGCGCGCCCTCGTCGGAGCGGGCTGGGGCCGGTGGGCCGCCGACATCCTGCGCGCGGAAGACGTGCACCTCGACGGTGCCCTGGCCGAGCGGGTGCACGCCGCGTTCGACGCGCTGCACCGCGCCCGGCAGGACGCCGCGCTGCTGCTGCACGACCGCGCAGCCGGCGAGGAGGCGGCGCTGGCACACCTGCGGCGCTGGCTGCTCGTCGGCGAGACCCGCGCTCGACAGCTGCTGGGGTTCATCGCGCACCCGCTCTGGCGCACCCACACGACCGCCTATGTCGAGGGCGTCGCGCTGCTGGCGCCCTGGCTGGACGGGTCGGGGCCGGCCGGACGGGTCGGACGCTACCGGCGGCTGCTCGACGAGGGGCTCGTCCCCTCGGTGATCCGCGCCGAGCAGGCCGTCCGCCTGAGCGGGTGCGCGGCCGGTTCGCCGGTCGCGGCCGGAGCGGATCGAGCGGAGCGCGACCGAATGGGTTCGGAGCGTGCTGGAGGCGACAGGCGGTGTTCATCGGACGACAAACGGTAGGCAGCTCTACCTGTTCCGGCGTCCGCGCACGAGATCGCCCCGAGTAGCTGTTGACCGCACCCGGGTGACCGCTAGTAGCGTGCGCGTTGACGGTCCGTCCCGATGCGGACCGTCCGGGAGGCCCTGGTCGTGGTGTCACTTGCACCCGAGGGGGCCGGCACCCGGCCCTTCGGGACGTGTTCGGCGGCGAGCTCCGCGCCGTCGGCGGGTCCCGCTCCAGGGCCGGCCGGCCCACCAGAGTGTGGGCGTGGTGCCGCGCCCACGAGGGAGCATTCGTGACCGAGCGCACCCCCCGCTGCTACGTGCTCGACACCTCAGTCCTGCTTTCGGACCCGTGGTCGCTGACCCGGTTCGACGAGCACGACGTCGTCCTGCCGTTGGTGGTGATCTCCGAGCTCGAGGGCAAGCGGCACCATCCCGAACTGGGATGGTTCGCCCGCGCGGCGCTGCGTCAGCTCGACGAGCTCCGCATCCTGCACGGCCGCCTGGACGTGCCCGTTCCGATCGGGACCGCAGGGGGAACCCTGCACGTCGAGCTGAACCACACCGACGCGGGCGTGCTGCCGGCCGGTTTCCGGACCGACAGCAACGACAGCCGAATCCTTTCCTGCGCGCTCAACCTGCGGGCGGAGGCCAGGGGCCGCCGCGAGATCATCCTCGTCACCAAGGACATGCCGCTGCGGGTGAAGGCAGGTGCGGTCGGTCTGCCGGCCGACGAGTACCGGGCCCAGGATGTCGTCTCCTCCGGCTGGACCGGGATGGCCGACCTCGACATCGCCCCCGACGACGTCGACCGCCTGTTCCGGGACGGCGTGATCGACCACGACGAGGCCCGTGAGCTGCCGTGCAACACGGGACTGCGGCTACTCGGCGGGTCGTCGGCGGCATTGGGCCGGGTCACGGCGGAGAAGCGGGTCACGCTGATCCGCGGCGACCGCGAGGCCTTCGGTCTGCGTGGGCGCTCGGCCGAGCAGCGGGTCGGGCTGGACCTGCTGCTCGACCCGGCGGTCGGGATCGTCTCCCTCGGTGGCCGGGCCGGCACCGGGAAGTCGGCGCTGGCGCTGTGCGCCGGGCTGGAGGCGGTGCTGGAACGCCAGCAGCACCGAAAGGTCGTGGTGTTCCGGCCGCTCTACGCCGTCGGCGGCCAGGAGCTGGGGTACCTGCCGGGCAGCGAGAACGAGAAGATGTCGCCCTGGGCGCAGGCCGTCTTCGACACCCTCGGCGCGCTCGTCAACCAGGACGTGATCGACGAGGTGCTGGCCCGCGGGATCCTCGAGGTGCTGCCGCTGACCCACATCCGCGGCCGGTCGCTGCACGACAGCTTCGTGATCGTCGACGAGGCGCAGTCGCTGGAGCGCAACGTGTTGCTCACGGTGTTGTCCCGGTTGGGCACAGCGTCGCGGGTGGTGCTCACCCACGATGTCGCCCAGCGCGACAACCTGCGGGTCGGCCGGCACGACGGCATCGCGGCGGTGATCGAGAAGCTGAAGGGCCACCCGCTGTTCGCCCATGTCACCCTGACCCGCAGCGAGCGCAGCCCGATAGCCGCCCTGGTGACCGAGATGTTGGAGGGCCCAGGCGCATAGCCGAAACCGGGCGGGGGAGGGGGAAGGCGCTCAGCGGCCGTGCGGGGTGCCTTCGGTGAAGCCGGCGGGGGTCTGGATGCCGAGGACGGCGCGCTCGTGCAGTTCGTCGAGGGTCCGTGCGCCGGTGTAGGTGCAGGCCGAGCGGACGCCGGAGCAGATGGCGTCGAGGAGGTCCTCGACGCCGGGACGGGCCGGGTCCAGCAGCTGGCGCGAGCTGGAGATGCCCTCCTCGAAGAGCGCCTTGCGGGCGCGGTCGAAGCTGTCGTCGCCGCGGGTCCGGGCACTCACCGCCCGCTTGGACGCCATCCCGAACGACTCCTTGTACGGGCGGCCGGACTCGTCGCGCAGCAGGTCACCGGGGGACTCGTAGGTGCCGGCCAGCCAGGAGCCGATCATCACCGCCGACGCGCCCGCGGCCAGTGCCAGCGCGACGTCGCGCGGGTGCCGCGCCCCACCGTCGGCCCAGATCGCGACGTCGTGCGCACATCCGGCCGCGGCGCATTCGGCGACGGCGGAGAACTGCGGGCGCCCGACACCGGTCATCATCCTGGTGGTGCACATGGCGCCGGGGCCGACGCCGACCTTGACGATGTCCGCGCCCGCCGCGGCCAGGTCGCGCACGCCCCCGGCGGTGACGACGTTGCCCGCGGCCACCGGGACGGCCGCCCCCGAGCCGGTCACCGCGGTCCGCACCGCCCGCAGCGCGTCGAGCATCTTGTCCTGGTGGCCGTGCGCGGTGTCGACGACGAGCAGGTCTACCCCCGCGTCGAGCAGCGCCTTCGCCTTCACCGGGACATCACCGTTGATCCCGATCGCAGCGGCGGTGCGTAGCCGCCCGCGGGCGTCCAGGGTCGGGGTGTAGATCTCCGCGCGGACCGCACCGAGCGCGGTGAGCAGCCCCACCAGCCTGCCCTCGGCGTCGAGGCCGAGCGCGACGCCGCGCCCGCCGAGTGCCTCGAAGACCTGCTGCGGCGGGGTGCCCACCGGCAGCGTCACCGGGGCGGCGTCGAGTACGTCGGCGAGCCGGGTGAACCGGTCGACGCCGACGCATGCGGCCTCGTCGACGGTGCCGACCGGGCGGCCTGCGTCGTCGACCACCACGACCGCACCGTGCGCGCGTTTGGGCAGCAGGTTGAGCGCATCGGCCACCGCGTCACCGGTGCGCAGTACGAGCGGGGTGTCCCAGACCGGGTGCCGTGCCTTGATCCAGGCGACGATCTCGGCGACCGCCTGCGGCGCGACGTCCTGTGGCAGCACGGTGAGCGCGCCCCGGCGGGCCAGCGTCTCGGCCATCCGGCGGCCCGCGACCGCGGTCATGTTCGCCGCGACCACCGGGACGGTGGCGCCGGAGCCGTCGGCGGTGGCGAGGTCGACGTCGAACCGGGAGGTCACCGAGGATCGGCAGGGGACGAGGAAGACGTCGTCATAGGTGAGGTCGTGGCTGGGGTCGTGACCGTCGGCGAAGCGCACCGGTCAATCGTGCTACGGCGGCGCACTCCCGGCAGCATCGCCCGGGACGCCCGCCCCGGGACATACGCCCGCTGCCCCCTGTCGTGCCATGCAGCTGTCGTGCCGTGCAGCGCGGTCGGCCGCGTGCGATCGTGTCGGCATGGTGGTGCAGCTCGCCCTGCTGCCCAGCCGCCGGGCACTGTGGTGGCTGGCCGCGCTCGCGGCCGGGTTGCTGCTGCCGCTGCTCGGGGACCCGTGCCCGGCGGAGCGCTGCCAAGTGAGGGGACACCCGCCGTGGGCGGGGTGAGCCGGGGTTACGCGCAGTTCGTGGTCCGGTTCCGGTGGCTGGTGCTGCTGGGCGTCGGTGCGGGCGCGTGGGCCGCGCTGACCCTGCTCCCGGGCTTCGCGACCGCGGGCGGCGGGCTTTCCGGGGTGGTGACGTCGGGCGCGCCGGCCATCGCAGCCCAGGCCGAGGCGGTGCGGCGGTTCGGGGTGCCGCTGCTCGCGCGGACCGCCGTGGTGCAGCGCAACCCCGCCGGCCTTGACCCCGGCGCGCTGGCGCGGGCCGTGCGGCGCGCGCTGCGGGTCGACGAGGCCACCCTGACCGGGACCGACCGGTCTGGCCTGCTCGGTGCGCTGCCGCTGCCGAACTCCCCGCTGCTGGTGCCCGCGGCGAACGAGCGGAACACGACCGTGGTGACCTACCTGTTCGCCGACCCCGCCTTGGGGCCCGGCGCGCAGGACCGGCTCGCGCGCGCCTACGCGGCCGACATCGACCAGCCCGGTGACAGCCTCGTCGGGGTGACCGGGACGGTCCCGGTGCTGGTCGCGCAGGGCAACTACGTCGGGGCTGCGCTGCCGTGGGTCGAGCTGGCCGCCCTGGCCTCGGTCGCGGTGATCGTCGGGGTGAACTTCCGCTCGGTGCTGGCCCCGGTGCTCACCCTGATCACCGCGGCCGTCGCGTACCTGGTGGCCGACCACGTGATCGGCTACGTCGCGGTGCTGCTCGGGATCTCTGCTCCCGCCGAGCTGGAACCGGTCATCGTCGCGCTGCTGCTCGGCGTCGTCACCGACTACACGATCTTCTTCCTGTCCGGGATGCGGCAGCAGCTGGCGTGCGGGGAACAGCACCCGCGGGCCGCGCTGCTCGCCATCGCCGACTACCTGCCGATCGTGGTGACGGCCGGGATCACCGTTGCCGCCGGAGTGGCCGGGCTGGTCGTCGCCCACTCCGGGCTGTTCCACGCGTTCGGGCCAGGCCTGGCGGTCACCGTGCTGGTGGGGCTGGGGGTATCGGTCACGCTGGTGCCCGCGCTGCTCGCGGTGCTGGGGCGGTGGGCGTTCTGGCCGGGAGGGCTCCCACAGCGCCCGGCGGGTCTGCGTCCATCCGTCCGGGATCCCGGCTGGTGCGGTGGGTGGTGGCGCGGCTCGGTGACCGGCGGATCGCGGCGCTGGCGGCCGTCGTGGTGCTCGCAGCGCTGGGTGCCGCCGCGGTCCCGCTGCTCGGTGAGCGCAACGCGGTGTCGCCGGCGGCCGCCCTGCCCGCGGGCGACCCGGTGCGCCAGGCCGCCGCGGCCGCCTCGGCCGGGTTCGCCCCGGGCATCCTGTCCCCGACCGAGGTGCTGGTCGGCGCCCAGGGGATCGCGGCGCAACCCCAGGGGATTGCGGCGTTGGCCACCGAGCTGAACCGGGAGCCCGGCGTGGTGTCCGTGCTCGGCCCCGGCGACCAGCCGCTGCCGCTGCAACTCGGACTGTTCGTCGCTCCGGACGGTGGCGCGGCCCGGTTCCTGGTCGTCTTCGACGCCGACCCGCTCGGCGCGACCGCGATCGCGAACCTGCGCGGGCTGCAGCGGGCGATGCCCGGGCTGCTGGGGGCCGCCGGACTGCCCGGTGCGCACGTCGACTACGCGGGCGACACCGCGCTGGGCCTGTCCCTCGTCGACCAGGCCAGGGCCGACCTCGGCCGGGTCGCGCTGGCGGTGGGGCTGGTCGACCTGCTGCTGCTCGCGCTGTTCCTGCGTGCGCTGGTCGCGCCGCTGTACCTGTTCGCGTGCAGCGTGCTCGCGGTCGGTGCCTCCCTCGGGTTGACCACCTGGCTGTTCCAGGACGTGCTCGGCGCCGACGGGCTGATCTTCTACGTGCCGTTCGCGGCCGGCGTGCTGCTCGTGTCGCTCGGCTCGGACTACAACATCTTCAGCGTCGGCTACATCTGGGAGCAGGCCCGACGGCGCCCGCTGACCGAGGCCCTCGCGGCGGCCGTGCCGCAGTCCACCCGGGCGATCAGCGCGGCCGGGGTGACCCTGGCCGCCAGCTTCGCCTTCGTCGCGCTGGTGCCCGTCGCCCCGTTCCGGCAGCTGGCCTTCGCGATGGCCGCCGGGGTACTGATCGACGCGTTCCTGGTGCGGTCGCTGCTGGTCCCGGCACTGATCTCGCTGGTCGGTCGGGCCAGCGGCTGGCCGGGTAACCGGCTGAGACGGGACACCGGCGAAGGCGCCGGCGCACCGCAGGGACGATGACGGCGCGCCGGGTCGGTCACTGCAGCAGGGCGCGCACCGCGTCGATGGTGTCGGCCTCGGCGGCGGTCTTGTCCGGCCGGTAGCGCCGCACCCTGGCAAACCGCAGCGCGACCCCGCCCGGGTAGCGGATGCTGCGCTGGGCTCCGTCCAGCGCGATCTCGACGACGAGCTCGGGCCGCAGCGCCACGGTATGCCCCTGCTGCGCGCGGGCCAGCCCGGGGAACGTCGCGGTTTGCCAGGCGAGCAGTTCATCGGTCATCCCCTTGAAGGTCTTGCCCACCATGATCGGTTCGCCACCGTCGGGGTCGCGGGCCCCGAGGTGGATGCTGGAGAGGCTGCCGGTCCGTCGGCCGTACCCCCATTCGGCACCGAGGACCACGAGGTCGAGGGTGTGCACCGGCTTGACCTTCTGCCATGACCTGCCCCGCCGGCCGGCCGCGTACGGCGCGTCCAGGGCCTTGACCAGCACGCCCTCGTGCCCCGCGGCCAGCGCCGCGTCGAGCACCGCGGCCGCTTCCGCGGGCGCGGGCCGGCGCACCCCCGGCATCCGCAGCGGCGCCTGTTCCGGCCCGGCCAGCACGCCGTCCAGTGCGTCGAGCCGCTGCTCCAGTGGTGCGTCGAGGAGGTCGGTGCCGTCGAGATGCAGCACGTCGAAGAAGAACGGGCTGAGCACCTCGCCCTGATCGCTGCCGAAGCGGCTCATCGTGTCCTGGAACGGGCGGGGGCGCCCGGCGTCGTCGAGCGCGAGGGTCTCGCCGTCGAGTACCACGGCGCGGCACGGCAGCCCGCGCACCTGCTCGACCAGCTCCGGGACCCGATCGGTGACCTCGCGCAGGGTGCGGGTCCAGATCCGGACCGTGTCGGCGTCGCGGTGCACCTGGATGCGCGCCCCGTCGAGCTTGTACTCGACGACGACCTGCGGGCCGAGCGTGGCCAGCGCGGCGTCCAGCGAGCCGGCCGGCCCGGCGAGCATCGGGCGCACCGGCCGGCCGACCTCGAGGTGCACCGCGTGGAGCGCTTGGACGCCACCGGTGAGCGCGAGGCGCGCGGTGTCCGGGAGCCGGCCGGACAGCATGAACGCCCGGCGCACCGCCTCGGCGGGCACCGCAGCCGCGCCGGCGACCGCCTCGAGCAGCACGCCCTCCAGTGCACCCTGGCGCAGCTCACCGGTGAGCAGCCGGTGCAGGAAGGACTGCTCGTCGGCGGTCGCGGCGGCGAACAGGCCGGCCAGCAACGCGGCCCGGCGCGGCGCCGACCCCGCGCCCGACGTGCCGGCCAGCTCGTCGAGCGTCACGTCGACCTCGGCGACGGTCAGCGACGGCGCCGCGGCCGGGGCGCGCACCACACCGGAGAGCGTGCGCCACCCGGTGCCGATCCGACCCTGGCGCGGCCCCCCGGCCAGCCAGGCCGTGACCGCGTCGACCTCGGCCGCCCCGGCGGCGCGCAGCAGGGCGGCGAGCACCGCCGTCTTCTCCCTGCGTGACCGGGTGGACCCGACCGCGGCGGAGGCGGCGACAACGTCGGTGAGCAGCACATACCCATTGGACCAGCAACCCCCGACAGTCCGGGGAACCGGCGCTATCTGCCCCCGCGGGCCATCGCCAGCACGTCGAGCGCGGCGTCGAGCTGCTCCAGGGTCAACGTGCCCGCCTCGACGTGCCCACGCCCCAGCACGACCTCGCGGATCGTCTTGCGCTCGGCCAGCGACTGCTTCGCGATCGAGGCCGCCTCCTCGTACCCGAGGTAGCGGTTGAGCGGGGTCACCACCGACGGCGAGGACTCGGCATACTCGCGGGCGCGTTCGACGTCGGCCTCGGCGCCGTCGACGACCTTGTCGGCCAGCAGCCGGGCGACCGCCGCGAGTAGCCGGGCCGACTCCAGCACGTTGCGCGCCATCACCGGCATCATCACGTTGAGCTCGAAGTTGCCCTGGGTGCCCGAGAACGCGACGCAGGCGTCGTTGCCGATCACCTGCGCGGCCACCATCATGGTCGCCTCGCAGATCACCGGGTTGACCTTGCCGGGCATGATCGAGCTGCCCGGCTGCAGGTCGGGCAGGTGCAGCTCGGCCAGCCCGGTGCGAGGCCCTGAGCTGAGCCAGCGAATGTCGTTAGCGATCTTGAAAAGCGAGACGGCGACGGTGCGCAACGCCCCGGACGCCTCCACCAGCCCGTCCCGCGCGCCCTGGGCCTCGATGTGGTCGGGCGCCTCGGTCAGCACGTCCAGCCCGGTGGCGCTGCGCAGCTCCTCGACGACTCCGGCCCCGAACCCTTCGGGGGCGTTGAGGCCGGTGCCGACGGCGGTGCCGCCGATGGCCAGCTGGCCCAGCCGGGGCATGGCGTCACGCAGCCGGGCGGCGCCGTACTCGGTCTGGGTGGCCCAGCCCCCCGCTTCCTGGCCCAGGGTGATCGGCACCGCGTCCATCAGATGTGTGCGCCCGGCCTTGACAACCTCGGCCCAGTCGGTGGCGCGCCGACGCAGGGCGAGCGCCAGCTGCTCCAGCGCGGGGACGACATCGGTGACCAGCGCCTCGGTCACCGCGAGGTGGATGGTGGTCGGGAAGACGTCGTTGGACGACTGGGAAGCGTTGACGTGGTCGTTCGGATGAATATCGGTGCCCGACGCGCGACCGGCCAGCGTCGCGATGACCTCGTTCGCGTTCATGTTCGACGACGTCCCGGATCCGGTCTGGAACACGTCGACGGGGAAGTGCGCGTCATGCCGCCCGGCGGCGACCTCGTCGGCGGCCGCCGCGATCGCGTCCGCGAGGTCGGCCGGCAGCACCCCGATCCGTTTGTTGACCCGTGCGGCGGCCCCCTTGACCAGGCCGAGCGCCCGGATCTGCGCGCGTTCGAGACCGCGCCCGGAGACCGGGAAGTTCTGCACGGCCCGCTGGGTCTGGGCCCGCCAGAGGGCGTCTGCAGGAACCCGCACCGCGCCCATCGTGTCGCGCTCGGTGCGGAACCCGCCGCTGTCCAGGCGCCCGCTGTCCCTCTGCCCGCTGTTCATGGACGCAGTGTTCTTCATGGACGCAGTGTTCTCCGGCGGGTACCTGTCGCGCAGGTCGACGAGAGCGGGACCACCCGGCGCAGCGACATTAGCCCAGCCGGGTGATTACCCGGCGATGTCGTCCGCACCCGCCCGGTGGCGCGCTCCTGGCACCAGAACCTGAGAGCGGGAGTGGAGGGGTGTGAGGATGGAGGGAACCCACCGCGCCGACCCCGAGTGGCTGGAGTTCGTTGCGGAGCTGCTGGCCGAGCCGTTGAGCCGGTGGCCCCACGAGCGGGTCGCGACGCAGCTGTGCGCCACGTTCGGGCTGCTGACCTGCTCTTACACTCAGGTGGACGGGGAGCGGCCACGGGTGCACCACCGCTGGCCACCGGACGAGCCGCGCAGCGGGCATCGCGACGGGATCCGGCCGGAGATCGGTCGAGCCTGCGGCAGCCCGTACCAGCTGGTGCTGCCGCTGCGGCGGCTCGGGGCCGGCGGCCCCCGGGCGTTCGTGCTCGGTCGGGACACCGCGTTCTCCGCACCCGAGCTCGACCTCGCCGCGCGGATCTGGCGACTGCTCACCGGGCTGGACCGGCAGATCGAGGCCCTTGCCGACGCGCGTCGCCGGGCGGTCCCCGACGCCGCGGACGCCACCTCGTCGATCCGCCTCACGCCGCGCGAGCTGACCGTCCTGGACCTGCTCGCCGAGGGCCTCACCGCCGCCGCGATCGCGCGCCGGCTCTCGATCGCCGAGCGGACGGTGCACAAGCACCTCGAGCGCAGCTACGCCAAGCTCGACGTCACCGACCGGCTGTCTGCGGTGCTGCGCGCACAGCGGCTGGGCCTGGTCGCCGCGGCGTGACCGGGCGCCGCGACTACGTAGATCTGCGGATACCCGGGCTCCGCGGCCGCGAGCAGGATCGAGATGCGCATCCGGCACCGCGGGGGAGCCGGGTTGAGGGGGGAGCGCGGGGGTGGCACTGCACACGGTGCCTCGACCCGGTGCGGGACGGGGCACCGTTTCGCACCGGGTCACCCTCGATGCCCCTGCGCGTCAAGATCCCTGCAGGTCAGGGTCCTCGCGGGTCAGGGCAACGGCGGTGGAACGGAGTCGTTCGGGTCGGCGGCTCCGCCGGGGAAGTCGAAGTCGACCGAGGCGTACTCGCGCAGCTTGGTCAGCCGGTGGTAGCCGTCGATCATCCGGACCGTGCCCGACTTGGACCGCATCACGATCGACTGGGTGGTGGCGCCACCGGCCCGGTAACGCACGCCGCGCAGCAGGTCGCCGTCGGTCACCCCGGTGGCGCAGAAGAACACGTTGTCGCCGGAGACGAGATCGTCGGTGGTGAGCACCCGGTCGAGGTCGTGCCCCGCATCGGCGACCTTCGCGCGCTCGTCGTCACTGGTCGGCCACAGCCGGGCCTGGATCGCGCCGCCCATGCACTTGAGCGCGGCCGCGGTGATGATGCCCTCCGGGGTGCCGCCGATGCCGTAGAGCAGGTCGACGCCGGTGTTCGGGCGGGCGGCGGAGATCGCGCCGGCCACGTCGCCGTCGGAGATGAAGTGGATCCGCGCACCGGTGGAGCGGATCTCCTTGACGACCTCGTCGTGACGCGGCCGGTCCAGGATGCACACGGTCACGTCGCCCACGTCGATGTCCTTGGCCGCCGCGACCCGGCGGATGTTCTCCGCGAGCGGCACGGTGATGTCGATCGCGTCGGCCCCCTCGGGTCCGACGGCGAGTTTCTCCATGTAGAAGACGGCCGACGGGTCGAACATCGCGCCCCGCTCGGCGACCGCGAGCACCGCGAGCGCGTTCGGCATCCCCTTGCTCATCAGGGTGGTGCCGTCGATCGGGTCGACCGCGACGTCGCACCAGGGGCCCTCGCCGTTGCCGACCTCCTCGCCGTTGAAGAGCATCGGCGCCTCGTCCTTCTCGCCCTCGCCGATCACCACCACGCCGCGCATCGTGACGCTGCCGATGAGCTGGCGCATCGCGTCGACCGCCGCGCCGTCGCCGCCTTTCTTGTCCCCCCGACCGACCCAGCGCCCCGCCGCCATCGCGGCGGCCTCGGTCACCCGCACCAGCTCCATCGCCAGGTTGCGGTCCGGCGCCTCGCGTCGCCGCTCACGCTGCACGTTGCTCATCGTTCTCCCTCGCTGCGCTCGTTCGACCGCTCCGCCGCGGCGCTGTGTTGAACGACTACCACGCTCATCCTCGCAGATCCCCGACCCTCCCTCGCACTTCGGAGCCACACTGCTGTCGGCGGGTGGGTCCGGACGACATTTCGGAGCCACACTGCTGTCAGTCGTCCTGCTCGTTCAGGACGTGGTCGATTCGAGTTCGGGCTCCGGTCAGGTGTTCTTCGCAGCGCCTTGCCAGCGCCTCACCGCGCTCCCAGAGCGCCACCGACTCGTCGAGGCCCAGGCCGCCGACCTCCAGTGCGCGCACCACCTCGGCCAGCTCGTCGCGGGCCTGCTCGTAGTCAAGGCCGTCGACCGGGGGACGCCGCGCCGTGCTCATCGCCCGCACACCTCCTCGGCCGTGACGACGGCGGGCACGGCGCCGTCGGCCATCCGGACGCGCAACCGGTCGCCCACGGCAACCTCGGCCACCGAGCGCAGCACCGGCAACACCACCCCGCAGGCCGGTCCGGCGCCACCGGCGAGGAGGCGCTGCACGATCGCGTAGCCGCGGGCCAGGGTGGCCGCGGGGCCGAGGGTGGCGAGCCGGGCGCGCAGGTGCACCAGCTCGGCGTCGCGCCGGTCGAGCCCGCGGTCCAGGGCCGCCCGCGACGCCGTGCGCACCCGGTCCAGCTCCGCGCGGCGGGCCTCCAGACCGTGCAGCGGGTCGGCCAGCACCGGGCGGGCGCGCAGCCCGGCGAGCAGCCGCTGCTCCCGGTCGACCCAGCCGGACAGGGCGCGCCGGGCCCGGTCACGCAGCCCGGCGAGCCGCGCGGTCTCCTCGGCGAGGTCGGGCACCAAGCGACGGCCGGCCTCGGTCGGCGTCGAGCAGCGCAGGTCGGCGACGTGGTCGACGAGTGGGGTGTCGGGTTCGTGCCCGACCGCGGAGACCACCGGGGTCCGGCAGGCGGCGACGGCGCGGCACAGCGTCTCGTCGGAGAACGCCAACAGGTCCTCGACGCTGCCGCCGCCCCTGGCCAGCACGATGACCTCGACGGCGGGGTCGCGGTCGAGCATGCCGAGCGACTCGACGATCTGCGGCACGGCGAGCGGTCCTTGGGTCGCGGTGTTCTCGATGCGGAACCGGACCGAGGGCCAGCGCGCGGTCGCGTTCGAGACGACGTCGTGCTCGGCAGCCGACGCGCGGCCGGTGATCAGCCCGATGCACCCTGGCAGGAACGGCGGGCGCCGCTTGCGGGCCGGTTCGAACAACCCCTCGGCTGCCAGCAGCCTGCGCAGCCGCTCGATGCGCGCCAGCAGCTCCCCGAGCCCGACGGCGTGGATCTGGTCGACGCGCAGGCTCAGCGTGCCGCGACCGAGGAAGAACGAGGGCTTGCCGTGCACCACCACCCGGTTGCCCTCGGTCACCGCGGGGCCGCCGTCGCGGACGAGCCCGACCGGGCAGGTGAGCTGCAGCGACACGTCGGCCGCCGGATCGCGCAGCACCAGGAAGGCCGTCCCGGTGCCGGCCCGCGCGGTGACCTGCGCGAGCTGGCCCTCCACCCACACCGGGCCGAGCCGGTCCACCCATTCGGCGATCTTGCGCGCGACCGTGCGGACCGGCCACGGGGTGTCCTGGGAGCTCGGTCCGGTCGTCACCCTTCGGTGACCGTGGTGATCCGGTTGTCGAGCATGGTCACGAACGGCGGGCGGTTGTCGTGTGCGGTCTCCCAGTCCAGCAGCGTCCGCAGGTCCGCGACGCTGAGCTGGCGCAGCCGGCCGAGGAGCTGGGCGATGGTCAGGTTGCGGTAGCCGGGCAACACGTTGGGACCGGCGGTGTCCTCGTCGGCCCGCTCGTCGTCGGCGGCGTCGCGGCCCGCGGTGTCCCCGGTGGCAGCCGCCGCCGTGCGGGCAGCCGCGGTGGCGGCTGCGGTGTCGGTCGGCGGTTCCTCGACCTCGACCTCGACCTCGTCGATGGCACCGTCGATGGCACCGGCGTCGGTGGTCTCGTCGATCGGCTGCCCGGCGACCGGGGTCGGGCGCAGCGGGGTCACGGTACCCGCACCGTTGGTGGTGGGCTCGGGTTGCTCGTCGTCGAAGGTGGCCCAGCTGGGCGCGTCCGCGACCGGCCGCAGGGCCCCGAGCGCCCGGTCACCCCTGATCGCGAGCTCGGTGACCTTCTGCTGGACGCGCATCGACGCCTGCAGGGCCTGGCTGACGGCGGTGACCGGGAACTCGACGACCAGGCGCGGCAGGTCACGGGCCTGCTCGAAGGCGGTGGCGACGAGGCCTGCGGCGATCCGCACCGGCATCGGTAGCGGCTTCATGCCCGCCATTCTTCCCTGTCGCAGCCGTGCCGGCAGCCCGGGGTCCGACGGTGATGCGGAGCACATCCGCACTCGGCTGCCGGACCTCCGTACGCTGGCGGGCATGTCGGGATCGATGAGCGTGCGAAAGCGGGTCCTGCTGGCGAAGCCGCGTGGCTACTGCGCCGGCGTCGACCGGGCCGTCGAAGCCGTCGAGAAGGCCCTGGAGCAGCACGGGCCGCCCGTCTATGTTCGCAAACAGATCGTGCACAACAAGCACGTCGTGGACACGCTCAGCGAGCGCGGCGCGATCTTCGTCGACGAGGCGGACGAGGTACCCCACGGTGCGCTCGTCGTGTTCTCCGCGCACGGGGTGGCGCCGGCGGTGCGCGACCAGGCCCGGCGACGCGAGCTGCGCACCATCGACGCCACCTGCCCGCTGGTCACGAAGGTGCACCAGGAGACGAAACGGTTCGCCCGCGAGGACTACGACATCCTGCTCGTCGGTCACCACGGCCACGAGGAGGTCGAGGGCACCGCGGGCGAGGCGCCCGCGCACATCCAGCTCGTGGAGACCGCGGCCGACGTCGCCGGGGTCACCGTCCGCGACCCGGCGAAGGTCGTGTGGCTGTCGCAGACCACGCTCAGCGTCGACGAGACGCTGGCGACGGTGCGCGCCCTGCGCGAGCGGTTCCCCTCGCTGCAGAACCCACCGAGCGACGACATCTGCTACGCCACGCAGAATCGCCAGGTCGCGGTCAAGGCGATGGCCCCGCGCTGCGACCTCGTGCTGGTGGTCGGCTCGTCGAACTCGTCGAATTCGGTGCGGTTGGTCGAGGTCGCGCTGGCGGCGGGCGCAGGCGCCGCGCACTTGATCGACGTCGCTCGCGAGATCGACGAGTCGTGGTTCCCTGGCGCGGCGACCATCGGGGTGACCAGCGGTGCGTCGGTGCCGGAGATCCTGGTCCGCGGCGTGCTCGACCTCCTCGCCGACCGCGGCTGGGACGATGTCGAGGAGATCACCACCGCCGAGGAGACGGTGACGTTCGCCCTGCCCCGCGAGCTGCGTCCGAGCCGGGCCGGGCGGTAGTGCCGCCGGCGCGCCGCTGGCCGCCGGTACGCTGCAGCAGGATCCGGGCGACACCCCATCCGACGACCGCCGCCGTCGTGACGGCCATCGTCGGGAACCCGTTGACCATCGGGGCCCCGATCACGAGCAGCTTCTCGGTGATGCCCGCCCCGGCCCCGGCGACCCGACGAGCAACACGATGGTCGGCACCGCCACCGCGATGAGCAACGGCGGTGCCACCATGGGGCCGAACAAGCTGCGCCGGCGGACCCACGCCACGGCAAGCACGCAGCCGATGAAATAGCTGATCTTGAAAATGATGCCCGGTGTGCCGAGCCGCAGAACGTCGACGAGGATGCCGAGCGCGGTGAAGGTCAGCGCGACACCGATCGCGGCCACGGGCGGGAGGCCGAGCACCGTGCCGAGCGTCGAACGTTCCGCGACCGGCCACCCGCGGCGGGGCACTTGCTGCCTCTGGTGCCCCGGCACAGTCCCCCTGGGCCCCGGAGCCGCACCTCGACCCGCGGCCAGGTGACCACCTCGCTGCCGCTCGTCGGCCCCGCGATCGGTCATCCGTTCACGGTAACCCGCGACTCCACGGCGTCGTAGGCGGCCGGTTCCCGCAAGCCGTCCCGGCCGGGCTCGGGCAGCGCGACCAGCGACTCCGCGGCCGAGGCCACGAGCTCGGGTGCCGCCACGATGCGCGGCACCCGCTCGACCTGACCGGGCCCGGCCAGCTCGTCGTCGGCGACCTTGAGCTCGGTGAACTTGCGGGCGGTGACGAGCACCCGCGACTCCAGCGAGGAGACGGTCTGGTTGTAGCTGCTGACCGCGCCGTCGAGGCTGCGTCCCAGCTTGGCCACGTGATGGCCCATGGTGGCCAGCCTGCTGTGCAGCTCCTTGCCCAGCTGGTGCACCTGTGCGGCGTTGTGCGCGAGCGCCTCCTGCCGCCAGCTGTAGGCGACGGTGCGCAGCAGCGCGATCAGCGTGGTCGGGGTGGCCACCACGACGTTGCAGGAGAACGCGTGCTCCAGCAGCGAAGGGTCGGACTGCAGCGCGGCCGCGAGGAACGGGTCTCCCGGGACGAACAGCACCACGAACTCCGGGGCCGGCTCGAACGCGGCCCAGTACGCCTTGGCGGACAGCGCGTCGACGTGCTGGCGCAGCTGCCGGGCGTGCGCGGTGAGCCGCTCGCGCTGCACGTCCGCGTCGCGGCTCTCCACCGCCTCCAGGTATGCCGCGAACGGCACCTTGGCGTCGACGACGACCTGCTTGCCGCCGGAGAGGTGCACGATCATGTCGGGGCGGACCGCGCCGTCGGAGCCGTCCGCCGTGACCTGGGTGGAGAAGTCGCAGTGCTCGACCATCCCGGCGAGCTGGACGATGCGCTCCAGCTGCAGCTCCCCCCACCGGCCCCGGACCTGCGGTGCGCGCAGGGCGTTGACCAGCTGCTTGGTCTCGTTCTGCAACCCCTCGGAGCTGCGGTGCATCGCGGAGACCTGCTCGCGCAGCCCGGCATAGGCCGACGCACGCTCCTTCTCCACGGCGCGCAGCTGGCCCTCGACCCGGGCCAAGGTCGCCGTCATCGGATCGAGCAGCGTGCCGATGGCCTGCGCGCGGGCGGTGGCGTCACCATCGGCCCTGGCGGCCAGCGCGGCGGTGGCCTCCTTGATCCGACCCTCGGCGAGCGCGACGAACTGCTCGTTGTTGCGGGCGAGCGCGTCGGCCGAGAGCGCCTGGAAGGCTTGCTTGAGCTCCACGTCGCGCCGGGTGAGCAGCTGCTCGCGGGCGGCGCTCGCCTCCCGCTCGCTACCCAGTGCCGCTGCTGCTGCCGCCGCGTCGGACTCGGCGCGGCGGGACCGGTCGGCGAGCTGCTGGGTGCGCTCGGTGAGCTCGTCGACGCGCTCGAGCAGCCCGGCCCGCTCGGCGCGCAGGCCCGCGACCTCGGCACGTACGCCGGCGGAGGTGTCCGCGACCTGCCGGGCGGCTTCGGCGGTGGCCACCCGATGTCGCGACGACAGGAACAACCAGGCCGCGCCGGCACCGAGGGTCAGCCCGGCCAGCAGGCCGATGAGTAGCACGTTCACTGCAGTCACGATGTCCACGCCGACACTGTGCACCCGGCCACCGACAGTTCCGCCCGACCACGCCGCGCCACCCCGCAACCACGCCCAACGGCCCCTCGCCGGCGGCGGGCGGACCCGATGAAGCCGCTGCACTTCGGAGCCACACTGCTGCCGCAACGGTGCCCGGGACAGCAGTGTGGCTCCGAAGTGCGGTCAGGCGGTGGACTCGTGGGTCAGGAGCCAGCGTTTTACCTTTAGGCCCCAGCGGAAGCCGCCCAGGGAGCCGTCGGTTCGGATGATCCGGTGACACGGCACGAACAGCGCCGCGGCGTTGCGCGCGCACGCCGCCGCCGCGGCCCGGACCGCCGTCGGGCGGCCAGTTTTCGCGGCGTACTCGGTGTAGCTCAGCGGGCTGCCGGCCGGGACCGCACGCAGCACCTCCCAGGCGTGCTCCAGGAACGCCCCGGATCGCTGCCGTACCGGCACGTCGTCCACAGCGGACAGCTCACCGTCGTGGTAGCGACGCAGGGCGGACCCGACGTCGCCGAGATCGTCCTTGTGCCGCAGCGAGGTCGGCCGGAGGCTCACGTGCACCTGTGGCAGCAGATCGTCCAGTTCGGACGTCCAGCCCGACGCCAGCACGGCGCCGTCTGGGTCCAACAGGGCCGTGAACGGGCCGGCAGGAGTGTCAAGGGTGGACCAGGTTGCGATGCTCATGCGCTTCTCCGGGATCGGTTCGTGGTGGTGGCGGCACGCCACAGGTGAGTGGTGGCGTAGGACCGCCAGGGGCGCCAGCGTTCGGCATGCTTTCCCAGCCCGTCCACACCGGACGGCAGACCGAGTGCTGCGGCCCCGCGGCGGACCGCGAGGTCGCTCGCGAGCAGCTCGTCGCAGGTGCCGAGCAGGCGGATGGCAAGGTAGCCGGCCGTCCACGGCCCGACGCCGGGCAGCGCGGTCAGCGCCGCATGCAGCTCGTCGGGTTCGCGGGCGGCGTCGAGCACGAGCGACCCGTCGGCCAGCACCGCGGCGAGCCCGAGCACGGCCGCGGTGCGCCGAGCCGGACCGGTCAGCACCTCGGCCCCGTGTTCGGCGATCACCGAAGCGGTCGGGAACAGCAGGTCGGGGCCGCCGCCCGCGAGTGCCGCGGGGAGCCGTTCGCCCAGCGCCGCCACCAGCCGCGACGCCGTGGTTCGGGCACCCGCCACGGACACCTGCTGCCCGAGCAACGTGCGCAACGCAAGCTCGACGGGGTCGACGGTGCCGGCGAGCCGGATGCCCGGCGTCGCGGCCACGGACGCCGCGAGGTACGGGTCGGCGCCGAGCACGTCGTCGACGGCGACCGGGTCGGCGTCCAGGTCGAGCAACCGGCGCAGCCGCGCGACCGCCGGCGCGAGGTCGCGCGGGTCGGTGAGGCGCAGCGTCGCGACGACATGCCCGTCGGCCGGGGTCAGCGCGACCGTGGCGGCGCCCTGCGGCATCCGCAGGGTACGCCGGTAACTGCCGTCTACAATGGACTCAACACCGTCGAGTGCCCTGGCGGTGAAGAAGTCCAGTAGCTCGGCGGCGGCGAACGGCGGGCGGTAGGGCAGCCGCAGCACGAGCGTCCCGGCGGCCGACGGCACTCCGCCGGGGCGGCGCTTCGATTCAGTCCGCAGCGTTGTCGGTGGCACCCCGTACACTTCACGGACGGTGTCGTTGAACTGCCGCACACTGGCGAACCCGGCGGCGAACGCGACGTCGGCCATGCCCAGCGGCGTGGTCTCGACGAGCAGCCGCGCGGTGTGCGCCCGGTGTGCCCTGGCGAGCGCGAGCGGGCCGGCGCCGAGCTCGGCAGTGAGCACCCGGTTCAGGTGTCGCTCGGAGTACCCGAGCCGGGCGGCCAGCCCGGTGACCCCGTCGCGCTCGACGACGCCGTCGGCGATGAGCCGCACGGCGCGAGCGGCGAGGTCGGCGCGGATGTTCCACTCCGGTGACCCCGGCACCGCGTCGGGCAGGCAGCGCCGGCAGGCCCGGTAGCCGCGCTGCTGCGCCGCGCCCGCAGTCGTGAGGAACTCGACGTTGGCCCGCTTGGGGGTGGTGACCGGGCAGGACGGTCGGCAGTAGATGCCGGTGGTGCGCACCGCGGTGATGAACAGGCCGTCGAAGCGCGTGTCGCGGGAGGCGACGGCGCGGTAGCAGCGGTCCGGGTCGAGTAGCACGGGTCTGATGCTGCCACTCGTGCCGCGCACGTATCTGGCGGGAATCGGACGCGAGCCTGTGACCGGTCGGTCCGGTGTCGCCGCCGGGTCTGTGCGCCCACCGGCTCGGTGTGACACCGAGCGGAGCTGGGCCGCCGGCTCGCGATGTGCCCTGAACCGCTCAGTGCAGGCTGCAGATCGAACCGTGGAGTCGGCCGTCACCGCAGGCCTTGTGAATGACCTGGAGGACCTCCTTGCGCAACTGCTCACGGTTCGGGCCGGGCGTCGCCGTCGGGGTCGTCGGACTCGGCGGGGCCGTGGTCCGGTCCGGCGCGGGCGTCCCGGTGAGCGCGCCGATCTGCGCCCCGGTGACGGGGGGCGCCGGGGTGGCGGTCGGCGCGGCGGTGGTGGATGTGTCCAGCGTGCTGCTCACCGAGTACGCCGGAAGGGCGGCCACGGGCGCCGCGGCAGCGGTCAGCCCGACGGCGGTCGACCCGGTCGCGGCCAGCACACCCAGGACCGGGATGGCGGCGAGGAGATGGCGAGACGGGAACCACACGGGCGTACCACCGTTCGTCGGCCGGACAACGCAACGAAGAATGTGCTGTCCGGACCATCGACGTGCGGCGCCCGGCGTTAGCGCGACCACCTTATCGAGTGACTGCCGGTGGGCCCGGACGTGCCACCCGGTCGCATGCCGGAGCCGGCTGGCCGCGCCCGCGACTACCCTGGTTCGACGTGTCCCTCACCCTCGGCATCGTCGGCCTGCCGAACGTCGGCAAGTCGACCCTGTTCAACGCATTGACCCGCAATGACGTGCTGGCCGCGAACTACCCGTTCGCCACGATCGAGCCCAACGTCGGCGTGGTCGCGCTGCCCGACCCGCGGCTCGACGTGCTGGCGACGCTGTTCTCGTCGGTCAAGGTCGTGCCGGCCACGGTGTCGTTCGTCGACATCGCCGGCATCGTCAAGGGCGCGTCCGAGGGGGCCGGGCTGGGCAACAAGTTCCTCGCCAACATCCGCGAGGCCGACGCGATCTGCCAGGTCGTGCGTGTGTTCGACGACCCGGACGTGGTGCACGTGGAGGGCCGGGTCGACCCCGCGTCCGACATCGAGACCATCGCGACCGAGCTGATCCTGGCCGATCTGCAGACCCTGGACAGGGCCGTCCCGCGGATCGCCAAGGAAGCCCGGATGCAGAAGGACCGCCGCTCGGTCCTGGAGGCCGCGGAGGCCGCAGTCGAGGTGCTCGACAGCGGGCGGACCCTGTTCTCCACCGGCGTCGACGCGGCACCGCTGCGCGAGCTGAGCCTGCTCACCACGAAACCGTTCCTCTATGTCTTCAACGCCGACGAGACCGTGCTCACCGACGAGGCCAGACGTAAGGAGCTCACCGAGCTCGTCGCGCCCGCGCGGGCCGTCTTCCTCGACGCCAAGGTCGAGTCCGAGCTGCTGGAGCTCGGCTCCGAGGACGCCGAGTCCGCCGCTGAGCTGCTCGAGTCGATCGGGCAGGACGAACCCGGGCTCAACGCGCTCGCCCGAGCCGGTTTCAGCGCGCTGGGACTGCAGACCTATCTCACCGCGGGCCCCAAGGAGTCCCGAGCCTGGACGATCAAGCGAGGTGCCACCGCACCACAGGCCGCCGGGGTCATCCACACCGACTTCGAGCGCGGCTTCATCAAGGCCGAGATCGTCTCCTACGACGACCTCGTCGAAGCCGGGTCGATGGCGGCGGCCAAGGCCGCGGGCAAGGTGCGGATTGAGGGCAAGGACTACGTGATGGCCGACGGGGACGTGGTGGAGTTCCGGTTCAACGTCTGACGACGGACTGTTTCGCCTGGTCAGCGGGTTAACTAGGCCCGCCGTTCGTCAACCGTTCGCGCACTTCGCCGCCCTCGTGGGGTCCTCGCAAGGTGTGTGCACCCTGCGAGGACCCCGCACGGTCTGCGAAGTCGTGCCGCCTCAGCGCTCGACGTGCAGCAGGCCGAGCCGCTGGGTGGCGCGGGTCATCGAGACGTAGAGGTCGGCGGGGTTGTGTGCCCGGATCCGCTCCGGGTCGACGATCACGACGGCGTCGAACTCGAGACCTTTTACCGACACCGGGGTGTGCACCTGCGCGGGAAGACCGGCAAGGCCGTCCACGGCGGCGGCGATCACCGCCAGCGTCCCGCGGCCCAGCTGCGCCACCTCCGCCTCGACGGCCTTGCGCACTTCGGCTGCGATGTCGGTCGCGGGCACGGTGCGCTGCCACGGATCCTCGCCCGTCGCCCGCACCGACTCGGGCGGCTGCCGGTCGGGCGCGAACTCGGCCAGCACGGCAGCGGCCAGCGCCATGATCTCGGCGGGCGTCCGGTAGTTCACCGTGAGGGTCCGGTAGGTCCACCGGGAACCGAGGTGCGGGGCGAGCACGTCCGCCCACGCATGTGCTCCTGCGGGGGCGCTGCGCTGCGCGAGGTCGCCCATCGCGGTGATCGAATGGGAAGGGCAGCGCCGCAGCAGGACGTGCCAGTCCATGGCGGAGAGCTCCTGCGCCTCGTCGACGACGAGATGCCCGAACCGCCAGTCCCGGTCGGCGACCGCCCGCTCGGCGACGCTCATGAGGTGCTCGGGCACCTGCCGGGCAGCGAGCACGTCCGCGGTGACGAAGTCGGTCGGGCGCAGCTCGTCGGGATCCTCCCCGGCGAGCTGGCGGTCGGCCGACTCCAGGATGCTCAGCACCTCCGCGGCGTAGGCGCTGTCGGGCTCGCTCGGCCGGGCCGGCGGGCCGGGCGGGGGACCGAGCAGCTCGGCCAGCTCGTCGAGCAGCGGCGCGTCCGCCACCGTCCACGCGGAGCCCTCGGCGCGGTATAGCCCGGAGAGGCCGATCTCGCCGCCTGCGCAGGCCAGCCGGTCCGGCGACGCGAAGAGCTCGTCGAGCAGCTGCTCCGGGGTCAGCACCGGCCAGAGCCGCTCGACCGCCGCGTGGAAGCCGAGGTCGCAGCGCAGGTCGTGGCGCAGCTCGTGGCGCAGCTCTGCCGACACCTGCGCCGCTCCCGCCGGCGCGATCTCCGGGAGGTCGCCGAGCTCGCGGAGGAGCTCGGCGAGCTCGGGCGGGTCCTCCAGGTCCTGGTCGAGCCGCTCGACGCCCTGCTGGACGAGCAGGCTGCCGAGCGTGTCGCGGAACGTCGTGCGTGCAGCGTTGTGGGGCAGGTCGGTGGCCCGGGCGCGCCTCCTGGCTTCTGCCGCCGTCGCACGGTCGATCTCGACGGTGACGTCGTCGAGCTCGATCGCGATCGGCGACCCGGGCAGCTCCTGCCGGTCGGCGACGGTGCGGCGCAGTACGTCCAGCATCGCCAGCCCGCCCTTCGTGCGGGCCGCCTCGTCCTGATCGACGGCGGTCGCGACGACGCCGTGCGCCAGCCTGCCGGGGGTGGTGAACACCACCGCCGACTCGCCCAGTGCGGGGAGCACGCCCCCGACGTAGGAGATGAACCCGGCGCTGGGGCCGACGACCAGCACGCCGCTGCGGGCCAGCCGCTCGCGATGGGTGTAGAGCAGGTAGGCGACGCGGTGCAGCGCGACCGCGGTCTTCCCGGTCCCCGGGCCGCCCTCGATCACGACGACGCCGGAGAGCGGCAGCCGGATGATCGCGTCCTGCTCGGCCTGGATCGTCGTCACGATGTCGCGCATCGTCGACCCGCGCGGCGCCTTCAGCGCCGCGAGCAGCGCCGGATCGGAAGCGGATTCGGAATCGGCGCGCGCGAGGGCCGCCCGGTCCAGCACATCGTCGTGGAAAGTGGCGACCCGCTCGTTGGGCGCCGTTCCGGCGAGCTGGAAATGCCGTCGCCGGGTCACGCCGAGCGGTGTGGCCAAAGTTGCGCAGTAGAACGGCTGGGCGGCGGGCGCCCGCCAGTCGATGAGCGCGCTCTCCCCGGGCGCGGGATCGGTGAGCCCGATGCGGCCGATGTAGCTCGTCGACCCGTCGGTGTGGTCGAGCCGGCCGAAGCACAACCCCGAGCGGGCGGCGGTCAGCGCGCCCGCCCGCTCCGACCAGCGGTGCACGGAGACGTCGCGCTCCCAGCGGGCGCTGAGCTCCCCGCCCGTCGGCGCGGCCAGCATGCCCCGCGCCTGGGCCGTGGCGGCCGCGAGCTCGGTGGCGAGCAGCGCATGCAGCCGGCGGATCCGCCCGGTCTCCGCCTCCAACTCCTGCTCGAAGGGGGGTCTGTCCACGCTCTCCTCACCCATGCTATTATTAAGCTGTAGAGCTATGAATTCATTCTCTGATCGCACCCTTTAGAATAGCATTCCCGCATATCGCTGTGCAAAATATCGCTGTGCAAAGTCACATTGGGTAGTCGTGGTGCCCAACCAGTGATCGATGGCCCACCCGCCAGACAGCCATCAGCGCGCCGGACGGTTCCGGAAGAGCGAGTCGACCTCGGCGACGGACAGCGGCTCCCAGGCGTGACGTTCGGGGTCGCACCGCATTCATCCAGGCTGACGGCCACCCGGCGTTGAGCGCCAGATGTTGTTCCGCACCGGAGTCGGGTGGAGTATCGGTTCAACGTCTGATCCGCCGAGTAGCCGGGGGGAATTTCACCCCCCGGCCCTCACAGATCCGTACGTGACAGTCTCCCGTCATACGGCTCTTGTCGTCCTGGTCACCAGACCTTGGGGGCGTAGGTGATCCAGGCCCAGTGCGCGAAGAATCTTG
>JBBSGM010000033.1:0-34436 GCA_038254065.1 Mycobacteriales bacterium | reverse complement strand
CTAGACCCACGGCGCCTCCGGCGGTGAGCAGCGGCCCGGTCTCGGTGTCTGAGGGGCACTGCAGCACATTGCGCAGCGTGGACAGCTGGACCGAGAGCCGATTCCCGGACTTGGCGGGGTCGGTTTCTGGCCAGAGCAGTTCCATCAGCTGGTCTCGGGGCACCGGGCGCCGTCGCGCGACGAGGATCTTGAGCAGATCCCGGGCCTTGCGGGACTGCCATGCTCCCGGGGGGATCGGTTCGCCGCCAAGCAGGACCTGGAACACCCCGAGCGCGCGGATCGACAGCGCGGGCGCGAAGGCGGCCACGACGGCCAGCGGCCCGGCGACGCGCCGCGACTCGATGTCCACCCCGCACTCGCGCAGTGTCTGCTCGGCACGCTCGACGGACAGGCCGGGAACCGGCACCCCGACACGGTCGGCCACGACCCGGTAGGCAGCGGCGTCGACTCGACAGCCCGCGTCCTCCCAGATCTGGATGGCCTCGGCGAGTGGGCCGGGATGTTGGGCGGGATCGGAGGTACAAAGCACACCCAGCGCGATGGCCTCCGCGATCCCGGGGTTGTCGCGCCGGGCCCGGGCCAGCTCGCCGGCCCTGGCCGCGTCGGCGGCTGCGGTGTCGCGGTGGCCCGCGGTCAGCGCGACCCAGCCTCGGGTCAGCAGCGCCTCGACCCGGCAAAGCCCGTCGTCGAGTGCTACCACCCGCTCGGCGAGCTCGCGTGCCGCGGCGATGTTGTCGCCGGCCCGGATGCGGGCGAGTCCGCTCAGCGCCCAGGACAGGCCCAGAATCTCGTGGCCGGGCTCGGCCAGGGCGATGGCCTCCTCGTAGGCCCCCCGGGCGCGGGCCAGCTGCCCCCGTATCCGGTACAGGTCCCCGAGCCCGCACAGCGCCCACGCCAGGAACCGGGACTCGAGGTGCTGCAGCCGGTCGCGGGCCTCAGCGAAGTCGGCGAAAGCTTCCTCGTGCGCGCCCAGACGAATGCTCGCCCGGCCACGGGCGACGAGGGCCAGCGCGGTGAGGAACGGATCACCGCAGCTCGCACCGAGCTGCAGGGCGGTCTGCGCCTCGGCCAGACCCTCGCGCACCACCCCGAGCTCGACGAGGTTGACCGCCCGGATCACCCGCAGCCGCAGCACCTGTAGGAGGTCTCCGCCCGCCTGCGCGGCCTGTAGGGCGTTGATGCAGTGCAGCTCGGCCCGCACACAATCGCCCCGGGCGGCGGCGAGCACCGCGAGCACCATGAAGGCGCTGGCGTGTGCGCTGGGATCCTCGGACTGGTGGGCCGCCGCCACTGCCTGCTCCACCTCGGCGCGACATCGGATGTCGTCGCCGACCATCCGACACGCCGTCGCCGCCAGCGCGAACAGCCGTGCCCGGTCGGTGGCGTCGCCCACCGCCAGCCGTGCCCGGTCGCGCAGCAGGAGGATCTCGTTGAACTCCCCCCGCGCGTAGGCGATCAAACCGACCTGCCAGGCGAGTGCGGGATGCAGCTCCTCTTCATCGTTGCTGGCGCGTCGAAAGCACGTCAGGGCGCTGTCCCACTGCCCCCGTACCTGCCGGGCGTGGCCGATCACCCGCTGGATCCGGGGATCAGTGAGGTGCTGCGCTGCCAACTCACCTGCCTCGAGCACCACATCAAGGTGCCCGCCGTTCACTATCGCGGAGCCGTGTTCGATCAGCAAGGCCGCGCAGTCGCCGTGCGCACCCGCCGCCAGGAGATGCCCCAGGGCCTCGGCATGGTCACCCCGGGCGGTGCACTCCCGTGCGGCTTGCCGATGCAGCCCCACGCGCTGGTCGGCGTCCAGGGTGGGCTCACGAGCGTAGAACTCGCGCAACGGCCGAATCAGCGACCACCGGTCGAGATGGCCGGGGATACGGTGTAACAGCCCCCGACCAGTCAGATCAGCCAACAACCTGGCACCGCTACTGCCCGACCCCACAGCCAACGCCGCGCTCGCCTCCCCGAAGACGCCCAGCCGGCCCAACAGCTCCCGCGCCGGCTCGGGCTCCCCACCGATGACCTCCTCGGCCAGGTAGGTGTGCAGGAGCTCGCCGGCATCGACGAGCCGGTCAAGAGCGGCAATGCGTTGATCCGGGTCGACGGCACACAGCGTGTCCACCGCCATGCAGACCGCGGCAGGCCAACCCGCGGTGCACTCCCGAACCTGCGCCGCCAGACCACCGGGTTCCTCACCCAGGGTCGAGCGCAGCAACGTCGCGATCTCCACGACGTCGAGGGCAAGATCGGCCGCCTGGATCTCGTTGACCTGGCCCCGGCCCCGCAGCCGGGTCAACGAGAACGGACACCCTCGCCGCGATAGCAGGACCATATGCAGCCGATCCGGGCCGTGCTGGCACAGTTCCTCCAACAGCCGCACCGGGTCGCTGTCGGGTGGTAGCTCGTGGAGGTCGTCCACGACCACAACAAGATCGTCGCGCAACGACTTACGCAGGCACGCACACAATGTCGTGGCGTAGCCGGCTCCGCGGTCGACCACGGCCTCCAGTGTGGCAACCTCGGCTCGGAGCATAGCCGTTCGGGTCTGCAGCGCGTTGCGCACGCACTGCGCGAACTCCAGGGGGTCGCCCCGATGACTGCTGTAATGCACCCACGCGGTCGTGCAACCGCGCGTCCATGAACCCACCGCGGTGCTTTTGCCCCAACCCGCGGCACCCACTACCATGCACACCTTGCGTCGGGTGGCGTGATCGAGCAGCTCGTGCAGTACCGGCCGCGCGACCCGTGGCATGAGAACCGACGGCACGCGTAAGCTGGCGTTTACCTCTGACACGATGGCCTCCTCGACCTCGCATCGCCCAACGTCACCGTCAGTGACCTGTGATACCGCTACGGCACTGTCAACCACCTACTTGAGTCGAGTTGATGAACAACTGGTTACATGTTGTACCGACAAGGTTCGTCCGGGTACCCGCATGGCCGCTAGCGCTGTTGGAGTGAGACCACCGCGTTCGCGCTACACCACGTCGAGGTATCCGCAGCTGCCCGCCTTCGGCGTTCGTGAGGGCAGCCATCAACTCGCGTGCGAGAACTGCATGATAGTTTCCTTAGCCCATTACTTGCAGAAGAACGAGACTGCTCCGTATCGCCGACACGGGCGGCGGAGCGGCCCTTCGAGCTGATTAACGCAGCCTCGAGCGGGATGGCGGTCTGCGCGGCTCACCGTGATCGTCAGCCTGATCCACGTCACCTGCACCCCCGCGCGGGTCTTGCGTCAGTTGGGCGCTTACGTCCGAGGCCACAGCCAGCCGTACTCCACGCCGATCCGCACCAGGTCCACTCGGTTGCGGGCGCCGACTTTCGCCATCACGTTCGACACATAGTTGCGTACTGTGCCGTGCGAAAGATGCAGCCGGCGGGCGATCTCGCGATCGGAGGTGCCCTCCGCGAGGAGCCGCACGACGTCGAGTTCACGCTGGGTGACTAACGCGTTCTGCACTTCGAGCGCGGCCACCGCGAGCGAGGCGTCGACGACTCGTTGACCAGCGGCGACCGAACGGATTGCTCGGAGCAGTTCCTCCGCGGGCGCGTGCTTGACGATGTAGCCGCAAGCTCCGGCCCGCAATGCCCGCTGTAGTCCGCCGGGTTTGTTCAGGGCGGTGAGCGCGAGGCAGCGGCAGCTCGAGTGGCTCTGGACGATTGCCTCGCACGCGGCGAGCCCGTCCAGCACGGGCATCTCGAGGTCGAGCACCGCTACATCTGGCTGTCGGGAAGCGACCAGCGCGACTGCCTCGTCACCGCGGCCACATTCGGCCACGACACATAGGTCGGGTTCCGCGTTGACCAGCGAGCGGAGCGCTGAGCGAATCATCAGGTGGTCCTCGGCGAGCAGCACCGTGATAACTGCACCGTCCGGGTTCACGAACAACCCCCGCCCGGCACGTTGGCACTGATCGTGAACCCACCAGCGGCGCCCGGCCCGGTGCTGAGCACTCCGTCGATGCTTTGTAGCCGCTGTTGTAGCCCGCTGATGCCGGTCCCGCCCGATGGTGTGAGCGGACTTGACAGCGGCTGGCCATCGTTTGTCATGCAGAGTTCCACCTGCGGGCCGCACGACCTCAGGACGATCTCACAGCGGGACGCGGTGCTGTGTCGCAGCACGTTGGTCGTCCCCTCTCTGACGACCCACGCCAGCGCCTCGGCCACCTCCGGGCACAGGTTGAGGTCTTCGACCGACGCGGTGGTCGCGATGCCGGCCGAGTTCAGCACGCTGCACGCACTGGCGATCTCCCCGGGCAGCGTGGTCTGCCGCAGCCCACTCACCACGCGCTGCATCTCCTCGACGGCACCACGCAGCAGGGTGCGCGTTTCCGCCAGCTCGCGTCGGCGGCGCGGGGGGTTGTTCGCCGCTACCCGCTCCACGACATCGAGCTTGAGTAGCACCACTGAGAGGCTCTGCCCGAGCGTGTCGTGCAGATCGCGTGCGACCCTGACCCGCTCGTTGGCCAGGGCGAGGGCTGCAACCTCGGCCCGAGCCTTGTGGAGCTCCCGCAGTGCGATCGCGAGCTTCGGTACGGCGTACAGTACGAGGACACTTAGCCCGAACTCGCCGAGCTGAGCGAGCAGCTCCACTGGCTCATACAGGCGCGCGACGCCAAGCACGTAGGCCGTCATTCCGACGAACGTGACACCGGCCAGCGCCACACCATCCAGGCAGAGCAACACGTCGACGAGCCCGAACACCGGGGTGGCGATCCAGAACTTCCCGAAGGCGTACACCACCGCAACCCCCACCAGGAACTCGACGCTGGCGAGCACCCTCGCGACGGTGTCCCGCAACCCACCACGCAGCACCCGCAGCATGATCACGATCTGGGCCACGACGATCACGGCCACCGAAGCACCTCCGGCGCCCCACGCGACCGGTTCCTGTCGGGTCAGCAGGTCGATCAGCGGAAAGCTGATGAGCACGAGTCGGAACAGACACGTTCCGGCCACCGCGGGGTAGAGAATCGCAGTACCCGAGTCATGGATGCCCTCGAGTCTGTCCCGCAGCGCGTCGATCAACCGTAGGAGACCCAGGATGGGACGCCGCACCGTGCTGTGCCCCCGTTCCCCAGTCTCTTGGTCGCACTCAGGGTCGGCGCGGCCACGGAGCCACGCAACCACATTCGGATGCGCGGGGCCATCCTGACAGACATCAGACGAAGATCGGGACGGGGTTGAGCTGGTCCTCCTCCAGGGCACAGCTCAGCGCGCCGATGGAGACGGGTACCTCGTAGAGCCGACCCGGCGCGAACCGCTCCCAGAAGTGTCGCATTCCGGGCACGATGACCTTCATCACGGGCAGTCCGATATCGGGTCGGGTCATGTCGATGGCGAGCACCTCCAGCCCCCGTTGCTCGAGCCGGGTCCGGCACTCGGCCAGCTCCAGGGCGAGATCACCGTCGTCGGGGGCGGGTTCGGCGAACCGGGTCGCCGGCCGGTCCGGGGCGGGCAACAGGTATGGATGCTCGGCGAGGGTGGCCGAACGCCACCAGTGCAGCTGGGTCGGGTCGGCCGAGGCGTAGCCGGCGCCGTCGGCCTGAACGTGCATGACGGCCGGCAGGAACTGGTTGAGCTCGCTAAACGCCCGCCGCAGTGCGATGCGGCCGTCGGTGTGGGCCCCGAACCCGAAGATGATGTCCTCGGCGGGTTTGTCGGTCCGCCGGCTGAGGGCGGCGACTGCGGGGATCCCCAGGTCGGCGGTGACGTCGAGTGCCCACACCTCGCGGCCCAGCCCGGTGTAGGTGGACCGCAGCCGGTCGATCCAGGAGTCGGGTGGATCATCCAGGTCGACCGCGGGGCGGCGCAGCCGGTTGTACCACCAGATCGCCACGCTGTCTCGTTCGACGACCTCGTAGCAGCCCTGCAGGCAGGCGTCCTCCACACTGGTGCCCGCGGCGTTTCCGTTGGAGTCCGCCCAGCAATGCAGCGGCCCGCGTGTGGGGTAGCCGAAGAACAGCAGGGACGTCGGCAGGTACCGGTGGCATTCCGCGGTCAGCGACCAGACCGGGGTCCAGTCCAGCTCGGCGGCGGGGTCGAGCGGGTCGGGCACCCACTGCGATGGCTGGTCGACTCGGTTGCGCACAGCCCGCTCGGCGAACTGGCGTTCGCTAAAAAGCTGACAGACGTTGGGGTGGAGGCCCGCGCCCCCGAGCTGGTTGTAGCTCGCCCTGATCCGTGGCTCGTCGCCGTGAAACACCCCACTCGCACGCTCCATCGCCTCCCCGAGGGCACTGGCCCGCGCCTGCACATCAGTGCTTCCCTTGCCGCAGCTCTGCGTCCGGAGCCCGGACCGCAGGCTGCGCAGCGACCTGACCGGCAGGGCGCGGTTGGGTCCGGCCGAGTAGACGTGCACGAACGGCGGGGCCGGCGTCATCGGGACCAGCGCGGGCACCACCCCGGTCAACGGGTCGACCAGGTGGGCGTGATCGGCCAACATCTGCGCGGGCGCGCGGGCGCGATGGCCCCCGTCGCGGTGCTCCACGGCCCGCCGGGCGGTCGGGCGGACCGGACCGGACATCCTGGCGGTGACCAGGGTGGGATCCCCGCAGCCGGGGCACTGCGGGCGCCGATGTACCTGATGGGTGCTGATCGTGGAGGTGAGCGCATCCAGCACGGTCACGGCGCGCGCACCCGTGCGGTGACCGGCGAGCCAGTTCACGGCTGCGGTCGCCACCAGCCCGACGCCGAGCGTCCGGGTCGCGGCCACGTCCACCGGTGGCGGAGCCGGCCAGGACGGGCCGTACCGCGCCGCGCGGCCGGGCGCGGGTCGGGCCGAGGGGAGATCGAGCCCGGACAGGTACTGCTCCACGGGGCGGTGGCCTCGCAGTCGGACGGCGAGGCACTGGTAGCAGGCCTCCCCCGGTTCGAATATCGGACCGACGTGGAGCCGGATACCGACTGGCTTCGCGAGCAGCCACGGCCGGTCGGCGGACCGCAGCTCGGTGTCCAGCTCGGTGAGCGCGGGATGCAAATAGTCGTCGGTGAGAACCAGCTCCAACGCCGGATCAGGCCCGGTTGTCAGCCGCAGCCCGGCCACCGCCAGCGCTTCCGCAATACCATCCCGGTCCAGCATCCCGACGGTGTGGAGCCGGACGGGCCGACCCGCACCGGCCTCGGCGTCGGCGGCGACCAACCCAGCGGACTCCCAGTAGCCCGCCGAGCGCGGGTCCTCACCTGGATCCGCCGACCCCACCAGGCCGGCGGCGACTAACTGTTCGACCGTGACCCGCACCGTCGCACCGTCGTGCTCACCGGCCACCGCGGCCACTACCGCGTCGAGAGTACGGCCGTCAAGCAGGGCCAGGATCCGCTGGGCGACCGGCTCCTCCACGACCGCGCTGCCGTGCTCGCACACCAAGAAGACGCCCTCGCCCGCAACGACGGTCAACCCGAGGTGGCGGCGCAGCACCGGCCGCCGCCGCGAGGGGTCGGGCGCCGCGGGGATTCCGGGGTCGGATCCAGTCACCGTGACGATCCGATTTGCGCCGCACCGCCGCCGGTCACCGCGGCGGCACCGATGAACACGACCCCACCGCGAGTGGCCTGGACGGCCTTCTACAGGCGGCCGCGGCGTCAGAGCATCGCTCGGTCAGCACGGCGACCCGGCCCTGCTGCGCGCGCTGCCCCTTCCCGCTGACGAACTCGGAAGCGACACCCCGGCCACCAGGAGAGCGAGGAGCGCCGCGTCGGCGGGAACGATCTCGTCGACCAGCCGGCTTCCGCGCACGACGTCGTGCGCGAGCACTGGCACGGCGCGGACGAGGACCCGCTGCGGTATCCAACAACGGGTGCGGTGTCGGCGCGCCGAGCTTCGGGCGCGCGGGAAGCCCCACAACGCCCTGCGCCGGTCGTAGCAGGTCGGAGACGGCGTGGTCGGGTGCCGCGTGCGCGGTCGACCTGGAACCGGTGAGTGCCTCGAGGAACGTGAGATCGACCGTGGCACCACCCCCGACGACCCGCACGAGCTGCTGGATGGGGGCGAGCGAGGCGAGTCGAGAGCTGACAAGAACCAACCCGCCGCCGAGGTGCGATACGATCATGGTGATGCCCTACCTGCCGGACTGTGTGGCGACGTCAGGACAACCGCTCCGAGGCGACCAGGACGCGAGAACTCACTCCTCGGCCAGTCGGAAGCCTATCTGGTTCGTCCTCAGGTGCAGGTAATGAACATCAGGTGCTCGCAGACTGACGGACAAGCCCGAGCGCGTCACCTGCTCCGCCCGCGGGCCACCGGCTCGACGCTGCGGTCACACCGGTCAGCTCGCGGTGCGAATCGGGCGAATTCGGCGAGCTCCCGGTCCTCGCCGGCGGGTGAGGTGCCTCCCCGCCGCCTGCATTTTCGTCGAACGGTCGCAGCGCGGCCATGACAAACGTCAACGAGGCTCGTGTCTGTTGTCCTGTTGCCCAACGTGTCTCTGCCGCAAGGATCAGCACGTATGTGCAGATCCGTCCGCGATCGAGCGGGTCGCGGATCCCCGCAACGGATCAAGAGTTGAGGCACCCTGATGAATGCCCAGCACACTTCCCGCAGCAGCGGAACCCGTTCGGATGCCGAACGACCCGGCCCCCAAGCCGCGGCAGTTGACACCCTGACCGGCCGCCTCGGCGCCGTCGGCGCCGTCGACGGAGTCAGGTACCCGAAGTCTCCGAACTTCACCTTCTGCTTCTGCGTCTGCGCAGACCCGCCCCACCTCGAGATCCCGCAGTCGTCGTCGGCGGCCTGAGCGGCTCACCGAAGTGATCACCCTCCTTGCGAACGTACAAATACGCAGGTAGGGAGGTCCAGCGTGCGTGCGTACCCTTTGATCCGCGAGAGGACTACTCGGCCGTGCAGGCGGGAACGCAGTGTCGCTGGCGCCAGGCGATGCATCGTCGGACGTACTCTGTGAGATGACGCTCGGTGAAATGCTGCGAGTCCCATAAACCGGCGGGCGCCGCAAGAGTTGCGCTGTAGACGTAGGCCCATGCGTACCGCTCGTCGGCGAGCTGCAGCTGGTGCAGGTCGTAGCGGTCGTCCTCGAAGGCGTCGATGACGTGCCAGTCGTCGCGGGTGAGGTCGGTGATCAGGAGACCTTCGGCTGACTCGTCGGCAGCGATGAGCCTGTACGGGTTCGCGCCTCGGTCACTCAAGAGGCCGGAGATCCGGTCCTGACCCCGCTCGCCAAGCCTGACTCGGGTCCGTCAGCTCGCGGTCGGCTCGCGCGTCTCGTTGTAGATCCACTGCAGATAGGACGGGTGGCCGGCGGTGAGGGGCATCGCGATGACGCAGGGCACCTCATCTGCGTGGTCGCGGTCGGCGCGGGCGACGATCTCGGAGACGAGCGATGCCCGCGTGTGCAGCCCGGCTCGGCCTTGCGGGTCGTCGTGGATCTGACCGTCCCAACGGTAGATCGCGCGGATTGACGCGATGTGGTGTCCGCATGCCACGAGTCTGTCCTCGACGAGCGAGCGGGTGAAGTCGACGAGCCAGTCGGCGCTCTCGGCGGTGATGACGACCTCGACGCAGTCGGGGCCGGTGACGGGCGGCTCGGTCATCGGGTCTTCGCCTCTTCCTCGTGACTCCGGTAACTGAGCCCGACCCACCGGCCGGTCAGGTGGATGCGGTGCTGGTGAAGTGGGAAGGCATCGAATCGTACGGAGGTATTCGTCGCACTGCGCAAAAATCGCATCTCGCAGATGCCCTTCCTTCCGGCAACAAGTCTCTTCGGTGCCATCCAGACTCAGTCGAAAGTCAAGAGTGGTACGTCGTAGAGCTGCGGTTGACGTGGTCGGCTCATGCTCGGTCCGGTCACCTCCACGATGTACATCTCGGTGAGGAATTGGATCGTGGCGTCGAGCAGGTGGCTGGTGTAGGCGGTTGCCGAGTGGGTTTTGAGTCCGACTGAGACGTGGATGTGTGGAAGCACGGTGTCGGTATCCGGGTCGTAGGCCAGGGTGCCTCCCCCGAATGCCTCTGCGTTTTCGAGGTGGACCTTCGTCCATACCGGTGCATCAAGGTTGCCGAGTTTCTCGCAACTACCGACCAGTTCGACGTGGCGCATGCCTGCGATGAACATCGGAATGTAGCCTTGCCGGACACCGTGTGTGCGACAGAAGTCGGTCAAGGCGGCGTAGAAGTTCTCGCCATGATCGAAGTTGACGCCGAAGGTCCGGCCGATGGTGAGTTCGCTGGCTCGCAAGGGAAAATACCTCTCTAGTAGAACGATTGACGCTACGAGTTGCTGAGTTGCCCAACGTAGCGAGCTGCGAGGTTCAGTCCGTCAACTGTAAGCAACCTACTGCGAGGCGCTGCCAGCCTGGCGAAGCCCTCAGCGCCGAGCTCAGCACATCGGGAGTGAAACCACCTCCAAGGGATGTTAAGGTATGCCGCCAATGCCATCAGGCGGCGACGTGGTGTCAGTCCGTCAACGACGGAGTGAGCCTTGACCTGCCCGGCGGTCTCGCTGAACCGCGATCGGTCACCGGAGTTGCGGGTGTCGACGTGCCACAGACCTGGCGTGCGAATCCAGTTGGCCACAATGACGGGACCACCAAGCGCAAACCCTTCCACTGTGCCGTAGCTCGGCTCAGGGGTCACGCAAACGCGAATGCCGAACGACTCCATCAGGGCCGCAGACAGGAGCAACAGAACGCGTTCATGTCGCGGTGACGCGTCAACCAGATACTCGGGTAAGCAGAAACCGCGGGCAACTGGTGTCCCGAGGGAACTGGTGCGTTGCAAATAGGCAAATTTATGTCGCCACAGCAGCCAGGTGGAGGCTTCCTCGCCGCGTTGCTCGCGAGTCCAAAACAGCGGCGATGCCTGGAGACGGCTAAGGTTGCGAACGATGTGCCGGGCGCAGAAGTCGGAACCAAGCCACATCTGTGAGATGACGGCGAGATCACCAGCCCCCTCCCGACTGACGGTCGATCCGGTCAGGCCTTCGTAGTGTGCGAGGTCTTGTCGGTGGATGTGCAATGGACCGTCGTCAGCCAGCACGGCATCGTCGAGATTAGCCATAGCCCACACCACGCCATAGGTGATGTCATCGAGCAAATATGCGTGCGGAATGGTAATAACCGGGCTGTCTGGCTGCTCTATCGCCTGTCGGGCGGACTCGCGGGCGTCCAGCGCGTAGTACGCACCGCCCTCGACAGCGTTATCTGCGGCAACCAGCAGCCCGCGTTGACGAGGGCGAGTGAACTGCGCCAGTCTTCGACGTTCGGACTGGACGAGTGCGACGCTGCTGCCAGGCCGCTCAACATTCGCATGGACCTGCGTTATCAGCTCAGCGCCGTCAAATATGCGGCCAGCTGGGAGGCGTACTCGCCAATCAGCGCCCTCGGCTGGGATCGGACGACTCAATATGGTTGCCGGCCACCGATCGGTGAGTGCCGTGGCGAACCCAAACTCGTCATCACATCGGATGGCAAGCGCTCGAGAAGATGCTGCACTTGCCTTGGTGCTGGTGGACGTACTGAGGGTGGCGACGCCATCTAGCAGGAAGGTGCGACGTGGCATCGGATCAGGCTGTTCCTGCCCAGCCGTTCCGATAATTACCACATTCGGCTGCGCTGAAGCGTCGGGCGGAAGCTGGTCTGACCGCTTGAGGTTAAAGTCAAGCGCAGCCGGTTCGTGCCCCGGTCGGTCAGGGAGTCTGAACCACAACAAATAATTGGGAATATGCAAGCTTTGCGCCCAATGGGTTAGACTATCGAGGTGACGAACGGGTGCCCCATTCTCGATTCTGCTGATCTGCGCCTGTGTGAGACCGAGCCAGTCGCCAACGACCGCTTGTGGTATGCCGTCCCTACCATACACCGTCATGTGATGCGGGTGCTTCCGATACGCCCGCGAAACCCGCCCGATGTGCTGCGTCGCGAAAGCGTCACGAAGCTGTTCGGTCTCCCAGAAGTCGGCTGGCACCTCCGGCGCCTCGACCCGCAGAGCGACAAGTTGCTTCTCACACGCACTACACAAGCTTCCGGAGTGGTCACGACCGAGGCGTGCACCACAACGGCAGTAACGCGGCGCACTGCTCCTGTTCATCGGGCTGACCTGACTGGTTGGCATAGCGGTAAGGGCTCTAGCCAGGCAGCTTACCCGCCATGCTCGCCTGACGGGTACGCCCCATATACCGCCCATGTATAGCCCACAAACCCTGGCCGTCATGGGCAGGGCTGCCGGGCGGTAACAGAGTCGGGGGTAGACCCGGAACTTGGCCGCGACCAGGGAGAACGACCCGATGAAGTGCCCGTCAGCACCGCAACCGTACCCGGTGTGGGCTACTTCCCGCCTGAACTGGAGCTGCTGTGCAGCACGGTCGCGGTGGTGGTGAACGGGCATGTCAACGATGCCGACCTGTGTGCTGTCCGTGGCTCCCTGGCCGTGCGAACGCATGCAGGTCGCCGAGCACAACTTGGCGGTCCTGTGACCGTCCTTGCGCTGGTCGGACGAGCGACGGTGGTCCCCGAGCCCGTCGTCCGTCCGACCCTCCTCGCCCCGAGGGAGCACGTCCTGACGACCCTGCAACAGCTCGTATACGGCTGCGTGCGAGTCGGGCCGGCGGACCTACCCGAGTCCGGGGAGCGCCTGGCACGCGGGCTGAGCCCATGCGAAGCACGAGGGGTCAACCCTGGTGCACGTGGATCATTAAAGGAGACCAGACCGATGCGCTCCCTACCGCGCCGCGACGCACGGATCGGGCACTCATGAGCGTGTTCCACCTGCACGCGCGTCTGTTCGAAGGCCCGCTCAGCAAGCCTGAACGAAACGAGCTGCAGAGCGCCGAGAACGACGACTGGGACGACATCCGCGCTCTTGCGGGCGAGCTACTCGCCCGCGGTTTCACCGTATGGATCTACGACCACGGAAAGCAGAGCCCGCTCCCCGGCGCCGGCGACTACCGCGTCGTGGCCCACCTCCGGCCGGGTGACCCCATGAGCAGTGCTCCGCTCATTCCGCTGACGGCTGGCAGGTGCGCTTCCCCATGACGTCGCTCCTGACCGGCTACGCACCGAGGACGACGGGACGCCGCCGCGCCCAGGCCAGCGCGTCGCGCACGCCGTCGGTCAGGCTCTTCTCCCCGCGCCAGTGCAGCAGCTGGACCGCCCGGGTGGAGCGGGTGTAGCAGCCGATCACGTCACCCGGCCGCGGCGGCCCCTCGACGACCGTCAGCCCACCCCCCGTGACGTCCTGGAAGGCTGTCACCAGCTCGCGCACCGTCGTGCCGTTCCCGGTGCCGAGGTTGATCGCGAGATGGTTCGCGCCGGCCGTCACGGCGTCGAAGCGCTGCAGCGCGCGGACGTGGGCGTGGGCGAGATCCCAGACGTGGACGTAGTCGCGGACCGCGGAGCCGTCGCGGGTCGGCCAGTCCGTGCCGGTGAGGGTGAATGCTCGACCGGTGGTGTACGCGATGATCAGCTGGCCGAGTGCATGGGTCGGCGCGACGCCCTGCAACCCGGTGCGCAGCTGGGGATCGGCGCCGATCGGGTTGAAATAGCGCAACGAGAGCAGGCGCAGGTCGGTGGCCTCGGCGATGTCGGCGAGGATCTGCTCGGTCATCGCCTTCGTGCGCGCGTACGGGCTCGACGGGGCGAGCGGCGAGGACTCGTCGACCGTGAGGTCCGTGCCCGGCCCGTAGATCGCCGCCGAGGAGCTGAACACGAACCGGTGGACCCCGCGGCGGAGCAGGTGCTGGACCAGCCGCAGCGTCCCGACCACATTGTTGTCGTAGTACGCCATGGGCTCGGCGAGCGACTGCGGCACGACGATCCGGGCCGCGCAGTGCACGACGGCGTCGATGTCCGGGTGCTCGTCGAAGATCCGGTCGATCACCGCGGCATCCGCGATCCCGCCCTCGTAGAAGGCGCGACCGGCGACGAACTCTCGGCGCCCGACGCTGAGGTCGTCGAGGAGCACCGGGACGATCCCGGTGTCCAGGCACGCGCTCGCGATGGTACTGCCGATGAATCCCGCTCCGCCGGTGACGAGGACCTTCACCGGGCCACCCGGCCGTCGGCTGTGACCCGGGTCGCCCGGGTGGCCGGGACCGTGAACACCTCGCTCGGGGCGGCCGAGCCGGTGCGGGCGGCCTCGGTGGCGGCGAGGCGCCGCAGCTGCGGTCCGACGTGCTCCGCGCCGCCGAACTGGAGTCCGAGCTGGGTCGCGTAGCAGCGGGCGGCGGCGATCTTGGCTGTGAGGTGCGCGGCGACGTCGACGGCCTGCTCGCCGCCGGCCGGAACGCCCGTCCAGGGCACGGCGTCGGGGCGGCGGAGCACGTAGGGGGTGTCGCGCCACCACAGCGCCTCCGGGGCCAGCGCGGCGACGGCGTCGACGGCCACCCGATGGTCGGCGTGGTCGCCGATGGCCTGCGGGGCGAGCACGACGTCGGCGCCGGCGAGGTGCGGGGCCAGCGCGGCACGCAGGTCGTCGACGATCCGGTCGTCGTCGTGCACGCCGGCGAACAGGTCGGGCGCGCTGGTGTATCCGCGGTGCGGGGCCTCGGGCAGCGGCAGGTGCACCGGCTCGGCGCCGAGGACGGTGAGCGCGGCGGTGTCCTCGCGGCGCCGCAGCGCCAGGTAGTCGACGTCGGCGGGCAGGCCCTTGTCGAGCTGGGTGGACAGCGCGAACGGCGAAGGGTCAGCGACGCTGAGGGTGAAGCAGGTGACCACGCGGACCCGCCAGCCCGCGGCCACCAGACCGCCGATCGTGGCGCCCGCGGAGAACACCGCGTCGTCCAGGTGCGGGCTGACCGCGACGGCGTGCCTCACAGCAGGTGCGGAGCCGCGCGGAAGCGGCATGACGGGTCGACGGGCGGGTCGGGGATCGCGGGGATCTCCGGGGCGTCGGCGAGCAGCTTCTCGTAGACCGTGGTGATCTGGCCGGCGACGACGGGCCATGCCCAGCGCCGGTGCACGTCGCTGTGCGCGCGCTCGGCGACCCGGCGGCGCAGTAGGTCATCGGTGAGGATCCGCTGGATCCCGGCCGCCAGCGCGGGCGGGTCGGCGGGTGGGACGAGCACCCCGTTGTCGTCGGGGCGGACGCAGTCGCGCACCCCGACCACGTCGGTCGACACCACGGGCAACCCGCTGGCCATCGCCTCGAGGATCGTGTTGGAGAACCCCTCGGCATAGGTCGGGCTGACGAAGATCTCGCCGCGCCGGTACACCTCGTGCGCTCGCTCGTAGGGCACCGCCCCCAGCACGTCGACGGCCTCGTCGAGGCCCAGCTCGGTGATCCGCTCGTGCACCCGAGCAGTGTCCGGCCCGATCCCCGAGACCAGCAACCGCACCCGGGTGCCCGCCGCCAGCAGCAGTCGCACCGCCGCCAGCAGGTCGAGCACGCCCTTGCGGGCGTCGACGCGGCCGTGGTAGAGCAGGATGGCCGGATCGGACACCCGGCCGAGCGCCCGGGAGGGGGTGAACCGCTCGACGTCGGTCGCGCCCGGCACGAGGGTGAACCGCGCCGGATCGATCGCGTGCCGCTGCGCCACCTCCGCGGCGAACGACGGCGAGCCGATGAGCAGCGCCGGAGCGTGCGCGAACACCGCGCGCACCAGCAGGCGATGGGTGGCGCAGCAGGTGCCGACCCAATGCCCGTCGCCGCCCTGCACCGAGACCGCCGCCGGCAGTCCGGCCGCCCGCGCCGCGCGCAGCACGGCGAGCCCGTTGGGGTAGGCGTACTGGGCGTGCAGCACGTCGAAGGGCTCGGCGTCGTGCAGATCGAGCACGGTGCGGGTCATGGTGTCGACGTCGGCCTCGAAGTCCGCGGGCTCGCCCCGGCCGACGGCCTGCTCCCCGTGCGCCTCCAGCGCGACGACCGTGACGCCGCCGGGCACCCGCTCGGGCGGCGGCGGGCCCCCGCCGTAGACCGCGCGGCCCGCCTCGTCCCCGCGGTACTGCGACACCAGCGTCACGTCGTGGCCCTCGCGGACGAGGTGGCGCAGCAGGTTCTCCGCGTACGCGCTCATCCCCGACACCGCGGGCCAGTAGCGGCGGGAGACGACACAGATCCTCATGCGCACACCCACCGCTGCGCTTCGGCGGCCCGCAGCGCGGCGAGCGCGGCGGGAACGAGCGTGTCGGCGCGGTGGGCGTCGCGGGACAGCTCGAGTGAGACGAGCCGGGAGTATCCGACGTCGGCGAGCGCGCCGAGCACCGCGGGCAGGTCCATGTCGCCCTCGCCGGGGGCGCGGTGCTCGTGGCGCCCGCGGGGCATGTCCTCGACGGCGACGGCGCCAAGGTGCGGCGCGAACTCGCGCACGGCGTCGGCGGGTTCCCAGCGCCCGGTGACGATGCAGTGTCCGGTGTCGAGCGCCAGCGTGAGCCCGGGGACGGCGGCGGCGAGCCGACGCCAGTCGTCGCAGTCCTCGACGAGCATCCCGGGCTCGGGCTCGAACGCCGCCGGCACACCCCGTTCGGCCGCGTGCTCCACGACCGCGGCGACACCGTCGACCAGCCACCGCCAGCACTCCCCGCGGTCCAGACCGGCGGCGGGTACGCCGGCCCAGAACGAGACGGCCTCGCTGCCCAGGTCGGCGGCGACGTCGACGCAGGTCCGCAGGAACGCCGCGCGCCGCGCCCGGGCATCGGGCTCGGCGGTCACGAGGGTGGGTTGGTGCTTGTGGCGCGGGTCGAGCAGGAACCGGGCGCCGGTCTCGATGACGCTGGCCAGCCCCAGCCGGCCCAACCGCCGTCGCAGGGCGACGGTGCGGCCGGCGAGGTCGGGCGCGAAGGGGTCGTGGTGAGCGACGTCGAGGGTGAGCGCGACGCCGTCGTAGCCGCAGTCGGCGAGCAGGGCGAGCGCGTCGTCGAGACGGTGGTTGGTGAGCCCATTGGTGTTGTAGGCGTAGCGCAGAGTCATGACGGTTCCGTCCGGGCGAGCGCGTGCCGGCTCGGCTCGCGGTAGAGCGGGTAGAGCGGCCCGACGGTGCGCGCGACGGCCCGCAGGTCCAGCCAGGCGTCACCGCCGAGCGCGTCGCGGCCCTCGGCGGTGAGTACGACGGGCGCGGCGTCCCCGCGCGGCGGCTTGCCGAGGCCCACCAGGCCCAGGTCGCGCTCCAGGAGCTTCCCGACGCCGCGGTGCCCGATGCGGCCGTAGGACATCGTCTCGGCCTCCAGTCCGGGCACCACGACCTTGGCGCTGACCGCCCCGTCGCCGGCACCCGACTCCCGATGACACAGCACGACGAGCACGTCGAACGCGGCGAGCACGTCGAGCAGGTGCGCGAGCAGCACGCGCGGATCGTCGAGTGAGCCCGGCGCGACGGTGGGCAGCGCCGAGAACGGGACGGTCGTGCGCCGGGACAGCACCGTCGGCGCGAGCAGCCCGTGCAGGTCGGCGGCCGACCGGCGCGACCAGTCCCGCATGGTGGCCAGCGCACGCGGCTCCTGCGGCGCCACGGGGTGGGCGAGCTCGCGCTCCCAGTAGTCGTCGGGTGCAAGGTGGCGGACCCGGTCCAGCGCGCCGTGGGCGAAGATCTTGCGCGAGCGGGCGGAAGCGTACTCCAGCAGCGCCTTGCGCAGTGCCACCTCTCGGTCGGGGTGCGCGGCCTCCCCGCACGCGGTGACGGCCAGCGGCTCGGCGTCCGGGTCGCGGTCGATCCCGACGACGTGCACATGGGCCATCCCGAACTGGGTGGACGCGAGCTTGGGCAGCACCTCGACCCCGGCGCCGGCGATCCGGTCGAGCGCGCGCAGGGTGACCGGGTCGCGGACGGCCCCGCGATCGGCACCGAGGTCGAGCACGGTGCCGGGGTCCATCGCCCGGAACGCGGTGGTGTTGCCGTCGCGCTGAAGCAGTTCCAGCAGGCCGTGGGCGATGGCCCGCTCGACGGTGTCCCCGGCCCCGGACCCGTTCGTGATCACCGTGATGAGCTGCTCGGCGGGGTCCTGCCACGGGACGTCAGCACCGTCCGAGGCACAGAACTCGGCGGGCAGCAGCACCGTCTCACCGCCGCGCGCAGCGCCGGCGGAGCGCGCATCGATACTGCGCCACCGGAGCGCGGGCAGCCAGTCGCGCGGCTGGTCGTCGTCGACATCGGTGCCGGCGGTGAGCACGAGCGCCCGCGGGTCGACCACGCCGCGGTCGCCGAGCTCGCGGCGCAGCTCCGCGTAGGACGCCCGCCGCTGGGTGAGCGTGCGCAGGTGCGCGTGCAGCAGCAGCGCTTCGGCCAGCTCGCCGTAGGCGCCGGTGCGGGCCTGCTCGCCGGTGTCGCCGTAACCGCACGCGACGCTGCGGGGCGTGCCCCCGTAGTCGGCGGTGACCACGGGCACCCCGACCCGGTCGGCCGCGGTGATCATGAAATCACCCACCGGCCCGGGGGGCAGCGCCGCGCGGAACCGGTCGGCGGTCGACATCGAGGTCGTCATGTCAGCTCCCCGAGCGGGATCGGGCCGGCCACCGGCTGCCCGGCGAGCTGGCGGTCGAACAGGGCGAGCACCTGCTTGGTCGACACCGGCGCGGCGTACTCGAACGGGGTGGCGACGGCGTCGAACTCCAACCGTTCCACGAGGGTGCGGGCCTGGCGCACCTCGGCGTGCGACAGTGGGATCTGGGCGTGGTAGGCCTTGTGGCAGGACAGCCCGACCGGCTGGTCGCCGTCGAGGTCGACCTTGATGAGGTCGCCGACGAACAGGATTCCGCGGTGTTCGTCGTGCAGCACGGTGTGCCCGGGGAAGTGCCCGCCGCTGCGGTGCATCACCAGACCGGGCGCGAGCTCGTGGCGGTCGTCGGTGGGCCAGGTGACGCGGAAGGCCTTGGTCCACTGCAGGTCCTCGACGCCGATCGCGAGCACCGGCGGGTCGAGCTCGTCCTGCAGCTGCCACAGCGCGCCGTAGCCGTGCACGTGGCTCGCGCCGAGCGCGACGAGCCCGCCGCGGGACCGCAGGTCGGCGATCGCCGCGGGCGGGTAGTACCCCGCGCCCTCCCAACCGACCAGCCCGCCGTCGCTCTCGAGCACCCAGCCGGTGGTCCCGAGCCCGAGCTGCGGCTCGCACCAGTACCCGGTGACGCCCGGGGCGACCTGGGCCCAGCGCGCCTCCCGGCCGGCCGCGACCTCGGCGTCGGTGCTGAACTCCCAGCCGTCGTCGGGCAGTGCGTTGCGCACGTCGGTGCACATCGGGCAGAACGGCGGCGTGGCGAACCAGCGCTGCCAGTGTCCGCAGTTCCCGCAGGAGTACGGCCGCAACGGCATGATCAGCTTCCTTCCAGGGCGGCGTGCAGTAGTTCGTGCAGGCGCAGGTCGCGGTGCAGCGGCCACGGCCATTCCGCCGGGCCGGCGACGGCAGCGCCGAAGGCCGCGAGCTGCGCGGCGAACGGGCTGGTGGCGGTGTCGAACCGAACATCGGTCGGGTCCCCGGTACGGGCGTCGATCCGGGTCAGCGTGCCGCCCGCGGTCTGGCCCATCGTGTCCACGGCGACGAGCTGCGCGCGGGTGCCGACGACCTCGAGGCGCCGCCGGGGCAACGGGTCGGCGGTGTTGAACGCGACGTGCGCGCTGAACAGCGCCCCACTCGCGGTGCGGCCGGCGAGTACGGCGCCGTCGTCGACGCGGTAGTCGTGAACCCGCCGCTGGGTGAGCGCCACCAGCGTCTCGAGGTCGCCGCCGTGCGCGGGCCCGAGCAGCGCCCCGACGAGGTCTATCCCGTGCGGCGCGAGGTCGACCAGGGCGCCCCCGCCGGCCCGCGCCGGGTCGACGCGCCAGTTGTCGTGCGGGTCGCCGTCGGGGCTCCAGTCCGGCGGCAGCCAGCAGCCGTAGACGATCCGCACGGCGGTCACGGTACCCAGCTCGCCCGCGACGACGAGCTCGGCGATCCGCCGGTGCGCGGGATGGAAGCGCTGGTCGAACGCCGCGCCGGCGAGCACGCCGGTGCGCCCGCAGGCCGCGACGAGCGCGGCGGCGTCGGCGACGTCGGCGGCCAGCGGCTTCTCGCAGAGCACCGGCACACCGCGCGCGGCAACGGCCGTGACGACCTCGGCGTGGGCGTGGTTGGGAGTGGCGACGTAGACCGCGTGCAGGCCGGGCAGGGCGAGCAACGCGCCGAGATCCTCGGTGGCGGTCCCACCGGCGGCGGCGAGCCGGACCGCGGCCGCCGGATCCCGGTCGAACGCCCCGGCCAACCGGGCGCCGGGGGTGGCCAGCAGGGCGGGCAGGACGTGGTCGCGGGCCACCCAACCACAGCCGACGATCCCCCAGCCGACCGGCTCGCCCGGGGCCGGCCCCCGCATCACGGCCGCCGTCCCGGCCGTGGCGGTACTCACCAGCGCTCCGGAAGGTCGACCAGCAACCGGTGGCGGACCGGGTCCGGCCCGGCGAACCCGGGTCCGGCCGGCCGCGGACGGTCTGCCCAGCGCTCGGGCAGGTAGGCACCGGCGCGGTCGCCGTACTCCGCCGCCCACCGCTCATCGGGCCAGCGGCGGTGGCCGTCGACGTAGAGCGGGTTGGGCCGCAGGGTCAGGCTCGGGGGCGGCTGGGCGAGCGCGGGCTGCGGTGGCAGTCCGGCCTCGTCGAGGGCCAGCCCGACGGCCTCGGTGCCGCCCAACTCACCCGGCGGCGCGGGACGCGGCATCCGACCGTCCAGGGTGGACGCCGTCAGCTCCTCCTCGGCGTAGCAGCGGGCCCCGGGCAGCAGCGCGGCCCAGCCGGACGGGTCGAGCGGGAGCCCGGCCCGGCCCGTGGGGTGCGACGCGTTGTTGCAGTGCCCGAGCAGCACCGCTCCCCCCAGGCCGGCATGCGCGCGGGCCGCGGCCACGAACGCCTGCTTGCCGGCGAGGAAGTACAGCGCGTCGTGGCAGGCGACGTACTGTGGTTCCGCCGGCTCGGGCAGTGGCCACGGGCACCTCAGGTCCGCGCAGACGAGCGCGACCGGTGCGTCCGGCGGTACGACGAAACGGCGGGCGAGCCACAGCTTCGCGAACACGACGTCGACGCCGGTGAGGTTCCGCGTGCCGTGCAGCGCGAGGTGGCGCAGCAGGTGCCCGGCGCCGCACGCGAGGTCGACCACCCGACGTTCGCCCGGTGGATGGGCCGCGGTGAGCGCGAGCGCCGCCAGCCAGCTCGGGTCGCTCCAGCGGTGCACGAAGTAGGTGCCGACCCGGCCGAGCCCCAGCAGTTCGACGGCAGCGCGCAGCGTCGGGGCGGCGAGCGCCGCACGCAGTTGCGCGTCGGGCGGGCGCGGCTGGTCCCACCAGTCGTCGGCGTCACCGAGCAGCACGACGGCGGCCCGGTCGGGGTCGCCGGCGTCGAGTGCCGCCACGGCCTGCTCGCGGACCTGCTCACGCCCGGCCCGCAGCCACGGGATGTCCGCGACGACCGGCCAGCGCCGCTCGCCATCGTGCAGCGTGTGCGGGGTGTCGCGGTACAGCGGCGTCCCCCGGGCGCTGCGCCAGCCGAGGGCCGGGTCCGGCGTGGTCGCCGGTGGGCTCCCGGTCGTCGGTGGACTCATAGCCCCGCCGCAGCGAGCACCGCGTCGTGGTAGTCCGTCACCGGTCCTGCGTGCACGAGCTCCAGATCGACCAGTGCCTGCTCGACGGTGAACCCGGCGGCGCGGGCGTGATGGTGCATCTGGAGCACGCGGTCGAGCACGTCGGCGGCATGGAACGCCCGCCCGACCGGGATGTCGGCGTCGGCGCGGCACTCGAGCAGGACGCGCACCCGCGCCGCGAGCACGACCGGCAACGTCGCCAGCTCGCGCTCGGTGAGGCGGTGCACCACGGCGTCGAGGTGCTCGCCGAGCAGGGTCTCGCCGGCGAACCCCGCGTCGGGCAGCGAGGCGTTGTGCAGGTGGTGGGCGAGCCCGAGCAGGAACACCTCGCCGGGGTCGGCTCCCAGGTCGTCGGCCAGCAGCGCGCCGTAGACGGCCACCGCCCAGCTGTGCTCGCCGTGGTCCTCCGGAGGCTCGATGACCAGCCGCGGCTTCCCGGGAGCGGTCGCCCCGGCCCGCGGCTGGCGGCACAGGGCCGCCACGAACCCCGGGAGGCTCGGCGAGCCGGGGAGCGGGCCGAGCGCTCGGCCCTCGGCGGCGTCCGCCACGAGGTCGGGCAACTCCGCATGCACCCGGGCGACCACGGCCCGGTGCAGCGCACCTGCCACCTCGTCCACCGCGCGCCCGAGCACCTCCACGACGTCGCCCGGCACGAGCCCGGCGTTCAGCAGCACCGCGGCGTCCACCCCCGCCAGGCGCGCACCGGCCAGTGCGGCGCCACATTCCGTCCGGGCGACCCGGCCGGGATCGGCGCCGGCCACCAGCGCCGCCCACGAGCGGACGAAGGACCGCTGGGCCACCGAGCCGGTGGCGTGCGCCACCCGCACCCGCTTGAGGTCGCCGACCTCGCGGAACACCCCTGGGACCGCGGCGAGCCGGACATCCGGCACCGCGGGCGCGACCGCGGTCATCCGGTCCGGTCCAGCCAGTCGAGCAGGACCCGCTCCTGGGCGTGCAGGGCGTGCTCGGGCACGCGCCCGTCGCGGGTGATCGGTGCTTTGAAGAAGTAGCCCAGTTGCTCCTGGGCGCCGCCCTCGCCACGCCGGGACGCCTCGGCGAGCAGCCGCACGAGCTCCAGGACGAGCGGAGCGGCGAGGATCGAGTCCCGGCACAGGAAGTCGACCTTGAGCTGCATCCGCTGACCGAGGAACCCGATCAGGTCGATGTTGTCCCACGCCTCCTTGGCGTCACCGCGTGGCCGGTAGTAGTCGATCCGCACGATGTGGTCCTCGACGTCGTAACCGAGGATCGAGTCGAGCACCGAGCCCTTGGTGTCGAGCTTGCTGGCCAGCGACGACGGGTCGTCGAGGATCTGGCCGTCCCGGTTGCCGAGGATGTTCGTGGAGTACCAGCCGTCGACGGTCAACGCCCGGGAGCGGAACGCGGGCGCGAGCACGGTCTTGATCAGTGTCTGACCGGTCTTGCCGTCCTTGCCCGCGACCGGCACGCACTCACGCTCGGCCAGCGCGAGCAACGCGGGAACGTCAGCACCGAGACTCGGGGTAAAATTGACATAAGGGCAACCCTCGGTGAGAGCGGCGTAGGTGTAGATCATACCCGGAGTGATCACCGGGTCGTCCGTGTCGAGACCCTTCTCGAACGAGCCGAGGTCGGCGAGTACCGCGGAGGTGCGGTCCGGCCACGCCTCGGTGGAGGCGAGGTTGACCACCACGACGATGTCGAGTTGGTGCGCCTCGCGGAACCGCCGCAGGTCGGACCGGAGGTGCGCCACCCGATCGCGCAGTGGCCCGACGGCCACCACGTTCGCTCCGGTGGCGTTGCGGCAGTACGCCGGATCGGCGACCGCGGGCCACGGCTCGATCTGCTGCAGCGGGGGTCCCACCGCCTCGATCTGCGCCGGCTCCAGGACGCGGTGCACGTGCGCGGCCTTGGCGAGGTCGTCGTCGTTGAGGTCCCACCCCCCGAAGACGAGCGACTCGTAGGCCACCAGGTCGTCGCGGTGGGCGAGCGGCAGCCCGGCGGTGCCGGACATGCCCAGCCTGAGCTGCTCGACACCGGCCACGGCCGTGGTCGCGACGGCCCCGCCGAGACCGATCACGGCGGCCCCGACCCGGGTGGCGGTCATCCCGAACATTCCGGTGACCCCGTTGTGCGGTCGAGTGTCCGTGTCGCGCTCCCGCTGCGGGTCGCGCGGGCCGAGCTCGTCGAGAGTCTGACCAGGCCTGGCTCGCAGGCCCTCTCCCGACGACGTGGTGGTCCCGCTCATGGCTTTCGCTCCCAACCTCGTGACAGCCCTCAGCACGTGCGCGCTACCAACCGATCGTCATGTAGACCGATAGCAGGGCTGCCGGGTCTTCCGGGCTGACCGCCTCGGATGCCGCGGCACCCTCGACCCCCGTCGACTGGCGCCGTCCAAGGATGCAGCCTCAGCGGTCCTACCGCCAGTTGAAACGTTTAGATCGAACTTCCACCCTGGCCCTACTTCTAGATCAAAGTTTGCTGACCTGCGCTTTAACGCAGTTTCAGTTGCAGAAGCATCACAAGACGGTGACCCACAGCCTGCCCATAGTGGTCGAGTTGAAACGGATACTGTGCGAAGCGACAGGCGACCCGGAAGTGCCCCGGGTGCTCAGCTCGCATGCGCCGATCAGCGATAATCGGGCCGTGCCCGCTCATCGCGCTCCGGACCCCGGTCCTGACGTACCCGCGCGCGCACCCGGTTGGGTCGCCCGCCGGCTGGGCATCACGCCGGCCACCCTGCGCGTCTGGCAGTACCGGTACGGGGTCGGCCCGACGGCCAGGACAGCAGGGGGGCACAGCCGTTACAGCCCCACCGACGTGGCCCGTCTGGAACGCATGCGAGTGTTGGTATTGGCTGGCGTACCGGTGGCAGAGGCGGCGGAGATATCGGGCAGTCCGCAGCCCGGCTCGTCGCCGGAGTCGCCCGGAGGCAGGCAGCCGACGCGGCGGCGCGGCGGGGGACGAGTGCTCGCGGTGGACGGCGGCAAGCCGGAGCTCCGTCGCCTGGCAGGCGCAGCCATGGCCCTGGACGAGGACACCATCGCCGGCATCATCGCCGACGCGCTCCGCCGACACGGCGTCATCCCGACCTGGGACGAGCTCCTCGTCCCCGTGCTCCGCAGCATCGGTGACCGCTACGGCCGGACCGCAGACGGCGTCGAGGTCGAGCACCTGTTCGCCGAACGTGTTCGCGTCGCGCTGTCCGCAGTCACCGCCCGGCACCGCAGCTGGGGTCCGTCCGCTCCGGTGCTGCTCGGCTGCCCCGACGACGAACAACACGTCCTGCCGCTGTATGCGCTGGCCGCGGCGCTGGCCGAGTCGGGGCAGTCGAGCCGGGTCCTCGGTGCGTCCGTTCCCACTCCGGCCCTGGCCTCGGCGGTCCGCCGGATCGGACCGTCCGCGGTGTTCCTGTGGGCCCAGACCGAGCGGACCGCGCAGCGGGCAGAGCTGACCGCCATCCCGCGCCAGCGCCCGCCGGCCGCCGTCGTGGTCGGCGGCCCCGGCTGGCAGGACGTCGGACTACCCGCAACCGTGACGCGTGCCACGACCCTCACCGAAGCAGTGCATGCCGTGCAGCCGCATTCCCACCCCGACCCACACAACCCGCGAGTCGGGGTATCTGAGTGACCGAGTCGGGCTGTTCGAGTGACCCGGTCGCCACGACACCGAGGTACGCGATGGTGAGCAGATCGCGACGATCTCGCCGTTGAGGACGACAACATCTACTACAGATGCTATACGGAAAGACGTGATAATGTAGAGTATCGATCAGCCACCGGTCACACCGAACCGATGACGGGACGGGAGGCGGGCCACTCATGAGTGCCTCGACGGCGACGGCCACCGCTGAGGACCAGCTGTCCTCCCACCAGGTGGACGAGGTGGACGCCGGGCTGGGGGCTGTACCGAAGGTCTCCTTCGACGCCACCCCCGAGACCTACCGGCACTGGATGCTGGAGGTGGACGGCGTCCTCGCATACCTCCGCCTGGACGTCGACGAGGACGGCGGGCTGGTGCCCTGCTACGCGCTGAAGATGAACTCCTACGACCTGGGCGTCGACATCGAGCTGTACGACGCGACGCAGCGGCTGCGCTTCGAGCACCCGGCTGTGCGTGCGGTGGTCATCACCAGCGCGAAGGACAAGAACTTCTGCGCGGGGGCCAACATTCGGATGCTGGCGGGGTCGCCGCATCCGTGGAAGGTGAACTTCTGCAAGTTCACCAACGAGACCCGCAACGACATCGAGGACGCGACCGAGAACTCGGGTCAGACCTACCTCGCGGCGATGAACGGGACCGCGGCCGGCGGCGGGTACGAGCTGGCGCTGGCCTGCGAGCAGATCCTGCTGGTCGACGACCACTCGTCGGCGGTGTCGCTGCCGGAGGTGCCGCTGCTGGGGGTGCTGCCCGGTACCGGCGGGCTGACCCGGATGGTGGACAAGCGCCGGGTGCGCAAGGACCGCGCCGACGTGTTCGCCACCAGGAGTGAGGGCATCCGCGGCCACCAGGCCGTGGAGTGGCGCCTCGTCGACGAGGTGGTCCCGAAGCGCTCCTGGGACGAGACGGTCCGCGAGCGGGCCGCCGAGGCGGCGGCCCGCTCGTCCCGCCCGATCGACGCGCAGGGCGTCACGCTGCCCCCGCTGCAACGTGCGGTGACCGAGGACGGGATCTCCTACCAGCACGTGACCGCGACCTTCGACCGGTGCCGAGGCCTGGTGGAGATCACGATCCATGGTCCGGCCGGGGACGTCCCCGACACGCCTGCACGGGTGCACGAGCTGGGGGCCCGGTTCTGGCCCCTGGCCATGACCCGCGAGCTGGACGACCTGATCCTGCGGCTGCGGTCCAACGAGCTGGAGCTGGGCACCTGGGTCATCCGGACGAAGGGCGACGTCGAGGACGCGCTGGCCTTCGAGCGGGTCATCGCGGCGCACAGCGGCGACGACTGGCTGGTCAACGAGATCCGGCACTACTTCAAGCGGGTGCTCAAGCGCCTCGACGTGACCTCCCGGTCCTTGATCGCGCTGATCGAGCCGGGGAGCTGCTTCGCGGGCGCGCTGCTGGAGCTGGCGCTGGCGTGTGACCGGCAGTACATGCTCGACGGCACTCTCTCCGCCGGAGGTAGCAACACCGACCGTGCGGAGCAGGGTGACGAGGCGCAGATCGTCCTGAGCGGGAGCAACTTCGGTACGTTTCCGATGAGCAACGGGCTGCACCGGCTCGGCTCCCGGTTCTACGGCGACGACGAGCACGTCACGTCGCTGCGCGCCGAGGTCGGACGCCGGATCGAGGCGGTCGAGGCCGTGGAGCTGGGGCTGGTCACCGACGCTCCGGACGACATCGACTGGGACGACGAGATCCGGATCACGCTCGAGGAGCGGGCGGCACTGTCGCCGGACGCGTTGACCGGGATGGAGGCCAACTATCGGTTCGTCGGCCCGGAGACGATGGAGTCGAAGATCTTCTCCCGGCTGACCGGCTGGCAGAACTGGATCTTCATGCGCCCCAACGCGTCCGGCCCGCAGGGCGCGCTCCGCCGCTACGGCACCGGACGCAAGGCGGAGTTCGACCGCCGCCGGGTGTGATACAGGGAGTCAGCATGTCCATCGACTACAGCGAGAAGATCCCGAACAACGTCGACCTCGCCGGGGACCGCAAGCTGGCGCGCGCGCTGGAGTCCTGGCAGCCCAACTTCCTGAGCTGGTGGAAGACGATGGGTCCGGCGGTGCCGACCCGGGACGTGTACCTGCGCACCGCGGTGGACGTGGGCCGGGAGGGCTGGGCGCATTTCGGGCACGTCGCGATGGAGGAGTACCGGTGGGGGGTGTTCCTCGCCGAGCGCAACGGCGACCGGAGGATCGCGTTCGGGGTGCAGAAAGGCGAGCCGGTCTGGCAGCAGGTTCCCGGTGCGTACCGGGCCGACCTGCAGCGGCTGATCGTCATCCAGGGTGACACCGAACCCGCCTCGGTGGAGCAACAGCGCCGCCTCGGCGAGACCGCGCCCAGCCTGTACGACCTGCGCAACCTGTTCCAGGTCAACGTCGAGGAGGGCCGGCACCTCTGGGCGATGGTGTACCTGCTGCACGCCTACTTCGGCCGCAACGGCCGCGCGGAGGCCGAGGCGCTGCTGCACCGCAACTCCGGTGACGTGGACTCCCCGCGGATCCTCGGCGCCTTCAACGAGGAGACCCCGGACTGGCTGAGCTTCTTCATGTTCACCTACTTCACCGACCGTGACGGCAAGTACCAGCTCGGGACGTTGAAGGAGTCCGCGTTCGACCCGCTGTCGCGTACCTGTGAGTTCATGCTCAAGGAGGAGAGCCACCACATGTTCGTCGGCACCACGGGCGTCGACCGGGTGGTCCGCCGCGCCACGGAGCTGATGCGCGAGCACGACACCGACGAGATCGCCCCGCACGGCGGCATCGACCTGGACGTGATCCAGAAATACCTCAACTTCCACTACCCGGTGTCGCTGGATCTGTTCGGCTCGGAGCAGTCCACGAACGCGGCCAACTACTTCACCGCGGGTCTGAAGGGTCGCTGGCAGGAGGAGCGCCGCCGCGACGACCACGTGCTCGTCGAGGAGACCGCGCGCGTGGACCTGGTCCGCGACGGTGAGTTGACCAGCGCCGAGGTGCCCGCACTGCTGGCGCTGAACCACGACTTGCGCAACGAGTACATCGCCGACTGCGGGCACGGGCTCAAGCGCTGGAACCGGGTGCTCGAACAGGCCGGGATCGACCGCCGCCTCACCTTGCCCCATGTCAGCTTCAACCGCGCGGTCGGGCTGTTCGCCGGGCATCACGTCACCCCGGCCGGCGCGCTGGTCGGTGCCGACGCCTGGGACGCCAAGAAGGACACGTGGCTGCCCACCCAGGCCGACAAGGCCCACGTCCGCTCGCTCATGCGTCCGGTCCATGAGCCCGGCAAGATCGCCGGCTGGATCGCGCCACCCACCAGGGGCATCAACGGCCGACCCTTCGACTACGAGTACGTCCACCTGTGCTGACGAGGAGGTTTCATCCGAGGTCCGGGCCTGGCTCGTCAGGGAGACATCATGAAGCTCGCCACGATCCGCACCGCCGATGGCACCCGCGCGGTGCGGGTCGAGGAGAAGGCAGCGGTCGAGCTGGGCCACCCGGATCTGGGTGCGTTGTTGCGCCGTCCGGACTGGCGCACCGAGGCGGCGGTGGCCGACGGCGTCCGCCATTACCTCGGTGCGCTGGACTACGCGCCGGTCGTGCCGCAGCCGGAGAAGATCGTCTGCGTCGGGTTGAACTACCGCACCCACATCGTGGAGATGGGCCGGGAGCTGCCGCGGTTCCCGACGCTGTTCGCGAAGTTCACCCGCTCGCTGGTCGGCGCGCACGACCCGGTCGTGCTGCCGGCCGGGTCGGAGCAGGTGGACTGGGAGGCCGAGCTGGGCGTCGTCGTCGGCGCGCAGGTGCGACACGCGACGCCCGAGGAGGCGAGCGCGGCGATCGCCGGCTACACGGTCGTCAACGACGTCACCGCGCGCGACTTCCAGAACCGGTCGATGCAGTGGCTGCAGGGCAAGACGTTCGAGCGCAGCACGCCGGTGGGCCCATGGGTGGTCACGGACGTGCAGCCGGGGGAGATCAGCTGCACCGTTGACGGCGAGCTGATGCAGCAGGCGGACACCGCTGACCTGGTGTTCGGCCCGGCCGCTCTGGTGGCCTACCTCTCGACGATCATCACGCTCGTCCCCGGCGACCTCATCACCACCGGTACTCCCGGTGGCGTCGGGCACGCCCGTACGCCGCCGCGCTACCTGACCGCCGGCAGTGAGCTGGTGACCCGCGTCGAGGGTGTCGGTGAGTGTCGCAACACCTGCGTCCCGGGAGACTGATGGGGGTGGCGTGCCTGCACGCCGTCGAGGGTGGTCGGCGGGATCCGGTCCAGCCCCCCGGAGCCCGCCGGACTGCGCACGGAACCCGGAACCGATCCGGTGCGTCCTATGGGGTGAGGGCACTGCGTATCGTGACCGGCTGCGCAGGTCCGAGTAACGCCGACGGAGTGATGTGACGCATGAACGGTGATGCCCGGGGTCCGCAGCGGCCAGCCGGCCGAGACGGGACACCGCCGCGCCGTGGGAGTGGGCCCGGTTGGGCCGCCCAGCCGCAGCGGCCGGTGCAGAACCCGGCTCGGCCCACCGCGATGTTGCCGCGACCCCAGTACCGCGACGCCCGCCCCCCGCCCCCGCCGGTGCGTCGCCCCACGGCCGACCGGCCGTCGGGCCGGCGCCCGCGCTGGGGCAGACGGATCGGGATCGCACTGCTGGTGCTGCTCGTCGTGCTGATCGGGTTCGGCGGGTACCTCGACCAGAACCTGCAACGCACCGCGGCGCTGCCCGTCGCAAGCACGACCTCCTCGGCCGGGACGAACTGGCTGATCGTCGGCTCGGACAGCCGCGACGGTCTGTCGGCCGAGGACGAGCAGCGTCTCGCCACCGGCGACGCAGCGGGCGCGCGTACCGACACGATCATGCTGCTGCACGACGGCGGCTCCGGTCCGGTGCTGGTCAGCCTCCCGCGCGACACCTATGTCCTCATCGCCGGGCACGGCAGCAACAAGCTCAACGCCGCCTTCGCGTACGGGGGCGCGCAGCTGCTCGTCAGTACCGTCGAGCAGGCCACCGGGTTGCACATCGACCACTACGCGGAGGTCGGTTTCGGCGGCTTCGTCAACGCGGTCGACGCCGTCGGCGGGGTCGACCTCTGCGTGCCGGAGTCGATCAACGATCCGAAGGCGGGGCTGGACATCAAGAAGGGCTGCCAGCAGATTGACGGCCAGACCGCGCTCGGCTACGTCCGGACCAGGGCCACGGTCGGCTCGGACTTCGACCGGGTGGCACGACAGCGCGCGTTCCTCGCGGCGCTGATCGGCAAGGCCACCAGCCCCGCGACGATCATCAACCCGTTCCGGACCGTGCCGCTGGCCTCTGCGATGACCGGCACCATCACCGTCGACGACAGCGACCACATCTGGAACCTCGCCGGCCTCGCGCTGGCGATGCGCGGAGTGTCCGGCGGCAACGGTGTCGCGACGACCGTCCCGGTCGGCTCGCTCGCCAGCGTCGGGGGTCAGTCAGTGGTCCGCTGGGACAAGAAACGGGCCGGTGCGCTGTTCACCTCGCTGGGCGCCGACGAGAAGCCCGCGGAGTCGTCGCTGGGGCCGTGATGTCGCTCAGGCAGGCTTGCGGGTCCGCCTGCGCGGGGCCGGCTTCTCGGCGGCATCCTCGGACTTCTTCCCGGGGGGCTTGCGGGGGGCGGCCTTTTTCGCCGATCTCGCCGGCGTTCCCTCGGATGGCGCCGTCTCACCCTTCGCTGCCGGGGAGGACGAGGCCGCATCCTTCGCCGTCCCGCCCCGCGCCGCCTCGACACTGCGTTGCAACGCGGTGAGCAGATCGGTCATGCCGTCGCCACCGTCGTCGCCCCGCTTCTCGACCACCGGTGCGGGCCTGCTGTCGCCGGTGGTCCGCTTCTGCTCGATCATCGCCTCGACGGCCTCGCGGTACTCGTCGTGGAACTGGGTGGGGTCGAAGTCCGCGCCGAGGCTCTCCACCAGCGATGCCGCCATCGTCAGCTCCTGGGGTCGCAGCTCGATGTCGGCGTCGAGGATGTCGAACTCGGGCTCGCGCACCTCGTCGGGCCACAGCATCGTCTGCAGCACGATCACCTTGCCCCGCACCCTGAGCAGCGCGAGAGTCTCCCGCTGCCGTAGCGCGATCTTGACGAGCGCCACCCGGTCGGTCTGGACCAGCGCCTCGCGCAGCAACGCGTAGGGCTTGGCCGCCTTCGTCTCGGGCTCGAGGTAGTAGCTCTTGTCGAACAGCAACGGGTCGATCTGGTCGACGGGCACGAACTCCACCACGTCGATCTCGTGCCCGGACACCGCGGGCAGCGTGTCGAGGTCGGCGTCGGACAGAGTGATCAGCTCGCCGTCGTCGGTCTCGTAGCCCTTGACGATGTCGGCGTAGTCGACCTCGGCGCCGTCCAGTGCGCAGGTGCGCTTGTACTTGATGCGCCCCCCGTCGGCCGCATGTACCTGGTGGAACCGGATGTCGTGGTTGGTGGTGGCCGCGTACAGCTTGATCGGCACACTCACCAGACCGAACGACACGGCGCCGCTCCACATCGCGCGCATGGTGCTGCCTTTCCCACCGGGCTTGCCGGTATGTTCGCTGTGCGTGTCCGACCTCAGTGACAGCATGACGGCGTGCAGCCCATGCTCGCCACCCCTGGAACGCTCCCACATGGGACGGAGTGGGTCTACGAGGTGAAGTGGGACGGCATGCGGTTGCTCGCGGAGGTGTGCGACGGGCAGCTGCGGCTGGCCAGCCGCAGTGACCGGGAAATCACCGGCAACTTCCCCGAACTGGCCGGGTTGTCCACGCTCGCCCCTGACCTGCTGCTCGACGGCGAGGTCGTGCTGCTCGCCGACGGGGTGCCCAGCTTCGCGGCGCTCGCCGACCGGATGCACGGGCCGGTCAGCGCCGCCCGCGCGACGGTCCGCCCGGCGGTGTTCATGGTCTTCGACGTGCTGCGGCTCTACGGGGTGTCGCTGCTCGACCGTCCCTTCGGCGAGCGCCGCGCCACCCTCGAGCGGCTCGACCTCACCCCGCTTGCCGCCGTGGCGCTGTCCCCGCTCTATCCCGACGGCGATGCGCTGCTCGCAGCAACCGCGCAACGCGGGATGGAGGGCGTCGTCGCCAAGCGGCGGGACGCGCCGTACCGGCCGGGCGCGCGCAGCCCGAGCTGGGTGAAGGTCGCCCATCGGCGCTCGCAGTCGTGTCTGGTGGGGGGCTGGCGCCCGGAGCGGTCGAGCGCGTCGCGGGTCGGCGCGCTGCTGCTCGGGGTGCCCGCACCGGACGGGACGCTGCGCTACGCGGGGAAGGTCGGTTCCGGTTTGGCGGCGGAGGCGGTGCAGCGGGTGCTGCGCGAGGTGTTGGCCGGGCTGGCCGTGCCCGAGCCGCCGTTCACCGAGCGGGTGCCACGACCCGACGCGGTGGGTGTGCGCTGGTGCGAGCCCACGCTCGTGGTCGAGGTCGCGCACCTGGGCTGGACCGACGCCGGCCGGTTGCGCCAGCCGGTGTTCCGCGGTGTCCGGTCCGATGTGGATCCCGGTGACGTCCGCCGTGACCCGTGAGACGTCGGTGGCAGCGGTGCCGGTGCCGGATCGGTTCCGCTCGGCCTACGGCGGCCGCGAACCGACTACGGTGGTGCCGATGACGAGCATGCTGACCTGGCAGGCCGACGGCGGCGTCGGCCTCGAGGGTGTCCGGCTACAGCCCGGGGCCGGGGGATTTCGGGCGTTGGGCCGGCTGGTCCGGGCCGGCGCCGCGGGCGAGTTCACTACCTCCTACCGGCTCGTCCTGGGTACGGACGGCACGGTTGCGCGCCTTTCGCTCACGGCGGCGACGGCCGGGCGCGAGCGGCATCTCACGATGAACCGGAACGAGGACGGCTTCTGGCTCCTCGACACCGGCTCGGGGAGCACCCGCTCGGAGTTCGGCGGTGCCGTTGACATCGACCTCGCCTACAGTCCGCTGTTCAGCATGGTGCCGATCCGGCGCCTCGGGATGCACCGGGAGGTGGGCGAGCACCTCCTGCCGGTGGTGTTCGTGTCCCTTCCCGACCTCGTGGTGACGCCCGCCGAACAGCGCTACCGGACGACCGCCACGGTGGGCGACAACGGCGCCGGCCAGGCGCTCGTCGAGCTCACCGGCGGCGGGGTCACCGCGCAGCTGGTGGTCGACGCCGACGGGGTGGTGACGCACTACCCGGGCGTGGCGCACCGGGTGTCGGTGACGGCCCCGATCGTCGGCTGACCCCTGTGCGCCCAGCCGACGACGACGTCGCCGCGCCGTCCGAGCGCGCGCAGCTCGGCGAGTGTGCCGGGGGCGTCCAGGCGGACCCGCTCGGTGCGCGGCTCGCGGGTGGCCGCCCAGCGCTGCCGGGCCGCGTAGCCGGCGTGCACGGTGGCCGCCAGCCCGCCGGTGGAGGCCAGCGCGCCGCGCATCGCGCCGAGCCGACCCAGCGCGTCGTCCACCGCGGCGAGCAGCGCATGGCGGTTGCCCTCGCACATCGCGAGCACGAGCTCGGGGCGGGTGCCGGCGACCCGGGTGCCGTCGGCGAACGAGCCCGCGGCGAGCGCGAGCGCCACGTCGTCGTCCGGCACGCCGGCCCCGACGGCGGCCAGCACCGCGGCGAGCAGATGGGGCAGCTGCGAGATCCTCGCGACCGCCAGGTCGTGCTCGTCGACCGCGACCGGCACGACATGCGCCCCGCAGGCCCAGGCCAGCTCGGCGACGTCGGCCCACACCTCGAGGTCCAGCCCGTCGTCGGCGGCGACGACCCAGGGAGCGCCGGTGAACAGGCCGCCCTGCCCGGCGGCCCAGCCCGACTCGGCGGTGCCGGCCATCGGGTGCCCGCCCACGTACCGGGCTCGTGGCGCGTACTGCGCGACCGCGTCGGCCATCGCGACCTTGACGCTCACGGCGTCGGTCAGCCGGCAGGTGGGGACCACCGCATCGATCCGGCGGAGCACGGCGGACACCGCGGGCAGCGGGACCGCGAGCACCACCAGGGCGTCGGTCTCGGCCACCCGGAGCAGCGCCACCTCGAGGTCGGTGCCGACGTCGAACCCGTCCGCAGTGGCCTCGGCGGCGGTGGTCTCCGACGCCGCGGTGCCCCACACCTCGCGGCCCGCCTTGTCCGCGGCACGCAGCAGTGACCCGCCGATCAGCCCGGTACCGATCACGCACACCGCCCGTCCCGACATGCCGCGGAACCCTACCCCGTCAGTGATCGCCGGCTGGGTGTGCCACGAACGCGTCTGGAGGTTCGGATGTAGAGAGCTGGACTCTTGAGGTGCGGTGCTGTGCTGGAGATGGAGGTAGGTCCTCCGGGGCCGTTCTGCAGGGAGTGGTTCCAAACCACCGCATGCTGCTGCGTCCG
>JBBSGM010000032.1:0-34801 GCA_038254065.1 Mycobacteriales bacterium | reverse complement strand
TCGTTCTCGGCGGCGGCGACGGCGGCGGGGTTGATCAAGGCGGGGGAGACGTTCGACCCGTTCAAGGACGAGGACAGCTTCTTCTTGGCGGCGTTCATCTTCGAGGATGTGGGGGTGACCGCGTACAAGGGTGCGGCGCCGTTGCTGGCGAACAAGACCTATCTGTCGGCGGCGGCGGGTATCCTCGCGGTGGAGGCCTACCACGCGAGTCTGATCCGGACGGTGCTGCTGGAGAAGGGGTTGGCGGCCCCGGCGGGGAAGATCTCGGATGCGCGGGACTCCCTTGACGGCCCGTCTGATGATGATCAGGGCATCGTGGACGGCGACGGGAATGCGAACATTGTGCCGTCGGACAAGAACGGTATCGCGTTCTCCCGGTCGGCGGGTTCGGTGCTCAACATCGTCTATCTCAACCCGAAGTCGGTCAAGTCGGGTGGGTTCTTCCCGAACGGGGTCAACGGCGAGATCAACACCAGCGACAACAACGCCTGACACGCCGCTGGGCCACGATCCGGCTGCCTGAGGCGACTCGGACCGGGCGACAATCTGTCGCCCGGTCCGAGCTGTGCGTCAGCGTCGCCCTGCGGCCGGCCGCCGCGGGCGACCCTCAGCCGAGGGCGGCGGCACGCGCGGTCAGCAACGCGGCCTCCTGGTCGTTGCGGGCCAGCGACGCCGCCCGCTCCAGCTCGGCCCGGGCCTCGTCGACGCGGTCGAGCCGGACGAGCAGGTCGGCCCGGACGGCCGGCAGCAGGTGGTAGGAGGCCAGCGCGGGCTCGTCGGCCAGGGCGTCGAGCACGGCCAGGCCGTCCGCCGGTCCCGTCGCCATCCCGACCGCGACGGCGCGGTTGAGCTCGACGACCGGCGAGCCCGTCCGGTCGGCGAGCTCGGCGTAGAGGGCGGCGATGCGCGTCCAGTCGGTCTGCTCGACCGAGGCGGCCCGCGCGTGGCAGGCGGCGATCGCCGCCTGGAGGGCGTAGGGGCCGGGATCGGGGGCGAGCCTCTCGGCGATGTCGAGAGCGGCCAGGCCACGGCGGATGAGCAGCTGGTCCCACCGGGTGCGGTCCTGGTCGGCCAGCAGCACCGGGCGGCCGCCGGTCCCGATGCGCGCCCTGGTCCGGGACCCCTGCAGCTCCATCAGCGCGACCAGGCCGTGGACCTCGGCCGCGCGGGGGGCGAGCCCGACCAGCACCCGGCCCAGCCGCATCGCCTCCGCGCGCAGCGCCGGCCGGACCCAGTCCACACCGCTGGTCGCCGCGTAGCCCTCGGTGAAGACGAGGTAGACGACCTCGAGCACCGAGGTCAGCCGCGGCGCGAGCTCGTCGCCGGTCGGCACCTCGACCGGTACGCCGGCCAACCGCTTCTTCGCCCGGACGATCCGCTGGGCGACGGTGGGCTCGGGGGTCAGGAACGCCCGCGCGATCTCCGGGGTGGTCAGGCCGCCGAAGAGCCGCAGGGTCAGGGCCACCCGCGCCTCCCTGGCCAGCACCGGGTGACAAGCGGCGAACACGAGGCTGAGCAGCTCGTCGCCGATGTCGTCGCCGATGGTCGCGTCCGCCCCCGCGGCCACCTCGGCCCCGGGCACGACGATCTCGTGCCCGAGCTCCTCGGTCCGTCGGGCCAGGCGCTGGTCACGGCGGATGGCGTCGATCGCCCGGCGGCGGGCCGTGGTCGTGAGCCACGCCGCCGGGTTGTCCGGGACGCCGTCGGCCGGCCACTGCTCCAGCGCCGCGACCAGCGCGTCGTGGGCCAGCTCCTCCGCGCGCCCGACGTCGTTGACGAGCCGGGCGAGCACCGCCACGATGCGCGCCGACTCGATGCGCCAGACCGCGTCGAGGGTGCGGTGCACCTCGGCATCGCCCATGACGGTCATTCAACCAGTCAGCTCCCGTGCTGGTCGGCGATCCGCTCGCGCAGCCGGGTCTCGGCGTCCCGGGCCTCCGGGATGAAGGCCGCACCGAAGTCGTCGGACTCCAGCACCCGGCGGACCTCGATCTCGCCGTCGTCGCCGACGGGGCAGCCCTTCGCCCAGGCGATGGCCTCGTCGCGGGACGTCACGTCGATCAACCAGAAGCCGCCGACCAACTCGGTCGCCTCGGCGAACGGGCCGTCGATGACGGTCTGCTCGCCCCCGCTGGTGCGCACCTTCGCCCCCTGCGCGCTCGGGGACAGGCCCTCGGCCGCGAGCAGGACGCCGGCCTGGACGAGCGTGGCGTTCCACCTGCCCATCTCGTTGAGCAGCTCCTCGGACGGCAACCCGCCGGCTTCGGACTCGGCATTGGCCTTGATCAGCATCAGGTAACGCATCGGGTGCTCCTCGGTACTCGGGACTTCGGACATCCCTACGTCGACCGGGGGCCCGACCGTTCGACAGCGTCCGCGGAAATTGTCCCTGCCGTCCCCGCGAAGGACCCGGCGGGGTCACAGCGGAGGGCGCTACGACCGTCCGTCGACGTCGATTTCTCCGCCCCGAAGCAAGCGTGACGGGCCGCGGGCGACCGCCGTCGAGCAGCTCGAAAAATTTCGACGAATCTTCCGACGAGGTGTCGATCCGGCGGATCGCCGGTCGACGTGGGGGCAGAACGACGAACCACCCGGTCCGCCGGCATCGATCACGCCCCGGAGGAAACCATGCCCACCATCACCACCCCCGAGACCACCACGATCACCTCCGCGGCCGCCGGCTCGATGCGTACCCCCGCCTCCCGCCGGCTCGCCCGCGGCGGCGGGCTGCTGCTGGCCGCAGTGGCCGCCGCCGCGGTACAGCTGGCCGGGCGCGGGATCGGCGCGGACTACCTGATCACCGATCCCACCGGTAGCGCCGTGATCGACCTGCCCACCGCCGCCGGGTTCACCCTGGTCGTCGGCCTGCTCGGCTGGGCCGTCCTGGCCGGCCTCGAGCACGCCACCCGCCACGGCCTGCGCATCTGGACCATCCTGGCCGTGCTGATCGTGGCCGCCTCGATGGTCCCGGTGTTCCTCGTCGAGGCCACCGCCGCCACCCGCATCGCCCTGGTCGTGGTCCACCTCGCCGTCGGTGCCGTGCTCATCCCCGTCATGACTCGTACCTCCCGCCACGCCTGGCCAAAGCCCGTCACCACGAAACGAGTCCGAGATGCGCTCTGACGGCCACCACGTTCTTGTCCCTCAACGGGGTCAGGCAGGGCGCGGCGGCCGCCCCACCGAGAACCCGCCGGCGGGTTCGACCTGGGTGGCTCCTCGAAACCCACCAGCACCGACGCCCGTTCCTTGGTGACCCCCCGGGCTCTGCCCCGTCACCGCTCCGGTCTCCATCAGCTGCCCGAGCGGTCAGCCCGTTGCCCGGAAGCTGTGGTCGGAACATCGGCGGGATAGGTGATCCGCGCTCCGCGGAAGCTGGTGGTGGCGATGACCATTCCCGCCGCGACCAGCATCAGGTCCTTCAGCACGTACTGGCCTTCCAGCGTCGGGGCGTGGTATGGCCCGCTGAACAGCCGGTCGGGCAGTAACACGAGCGGGGAGAGGATGCCGAGGAGCTCGAGGGCGAGGAGATACACCGTAACCCGCAGACCCCGTCCGAGCAGCAGGGACAGCCCGATGAGGCACTCGAGGGTGGCGGTCAGGACGATCGACACGTGGTCAGGTACCCATCCGACGGTCAGAATGCGCGTGGTCGCGATGACCAGGTTCTCCGCCGGGCTGACCCCGGGGAAGTACTTGAGGACTCCGAACCCGAGAAAGACCGCGCCAAGACTGATACGTAACGCTGTAATGCTGTACTGCACCAGCCAGCCGTGAATGGCCGCCTCGAATCGAGTCAGGATCATGTTCAGTGACTTCCCCATCTTCGTCGTTCGCACCTGGCGGTGACCTGGTTCGCCACAAAGACGCAGTTAGGACAAGGCTGTGAAAGTTCTGGTGTCGACGTCATCGGCCGATCGCGTCTCGTGGACGACCGAACGCCGGTCGCCGGGTGGCTGGCGGGAAGCCGCGGGATCGGACGGGATGGCCCCGGCGGTGTGGACCGGCAGCCACAGCGGATCACTCACCGGCAGCGTCGCCAGCGACGTGCCGAGCTCGGGGAACCAGCGGAACGCTTGGGGCTGGGCCTCCCATCCGCAACGGCAGCCGCCGAGCTCGGTGGAACTGTGCCGATCGAGGGAACCGTGCCGACCCCACATCCACGTCGCCCATCTCGCGAGGTACCGCCTGATCAACTGTTTTGCCACTAGTATGCAACAGATGGTACAGGCTGTCCCGTCCGGTACGTGTCGAGCGGTTGCCCCGCCCCGCCCACTGCTCCAGCCGTGGTGCACCTCGACGGCCGCGGCGGATCGACCGCGCCGGGGTCTGGACCACGCCCGCCACCAACCTGTAGCATACTCATTGCAGTTGCAGTCGGCGGCAACACGTAGGAGGCCACATGTTGTGAGTGGGCCCGGTCGACGATGACGCGGCCGGTGACCACGTTGCAGGAGGAACACTCGACGGCGCGCGGGTTGGTGGCCCGTGCGCCGTCGTCCTGCTGTGCTCGTCACCCGGTCCCGCGTCCTCAGACGGTCCGGGGCGACATGCTCTCGCCGAACGGCGGCGGACGGTGCGAGGCCGGACAGCGTCGCGTGTACAGTGACCGCGCGACCAGGCCGGGGTGGCGGAATAGGCATACGCGGGCGCCTCAAAAGCGTCTGCCCGAGAGGGCGTGCGGGTTCGAGTCCCGCTCCCGGCACCATCGCCGTCCTACTCGGACACGCACACCTCCGCCAGCTCCGCTTCCAGCCAGCGCAGCCTGCGCACCCGCTCGAATCGCTCACCTACCACATCCGTTGATACTTCCTCCCCCGCATACATTCCCTCGAATACACCCGTTTCGCCCCACCCGGCCGATGCCTCCCCTGGTACCTCCATCCCCGCAGCCACAGCCACAATCGCGAGAACAAGCGCCCAACTTTCGGCTCTCGGTACTCCCAGCTGGTTGGCACCCAGAACCGGGGACACCCTGCCCGCGCCGTCTGGGGATCAGCTCGCTTCCTCGCGTGCTCACCGGTTGGGGGCGCGGAACCGCGGGTGGCGCGCGGCTCCCGGCGCCCAGACGACGATCAACGCCGGTTGTTGGTGCTGAAACTGTATGAAGCAGGAGATCAGCCGAGTGCTCAGCCCGGCCCGGTACCCTGGACTTTCGCGCTCGACCCGTCCGACGGAGGAGACCCCGGTGACCCAGCAGGTGTACGAGGCCCGCATTCCGGCCGAAGCCGATCCGACCGCCGGCTGGCGGGTGCTCGTCGTCGAGGACGAGGCGCTGATCCGGCTGGACCTCGCGGAGATGCTGACCGAGGAGGGCTACCGGATCGCCGGGGAGGCCGGTGACGGTGAGTCGGCGGTGGCCATGGCGCGCGAGCTGCGTCCCGATCTGGTGATGATGGACGTCAAGATGCCCAAGGTGGACGGCATCGACGCGGCCGCCACGATCGTCGAGGAGCGGATCGCCCCGGTCGTCATGCTCACCGCCTTCAGCCAGCGCGACCTCATCGAGCGCGCCCGCGACGCGGGGGCGATGGCCTACCTGGTCAAGCCCTTCGCCCGGCACGAGCTCGTGCCCGCGATCGAGCTGGCCGTCTCCCGGTTCGCCGAGAAGCGCGCCCTTGAGGACGAGGTCGCCACGCTGACCGACCGGCTCGAGACGCGCAAGCTCGTCGACCGGGCCAAGGGCCTGCTGATGACCCGCCAGCAGCTCTCCGAGTCAGCGGCCTTCCGCTGGATCCAGCGCACCGCGATGGACCGCCGGACCACGATGAAGGCCGTCGCCGAGGCCGTCATCGAGGGGTTGCACAGCACCTGAGGATCGTCAGGCGATCCCGAGGTAGGCCGCCTTCACCGCGGGATCGGCGAGCAGCTGGCTCCCGGTGCCCGAGGAGATGATCCGGCCCGTCTCCAGCACGTACGCCCGGTCCGCGCGGGACAGCGCCTGCTTGGCGTTCTGCTCGACCAGCAGCACCGTCGTGCCCTGGGCGTTGATCTCGGTGATGATCCGGAATATCTGCGCGATGATCTGCGGTGCGAGGCCCATCGACGGCTCGTCGAGCAGCAGGAGCCGGGGCCGGGCCATCAACGCCCTGCCGATCGCCAGCATCTGCTGCTCGCCCCCGGACATCGTGCCGCCGACCTGCGTCCTGCGCTCGGCGAGCCGGGGGAACAACGCGAACACCCGGTCCAGGTCACCGGCCAGCCCCCTGCGGTCCCGCCGCGCGTACGCGCCCATGTCGAGGTTCTCCAGCACCGTCATGCCGGGGAAGATCCCGCGGCCTTCGGGCGACTGGGAGATCCCGCGCACCACCCGCAGGTGGGCCCGCAGCGTACCGATGTCCTCCCCGTCGAAGCACAGCCGGCCCGAGGAGAGCGCCCGGAGGCCGGAGATGACCCGCATGGTGGTGGTCTTGCCGGCACCGTTCGCGCCGATCAGTGTGACCACCTCACCCTGCTCGACGGAAAGCGAGACGCCGGACAGGGCCTGGATCCGGCCGTAGTGCGCGCAGACGTCGGCGAGCTCAAGCAACGCCATCGTCGGGCACCCCCAGGTAGGCGGCGATCACCGACGGGTTCTCCCGGATCTGCGCCGGGGCCCCTTCGGCGATCTTCTTGCCGAACTCCAGCACGACGATCCGGTCGGTCACACCCATGACCAGGCGCATGTCGTGCTCGATGAGCAACACGGTGTACCCGTCGTCGCGGATCTTGCGGATCAACCCCATCAGGTTGTCCTTCTCCGCGGGGTTGAACCCGGCCGCGGGTTCGTCGAGGCACAGCAGCTTCGGCTCAGTGGCCAGCGCCCTGGCGATCTCGAGGCGGCGCTGGTAGCCGTAGGGGAGGTTGCGGGCCTTGTCGGCGGCCCGGTCGGCGATGCCGACGAACTCCAGCAACGCCATCGCCCGACCGATGGCCGCCCGCTCCTCGCGGTGGTGGCGCGGCAGCCGCAACAGTGCACCGAGCACGCCGGTCCTGTGCCGGGCATCGGTTCCCACGACGACGTTCTCCAGTGCGGTCATCTCGCCGAACAGCCGGATGTTCTGGAACGTCCTGGCAATCCCGAGACGGTTGATCTGGTAGCGCTGGCGGCGACCGAGCGGGCGGTCCTCCAACAGAATGGCACCCGACGTCGGCCGGTACACCCCGGTCATGGCATTGAAGCAGGTCGTCTTGCCCGCGCCGTTGGGGCCGATCAGGCCCAGGATCTCCCCGCGCCTGATGTCGAACGAGACCGAGTCGAGCGCGACGAGACCACCGAACCGGACCGTCAGCTCCCGCACGTGCAGCAGGATGTCGCCGACCTCGACGGCGACATCACGGTCGGGTGCGACTGCCTCGGCGACCTCCGCAGTGTGCTCGGCGCGCTGCTGGGCGGTCATGTGTGCAAGCTCGGCGACGATGCCGCCCTCGACGGGCTGCTCGGCGTTCACCTCGTTCGTCATCCCGCGGCGCTCCGCTCGGGCGGCGCCATGGAGCTGTCGCTGCTGATCTGCTCGGGGCGCCCGACCAGCCGCTGGTACGCCTGGCGCCCGTAGCCGAGCAGCCGTTGGCGGGCGCCGAGCAGTCCCTGCGGGCGGAAGATCATCAGAATGATCAGGGCCACCCCGAAGATCAGGTACTTGTAGTCGGCGAGCGCGGTGAACCGGTCCGGGAGATAGGAGACCACGAAGCCGCCGAGCAGCACGCCGACCTTGTTCCCCGAACCACCCAGCACGACGGCGGCGAGGAACAGCACCGAGGTCGGGACGTCGAACTTCTGATTGTTGACGAAGCCGACCTCACCCGCGAACAGCGCCCCCGACAGCCCGCCGATCGCCGCACCGATGACGAACGCCCAGAGCTTGAACCTGATGGTCGGCACTCCCATGACCTGCGCGACGTCCTCGTCCTCCCTGATCGCCACCCAGGCCCGACCGACCCTGCTCCGTTCCAGGTTGCCGACCCCGAACAGGATCAGGATCGTCAGGGTGACCACCAGCCAGTACCACGGGGTGCCGTTGGAGCTGGCGAAGATCGGGTGGCCGGCCGCGTCGGTGCCGGATGGGTGGCCCACCTCCTGGAACCCGACCTGGCCCTTCAAGGGGCTCACGATCGTCGCGAGCAACCGGACGATCTCCCCGAAGCCCAGCGTCACGATCGCGAGGTAGTCACCGCGCAGCCGCAGGGTGGGCGCGCCGAGCAGCAGGCCCGCGAGCATGGTGACCACCATGGCCACCGGGAGCGTCGCGAGGTAGGGCAGCTTGTGCAACATCGAGTCGGGGCTGGTGAACAAGGCCGCCACGTAGGCGCCCACCGCGAAGAAGCCGACGTAACCGAGGTCGAGCAGGCCGGCTTGCCCGACCACGACGTTGAGCCCGAGCGCGACGAGGGCGAAGCGGGCCGCGTTGAACATCGCGATCGGGAAGTTCGTGCCCGGCTCGGTGCTGAGCAGCGGCGGGTTGAGCACCGGCAGGGCGTAGACGAGCACCACGACCGGTATCAGCAGCACCCACTGCTGAGCCCTGGGCAGGTTGTTCCAGCGGTCCCGCCACTGCGCCAGTACCGGTCGCCTGGCGGCCCGCGGCTCGGCGACGGCGGACGTTGCCGGGCCGGTTGCGGTGCCGGTCATACCCGCGCCCTGCCGAGCGACTCACCGAGGATGCCGGTGGGCCGGACCATCAGGATGCCGACGAGGACGACGAAGGCGACCACATCGGTCCATTGGGCGTTGCCGAGCAAGGTCTGCCCGTAGTTGCCGATCACCCCGAGGAGCAGGCCGCCCAGCAGCGCACCGCGGATGTTGCCGATCCCGCCGAGCACCGCCGCGGCGAAGGCCTTGATCCCCAGCACGAAACCGCCGTTGTACTGCACCCCCGACGGCACCTTCATGACGTAGAACAGCGACGCCGCGCCGGCCAGCACCCCGCCGACCAGGAACGTCAGCATGATCACCCGCTCCTTGTCCACCCCCATCAGCGTCGCGGTGTCCGGGTCCTGCGCCACGGCCCGCAGGCCCCGACCGAGCCGGGTGCGGTTGATGAAGACGTCGGCGACGACCATCAGGACCAGCGCCGCGACCACGATCGTGAGCTGCTGGTCGTCGATGTCGGTGCCGAACACGGTGAGGACGGGTTGGGGCCGGAACATGATCAGCGCCGGCTCCGCGTTGGCCCCGCGCCAGATGAAGATGAGGTACTGGATCGCGAACGAGGCGCCGATCGCGGTGATCAGGAACACCAGGGGCGGCGCCCCCCGACGGCGCAACGGCCGGTACGCGACCCGCTCGACGGCCACCGCGACGACGGCGGAGACCACCATCGCCGCGACGATGGCGAGCGCGAGGTCCCCGACCAGCGCGGGCAGGCCCAGATCGGGGACCGACGCGCCGAAGCCCAGCGTCGAGAGGGTGAAGAACACCGCGTACGCCCCGACGATGAACACCTCGGAGTGCGCGAAGTTGATCAGGCGGAGCACCCCGTACACCAACGTGTATCCCATCGCGATGAGCGCGTAGATCGCACCGTAGGTGAGCCCGTCGAACGTGTTGGCCCAGAACTGCTCCAGAAAGCCCGTGGTGTCGAAGCGGATCCAGTCCGGGCCCTGGGCGAGAAGCATGGTCACATGGTGCACGGCCGCACGTCCCTGGCGTGGGGGTAGGTCTAGGAGATCGTGCCCACGTAGACGATCTTACCGTTCTCGACCTTGTAGCCGTACACCGTCGTGCCGGTGAGCTCCCCCGTGGAGTCCCACTGGAAGTGCTTGCTCAGGCCGTCGCCGTTGTAGGTCTTGACGTAGTTGAGCAGGCCGGCCCGGTCCTTGAGGCCCGAGTCGACGCCCTTGAGCAGGATCGTGGTGGCGTCGTAGCCCTCCAGCGAGTAGGTGCCCGCGGCCTGGCCACCACTGACGCCCTGGTAAGCGCTGGCGAACTGCGGGACGAGGTCGCCGGGGACACAGGGACAGGTGAAGAAGGCGCCGTTCGACGCGTCGCCGGCCCGCTTGATGAACTCTGCGTCCTTCACCCCGTCCGGGCCGATGAACGTGCCGCCGTAGCCCTTGTTCACCAGTTGCTGGTCGAACGGCGCGGCCTCGGCGTAGTAACCGGAGTAGAAGACCGCGTCGGGCTTGGCGCTGAGGATCTTGCTGACGACCGCGGAGAAGTCCTTCTGGCCGGTCGTCACCTTGTCCTGGCAGTCTGCGGACTTGGCCCCGAGCGCCTGGTTGGCCTGAGTCGCCAGGCCGATGCCGTAGTCCGAGTCGTCCTGGATGACGCACACCTTGTTCGCCCGGAGCTTGCCGGTGATGAAACTCGCGACGGCAGGGCCCTGCACCGCATCGTTGCCCAGCGCGCGGAAGAACGTCGTCCAGCCGTTCTTGGTCAGGGTGGGGTTGGTGGCCGAGGGGGTGATGTGCACCAGGCCCGCCTGCTCGAAGATCCCGCCGGTGGCCTTCGACTCCCCGGAGAACGGAAGCCCGATGACGCCGAGGATGTCGGGCTCGTTGACGACCTGGGTGACTATTCCGGGTGCCTTGCCGGGGTCGCCCTCGGTCTCGAACCTCTTCAACGCGACCTGGCAGTTCGGGTTCGCTGCGTTGTGCTGGTTGACCGCGAGCTGCACTCCGTTGACGATGTTGATCCCGAGCTGGGCGTTGCCGCCCGCGATGGTGCCCGCGTAGGCGAGTGTCACCCCGCGGCACGTCGCGTTGCCGTCACCCGCCGGGTTGGCCGCATCCGCCGGCACCGGAATGTTCGTGACCACGGGCACGTCGACGGCACTCGAACCGCTCGCCCCACTGCTCGAACCGCCCCCGCTTCCCGCCGCGCACGCACCCAGCGTCAGCGACAGCGCAAGCGCGCCGGCCAGCGCTCGCGCGCGTCTCGCTCCAGACACCTCAGACCTCCAGGAACCAGCAGAGCCACATAAATCCAGTAGAACCCGCCCAGAATGCCGGCCCACCCCGACCGGGTACGGCTCGGGTCAGAAACGTAATCTTTCACGGCGTTGTTGCCCAGCCTTCGCCGGTGTCTGTAACTCCATCGTGACTGTGGCTCCCCGTCCAGGTCGGTTAGCTCATTCATTCGGCCGAAGACTTTTGCGGATTCGTCACGCTGAGTATCGGTGGATCAGGGCCGGTGTACCGCGGGGCCGATCACCGCACCTCCGGTCTGGTGTCGCGGTGCAGGCAGGTCAGTCTGGCCGTGCAGATGCGCCGCCCCTGCTCGTCGGTGAGGACGATCTCGCAGCTCGAAGTACTCCGGCCGAGGTGGATCGGCCGGGCGACGCCGGTCACCCAACCCTCGGTGGCGGCGCGGTGGTGGGTGCAGGCAAGCTCGAGGCCCACCGGGAACCGTTCGGGCATCGCGTGCAACGCCGACAGGGTGGAGCCGAGGGTCTCGGCGAGCACCGCGCTCGCCCCTCCGTGCAAAAGGCCGTATGGCTGCCGGTTTCCGACCACCGGCATCCGGCCGACCACCTCCTGGAGCGTCATCGTGACGACCTCGATGCCCATCCGGGTCGTCAACAGCTCGGCGGCGTCCAGGGTCGGGAGGTCGGACAGGACGGTGGGGTCGATCGGCACGGGAGGACCCTACGTCAGCCGATCATCCGCGGTGCGGCCGAAGCCGGTGGCCGCCGGACGGCTCAGCGCACCAGGGACGCGGGACCGGCGCGGCCGCCGGCTCAGGGCTTTCGGCAGCAGAAGATCGCGGTCCCCGGGAACAGCGCGCCGCGCAGCGGCGACCACTGCCCCCAGACCGTATCCCGGTCCTTCGGCCACTCCGGTTCCACGATGCCGGTGAGCACCAGCCCGGCCGCAATGATGTCGCGCACCCGATCGCCGACCGTCCGGTGGTGCTCGACGTAGGTCGCGGCGCCGTCGACGTCGACCTCGAGGTAGGGGGTCCGGTCGAAGTAGGACTGGGTGACGGTGAGCCCGTCGGGACCGGGGTCGTCGGAGAACATCCAGCGCATCGGGTGGTTCACCGCGAACACGAAGCTACCGCCGGGTGCCAGCACCCGCGCCACCTCGCGCATCACGCGGGCCGGTTCGGCGACGAAGGGCACCGCGCCGAAGGCGGAGCATGCGACGTCGAACGCGGCGTCGGGGAACGGCAGCCGCTCCGCGTCGGCCTGGACCAGCGGCACGTCGACTCCGGTACGCCGGTTCAGCTCGGCGGCATGTCGCAGCATCCCACCGGAAAGGTCGAGCGCGACCGGACGGGCGCCCTGGCCCGCCAGCCAGCGGGCGCACGGAGCGGACCCCGCACCCACCTCCAGCACCCGGGCCCCGGTGACGTCCCCGAGCAGCCGGGCGTCGGACTCGTGCAACCCCTCGGGGCACCAGACGAAGTCGCACTCCCCGATCTCGACGCCGTGTTCGGCCAGGTAGTCGCCTGCGTCGGCGTCCCACCAGGCCCGACTCGCGCGCCGCGACTCGGCGGACCCGACGGCGCGCCGGGCGACCCCGGTGGTCCCGAGGACCTTTTCGGCACTCACCGGGGTATCCTCGCAGCTCGAACGCCGGGGCCGCATTGCCGTGACGATCCGGTCCCGCGTAGCATGAACATGACGCTGTGGTCAACGTGGCATCCATTCGCAGCCCGTCCCGGTTCCGGACGGCCTGTTCGGGATGACAGGTCTGGCATGACCGCAGGCAGCCTACGAGCAAGGGTGACAGTTAGAACGTCGCAGTCCGACACACTGAGCCAGGTCCGAACGACCACCCACATATCCATTACCGGAGCACCCCACTACATGTCCACCGACACCACCGCCGCCCCGACCACGCCGCAGGTCGCCGTCAACGACATCGGGTCGGAGGAGGACTTCCTCGCCGCCATCGACCTGACGATCAAGTACTTCAACGATGGCGACATCGTCGAGGGGACCATCGTCAAGGTCGACCGGGACGAGGTCCTGCTCGACATCGGCTACAAGACCGAAGGCGTCATCCCGTCCCGGGAGCTGTCGATCAAGCACGACGTCGACCCCGCCGACGTCGTCAAGGTCGGCGAGTTCGTCGAGGCCCTTGTCCTCCAGAAGGAGGACAAGGAGGGCCGGTTGATCCTGTCCAAGAAGCGCGCCCAGTACGAGCGCGCCTGGGGCACGATCGAGGCACTCAAGGAGGCCGACGAGCCGGTCGAGGGCACGGTCATCGAAGTCGTCAAGGGCGGCCTGATCCTGGACATCGGGCTTCGGGGCTTCCTCCCCGCCTCGCTGGTCGAGATGCGCCGCGTGCGCGACCTGCAGCCCTACGTCGGGCGCAAGATCGAGGCCAAGATCATCGAGTTGGACAAGAACCGCAACAACGTGGTGCTGTCCCGGCGCGCCTGGCTTGAGCAGACCCAGTCCGAGGTGCGTAGCGAGTTCCTCAACCAGCTCGCCCGCGGTCAGGTCCGCAAGGGCGTCGTCTCCTCGGTCGTCAACTTCGGTGCGTTCGTGGATCTGGGCGGGGTCGACGGCCTGGTGCACGTCTCCGAGCTGTCCTGGAAGCACATCGACCACCCGAGCGAGGTCGTCGAGGTGGGCCAGGAGGTCACCGTCGAGGTCCTCGACGTCGACCTCGACCGCGAGCGCGTCTCGCTGTCGCTCAAGGCCACTCAGGAAGACCCGTGGCGGCTCTACGCCCGGACCCACGCGATCGGGCAGATCGTCCCGGGCAAGGTCACGAAGCTGGTTCCCTTCGGCGCGTTCGTCCGGGTCGAGGAGGGCATCGAGGGGCTGGTGCACATCTCCGAGCTGGCCGAGCGGCACGTGGAGATCCCGGAGCAGGTCGTGCAGGTCGGCGACGACTGCATGGTGAAGGTCATCGACATCGACCTCGACCGGCGCCGGATCTCGCTGTCGCTCAAGCAGGCCAACGAGGGCATGACGGCGGAGACCGAGTTCGACCCCACCCGATACGGCATGGCCGCCGAGTACGACGAGCAGGGGAACTACATCTACCCCGAGGGCTTCGACGTCGAGACCGGCGACTGGCAGGAGGGCTTCGAAGCCCAGCGCGAGACCTGGGAGAAGGAGTACGCCGAGGCGCATACGCGCTACGAGCAGCACATCACCCAGATCAAGAAGTCGGCCGTGGTCGAGGCCGAGGCGTCCGTCGAGGGCGCCGCCACGAACTACTCCTCGCAGCCACCTGCCGAGAGCGGCGGCTCGCTGGCCAGCGACGAGCAGCTGGCGGCGCTGCGGGAGAAGCTGTCGGGCGGGGCATGAGACCGGTCTGAACCGAACGGCCCCGGTGCGCAGCTACACCGGGGCCGTTCGGTTCTGCGGACGGTCGGCCGGTAACAGCAGGTTGCCAGCGGATCACAGTTGGACGGCGGTCGGCGACAGGCCGGACCACAAGATGAAGAGATCTCCATGGCGCTCTACCGTTGGACAATGCGCCGCTGGATGGCGCGTCGGGCAGATGCCGGTGCAGCCAGAGCTCTTCTTCTTCTCTTTCCTCTCCTCTGGCTGACGTCCGGCTGCGCGGGTGCCTCGGCGACGCCGGAAGAACTGCCGATCCCCACCTTCGCGCCGTCCGCGGCGGATCCGTCCCCGGGTGCGTCCGGTGCACCGGACGGCAGGCTCCCCGCCGCCTGCGACCGCCTGCTCTCCGCAGGCGATCTCGGTGCGTTGTTCGCCATGCCGCTTGGCTCGGTGTCGGTGCACACCATCCGAGGTGTCCCGGAGCCCTCGGTCGGTCGGGTCGAGCGGCTGACCTGCAGTTACACCACTGGCGGCGGGTCGATGGCGTTGCTCGAGCTGAACATCGGCCGCTACGCCGACGCCGCCTCGGCGTCGGACCACTGGAAGCTCAACAGCGCCGCGGAGCGGGCCGGCGAGGGCTCCAGCCGGGACGTCCCGATCGGTAGTGCACCGGCGGTGCTGGTCGAGCACCGGGGCGAGACGGTGCTCCTGGTCGCCTACGGCGTCGACACTCTGACCTTCGTACTGCCCGGCGACGCCGCGGGCGGCCGCCCCGCCGCCGACGCCCTCGTCGACCTTGCGCTGCGGGTGCTGCGCCCCATCGCCGCAACCGCCCCGACGACAGCTCCGGTGGTTGCCTCGGTGGCGAGGATCCCGGCCGGCGCGGTCACCCGGCCGGCCCGAGCGAGACCCCCACTGTCCAGCTTGCCCGCTGACCGCCCGGTGTCGGCTTCGCCTGGTCTCTAGGGTATGCAGGTGCTGAGGGTGGGACTGACCGGCGGAATCGGATCGGGCAAGTCCACGGTGGGCCGTCGTCTCGTACGGCGTGGCGCACTGCTCGTCGACTCCGACGCGCTGGCCCGGGAGGCCGTCGCGGCCGGCAGCGCCGGGCTCGCCGAGATCGTCGAAGCGTTCGGACCCGAGCTCGTCGGACCCGATGGCGAGCTCGACCGGCCCCGGATGGCCTCGGTGGTGTTCGGTGACCCGGCCGCCAGGGACCGGCTGGGCAGCATCATCCATCCGCGGGTTCGACGGCGCTCCGAAGAGATGGTCGCCGCGGCGCCGGTCGACGCGATCGTCGTGCAGGATGTACCGCTGCTCGTCGAGAACGGGATGGTCCCGGCGTTCCCGCTGGTCGTGGTCGTGCATGCGGACTCGGACGAGCGGGTTCGCCGCCTGCTGGGCAGCCGTGGCGCGTCCGAGGCCGACATCAGGTCGCGGATCGCCGCACAGGCCGGCGACGACGCCCGCCGCGGCGCCGCGGATGTCTGGTTGGACAACAGCGGACGTACCGAGGACCTGATGGCGGTCGTCGACGAGCTGTGGGACCGGCGGCTGGTGCCGTTCGAGCGGAACCTGCGGGAGTGCCGAGCGGCGCCCGACGGACCGCCGCGGCTCGTCGGGCCCGATCCGCGGTGGCCGGTGCAGGCGGCACGGCTGGCCACCCGGGTCGCGTTCGCCGCGGGCGAGCGCGGGCACGGCGTCGAGCACGTCGGACCGACCGCGGTACCGGGACTTCCCGCCGAGGACGTCATCGACCTGCAACTGGCCGTCCGCAGCCGCCCCGCCGCCGACACGCTGCGCGCCGCACTGGCTGGCGTCGGGTGGACCGCCCACCGGTGGCCTGCTCCCGGCGATGTGAAGCCGACCGACTCCGATCCGGTGTGGCGCTACCGGAGTGCGGACCCAGGCCGGCCCGCACACCTGCAGGTGCGGGAGGTCGGATCGCCGGGTTGGCGGGTCACGTTACTGTTGCGTGACTGGCTCCGCGCCGACGAGCCGGCCCGCACCGAGTACCGTGCGGCGTGGTACGGCGCGGCCGGCGGGCGGGCGGGCGGCGCGGGCTACGGCGAGCGTCACGACCCATGGCTCGATCAGGCCGTGGTCCGCGCCGAGCGGTGGGCCGCTGGTGCCAGCTGGCATCCCGCCACCGCGGCGCCCCGCAGCGCGCAGCAGCTGAGGCCGCATCTGTAACAGTGCTGGTTCGCTGTTCGATGGAGTTCGGGGTCCTCTGTCGCGTAGCCGGGGCCGGCTGGCACGACGTACCGTGGGGGACGTGAGGGGGCGAAGGGTGAGTTCGACCACCGCGCGACCCGCCGCCGTCCAGGGCGCGCCTGCGCCATCCCCCGCGGCGCTGCGGGTCGAGTTCGACGCCCATTTCGCGGCCCACTACCCGCACCTCGTCACCCAGCTGTACGCGATCACCCTCGACGCAGGTGCGGCACACGACGCCGCTCAGGAGGCCTACTCGCGAGCCTGGCCGGAGTGGGTGACGATCGGTCGCTCGCCCGACCCGACGGCGTGGCTGCGGCGGGTCGCGGTGCGATCGACCATGTGCAGCGGGCGCTCGGTGCTGGCCATGATCGGCATCGGTCGCTCCCGCAGCGCCGGCACGGCCGCGGGCGGCCCGCGGACGGCGGCGATGCTCGGCGCGCTCCGCCGGCTGCCCGTGGCCGAGCGGCGCAGCGTCGTGCTGTTCCACATGGCCGGCATGTCCATGGCCGAGATCGCGTCGCTCGAACGGGCGTCGCTGGGCATCGTCGCGGCGCGGCTGTCGCGCGCCCGCGGCGTGGTGTCCGAGGGGATGGCCGACGTCTTGGCCGAGGTGCTGGGTCCGGACCCGGAGGGGAACCAGCGGTGAGCGACGATCCGGACATGCGGGTGACCGCCGAGTTCCGCCGGCTGGACGACGAGCTGTCAGCCGGTGTCGTGCTGCCCCGGGTCAATGACGTGATCGGCCGGTCCGGTGCGTTCAACCGGGCGAGCACGGCGGCCGCCGCAGCGGTGCTCGCTGTCGGTGCGCTCGCCGGGGTCACCGCCTTCGCGCCGGCCGCAGCCGGACCCACGACCGGGACCGCACTGGCCGTGGCGGTGCCGGCGATGCCGGCACCATCCACCGAGCCTCCGGCCCCCGCACTGGCGGCGCAGGCCCCCGCGCCCACCCCGGTGACCACCCGACCGGCGCAGCCGGACCGGCCGGTGCGGCAGGCCCAGGTCCAGACGCCGCAGCCCACACAGCCGTCGACGCCGCCGCCGCAGTTGACGACGCAGCCGACGACGACGCAGCCCACCACCACGACGCGACCGACACCGACGACGACCACCACCACCACCACGCCCCCGACGACCACCACCACACAGCCGCCGACGGTCAGCCCGACCGAGTCAGCCGTCGGCTAGGGTCGTCGATCAGGGTCGTCGCCGGTCAGGTTCAGCGCCATCCTCGTCCACTCTTCGCCGGTCAGCGCCGCCGCCAGCGCAACGTGATGCCCAAGGTGGCGAGCCAGGCGTCGACGTCGTGCCCGTGCACGGCCAGCGCGGCGACCACGTCATATGCGCGGTGCATCGCGTACTCGGCGAGGTCGCCGTCGAGCATCCCGGTGCTGATCGCGGCGACGAACTCGTCGACGTCGATGACCTGGGTCTTCCGGCCGGAGCAGACGACGACGTCGAGGTAGAGGTCGGTCATCCGCCACCTCGCAGCGCCCCGCTCGATCGCGGCGATGTCGAGGTAGAAGTCCTGGTCGCGCTCGTGGCCCGGTTTCCACCACCAGTCGGTGACGCAGACCCCGAGATCGGGGAGGAGCCACGACTCCACCCAGTCCACGGTGCGCCGGTCGACCATCGGCCGGCTCATGTACAGCCCGAACGGCTCGACCCGGAACTCGTCCACCACACGCGGTACGCCCTTGTTGTCGACGTTGACCCCGGTGGCGAGGTCGTAAATGTGGATCTTAGGTGGGTGCACCGGTCCGATCCTGGCAGACGGCATCGGTGCGGGTGACGGTGCGCGACACTGCCGGTGCTCAGAAACTGTCGGTGCGACCTCGTACTCTGGACACCGTGGCATTCGCGACAGAGATCCCGGGCAGCGCGGCCCGCCCGGAGACACCGCTCGCCCAGTCGGAGCACCGGCCGGTGGGGGAGATCCCGCGGACCGGTGGGCGCTTCACGGTGGTCAGCGAGTACGAGCCTGCGGGAGACCAGCCGGCTGCCATCGCGGAGCTGGAGCGACGGATCACGGCAGGCGAGCAGGACGTCGTCCTGCTGGGCGCCACCGGCACCGGGAAGTCGGCCACCACCGCATGGCTGATCGAGAAGCTGCAGCGGCCCACGCTGGTCATGGCGCCGAACAAGACCCTCGCCGCGCAGCTGGCCAACGAGCTGCGCGACATGCTGCCGAACAACGCCGTCGAGTACTTCGTGTCGTACTACGACTATTACCAGCCCGAGGCCTACATCGCGCAGACCGACACCTACATCGAGAAGGACTCCTCGATCAACGAGGACGTGGAGCGGCTGCGGCATTCGGCCACCCACAACCTGCTGTCCCGGCGCGACGTGGTGGTGGTCGCGTCGGTGTCGTGCATCTACGGGCTGGGTACGCCGCAGTCGTATCTGGACCGCTCGGTCGAGCTGTCCGTCGGTGCCGAGGTGGAGCGCGACACGCTGCTCCGCGCGCTGGTCGACGTCCAGTACACGCGCAACGACCTGGCGTTCAACCGGGGCACGTTCCGGGTCCGCGGCGACACCGTGGAGATCATCCCGGCATACGAGGAGCTCGCGATCCGGATCGAGTTCTTCGGCGACGAGATCGAGTCGCTGTACTACCTGCACCCGCTCACCGGTGATGTCGTCCGCCAGGTCGAGACACTGCGCATCTTCCCGGCTACCCACTACGTCGCCGGTCCGGAGCGGATGGAGCGCGCGGTCCGCGCCATCGAGGTCGAGCTCGAGGAGCGGCTCGCCGAGCTGGAGCGCCAGGGCAAGCTGCTGGAGGCCCAGCGGCTGCGGATGCGCACCCAGTACGACGTCGAGATGATCCGCCAGGTCGGCTTCTGCTCGGGCATCGAGAACTACTCGCGCCACATCGACGGGCGCGACTCCGGTACCGCGCCGGCGACGTTGATCGACTACTTCCCCGAGGACTTCCTGCTGGTCATCGACGAGTCGCACGTGACGGTGCCGCAGATCGGCGGCATGTACGAGGGCGACATGTCGCGCAAGCGCAACCTCGTCGAGTTCGGTTTCCGGCTGCCGTCCGCGGTCGACAACCGGCCGCTGACCTGGGAGGAGTTCGCCGATCGGATCGGGCAGACGGTGTACCTCTCGGCCACCCCGGGCCCCTACGAGCTCAACCGGACGGGCGGTGAGTTCGTCGAACAGGTCATCCGGCCCACCGGGCTGGTCGACCCTGCGGTGGTCGTCAAGCCCACCAAGGGTCAGATCGACGACCTGGTGCACGAGATCCGGGAGCGGACCGGGCGCGACGAGCGGGTGCTGGTGACCACCCTCACCAAGAAGATGGCCGAGGACCTCACCGACTACCTGCTCGAGCTCGGCATCCGGGTCCGTTACCTGCACTCCGAGGTGGACACGCTGCGCCGCGTCGAGCTGCTGCGCCAGCTGCGGCTCGGCGAGTTCGACGTCCTGGTCGGCATCAACCTGCTCCGCGAGGGTCTCGACCTGCCCGAGGTGTCCTTGGTCGCCATCCTCGACGCCGACAAGGAGGGCTTCCTGCGTTCGGGCACCTCGCTGATCCAGACCATCGGCCGAGCCGCCCGTAACGTGTCCGGCGAGGTGCACATGTACGCCGACCGAATCACCGACTCCATGCGGCACGCCATCGACGAGACCGACCGCCGCCGGGCCAAGCAGGTCGCCTACAACACCGAGCGGGGGCTCGACCCGCAGCCGTTGCGGAAGAAGATCGCGGACATCCTCGACCAAGTCTACCGCGAGGCAGCGTCTAATTCGGACTCGGAGAACGCAGCGGTGCCGGTCGGCGGTTCGGGCCGCAACGCGTCGCGCGGCAAGCGGGCCGCGGGCGAGCCCGGGCGGGCCAGCTCCGGGGTCGTTGCCGGCCGCGACACTTCGATCATGCCGCGAGCCGAGCTGGCCGACCTCATCCAGCAACTGTCCGACCAGATGCTCGCCGCCGCCCGCGACCTGAAGTTCGAGCTGGCCGCGCGGCTGCGCGACGAGATCGCCGACCTGAAGAAGGAGCTGCGCGGGATGGACGCGGCCGGCATCGGCTGAGCCGGTGCACCGACGCTTCCCGCTGTGGGTCACGAAAGGGCGCGGGGTCACGGAAGGGCGCGCTCGGCATGGCGTCGCTGCTGTGTCGGCGGTCGCCCGCCCCGCCCGTCCGCGGGCGCGGCGGGTTACCGTGCTCCTGACCCGAACAGGTAGCCATCCGGCCGGAGGATCCGCTTGACCGTCTCGTGCATGCCGACGGGCGGCGCCGTGTTCGCGCGGAGGCTGCGGTCGCGGCTCAGCTCGCCCGTATCGACGCTGATCGTGACGCTGCCGCTGCTTGCCTTGGTGCTCACCTGGCTGGTGCTGCACACCCACGGCTACCACATCGACCTCGAGGTCTACCGGCTCGGCGTGCAGACGTGGCGCCACGGCGGCGACATGTACGGGCCGATGCCGCCCACGAGCAGTGGGCTGGTGCTGCCGTTCATCTACCCGCCGTTCGCTGCGTTGGTCCTCACCCCGCTGGTGCTGCTGCCCTGGACGGCCTCCTGGCTTGCGCTCTTCGCGTTGTCGCTGGTCAGCCTGGCGGTGACGCTGTACGTCGTCGCGCTGCGGATGTGGCCTGCGGGCGGGCGGAGCGGCGCGGCGGCGGCTGCGTCGGCGGCGCTGCCCCTCGCGGTCGTCCTCGAGCCGGTGCTGCAGACGTTCGAGTTCGGCCAGGTCAACCTCGTCCTGATGGCGCTCGTCGCGGTCGACTGCCTCGTCGAGCGCACCCGCTGGCCGCGCGGGCTGCTCGTCGGGCTCGCGGCCGCCATCAAGCTGACACCCGCCGTGTTCGTGCTGTACTTCCTGCTCCGCCGCGACTTCCGGGCGGCGGTGGTCGCCGCGGTGGCCACCGCGACCGCCACCGGCATCGGCTTCCTGGTCGACGCCGATGCGTCGGTGCGTTACTGGTTCGGCGGTCCCGCGGCCGGGGTCAGTGGCTCGCCGTTCTACACCAACGAGACCGTTCAGGCCGTGCTCGCCCGGCTCGGCGTGGGTGGCCCACTGCTGACCCTCGGTTGGTTGCTCGTCAGCGTCGGGCTCCTCGCGCTGCTCGTCCCGGTGGTGCGCCGAGCCGATCCGGCGCTCGCTCTCGTCGCCGTCGCCGGGTTCGGGTTGCTCGTCTCCCCGACGTCGTGGTCGCACCACTGGGTGTGGGTCGCGCCCACGCTGGTCGTCACGGTCGGGCACGCGCTTCGGCTCCGTTCGACCGGTTGGGCGGTGGTCACCGGGGTGCTGCTCGTTGCGTTCTACCTGGCACCGTTCCAGTTCCTGCCGCACAACGGTGGTCGTGAGCTGACCTGGAGCGTGTTCCAGCAGGTCGTGGGGGCCACCTACGTGATCGTCGCGGTGGTGTTGCTGGTGGTCGGCCGGGGCCGCTACGGGCGGTTGGAACCCGCTGCCGCACCTGACGTGCTACCGGCCGTGATCCCTGGGAGCGGTCCGCCCCACCAGCCGTGATCGCTGCACCGGGCCTACCTCACCAGCCGTGATCGCCGTTGGGCAGCGAGAGCTGTGGGAGCCGCGGTTCTGGGTTCCTCATCGTTGATCACCGCAGCGGTGCCTGAAGTCGGCTGGTCCGCTGTCCACACCGGCCTGGGGCGGATGTTGCACGCCCCGTGCAGGCTCGCCGCCCACCCCGGTGGCCGACCGTCTTGGGGCTGCCGCTGACTGCGTCCGCGCAAGCAGTGATCAACATTTGGGGGACATGAGCCGCATCGGCGCGGCTCATGTCCCCCACGCGTTGATCTTGAGGCAGCCGCCCGGCTTCTCACGGCCGGGCGGCTTAACCGGCGGTAGCGCGGGGGACCGGGGGTCAGCTGGTGATGTCCTTGCGCCCGAACCGCCACACCGCCAACGCGCCGAACACCGCCGCGTAGACCACCGCGGAGAACACGCCGCGGGTCATGTCGCCCCAGTCCACCTGCTGCGCGAGCAAGGCCGCCCAGGCGTTGGCGTAGTGCGTGGGGAGGTAGTCCCGCAGGTCCTCCAGCGCCGTGATCTGGTCGAGGATCTGTGACACGATCGACGCCAGCACCGCCCCGCCGACCGCGCCCAGCGGCGCGTCCGTGCTCACCGACAGCAACACACCGAGGCCGGCCACCCAGCTCAGGTGCACGGCGACGTAGAGCGCCCCCAGCAGCACCCGGCCGACGGCCGTCGCGAAGCCGAGCGACTCGCCGGTCGGGCTGACCAGATCGCCGGTCCCGTAGGCCAGGCTGCCGACGACCAGCGCCGCCACCGGGAGCAGCAGCAACGCCGCCAGCGAGAGCAGGGCTGCCACGATCGACTTCTGGCGCAGCAGCCGGGCCCGCGGGATCGGCGCGGCGAGCAGGTAGCGCAGCGACGACCAGGACGCCTCGGATGCCACCGCGTCGCCGAAGAACAACGCCACGACGACCACGAGCAGGAAGCCGGCCGAGGCGAACAACGCGAATACTGCGAAGTTCGGGGCGCTGTCCTTGGCCAGGTCGACCAGGTTCGGCGAGCCGGTCGGCGGCCCGCCCGCGGCCAGCGCGAACGCCGTCCACAGGAGCACCGGTAGCAGCACGACCAGCGCGAACGCCACCTGGGTTCGGCGCCGCGTGAGCTGGCGGACCAGCTCGACACGCACCGGCAGGGTGCGGTCAGGGCGATAATCGGTCGGGCTCATGGCGCCGTGTCCTCTCCGACGAGCGCCAGGAACGCGTCCTCCAGGCGACGTCTCGGCCCGGCCGACTGCACCCCGATCCCGGCTGTGACCAGTGCCTGCACCGCGGACGCGCGCGGAGTGCCGTTGAGCTCGGCGTGCACGGCGGCCCCGTCGACGTCGACCGCATGGACCCCGTCCAGCGACGCCAGCACCTCGGCGGCCCGGTCCGGGGCGTCGACCGTGAAGGTGGCCGCACCACCGCCGGCGATGATGTCGTCGACGGTGCCGTCGGCCACCACCTTGCCATGGTGCATGACGACGACGTGGGTGCACGTCTGCTCCACCTCGGCGAGCAGGTGGCTGGAGACCAGCACGGTGCGTCCGTCGGCGGCGTAGCGGCGCAACACGTCGCGCATCGCGTGGATCTGCGGCGGGTCGAGCCCGTTGGTCGGTTCGTCGAGCACCAGCAGCTCCGGCAGCCCGAGCATCGCCTGCGCGATCGCCAACCGTTGCCGCATGCCCTGGCTGTAGGTGCCGACGCGGCGGTGGATCGAGTCCCCGAGCCCGGCGATCTCCAGTGCCTGCTCGACGTGCGCCTCCGCGGCCGGCCGGCCGGTCGCGGCCCAGTACAGCCGCAGGTTCGCCGCGCCTGACAGGTGTGGCAGGAACCCGGGGTTCTCGATGAACGCCCCGATCCGGGCCAGCACCGGCGCGCCGGGCCCGACGGGTTCGCCGAACGCCCGGATGGCGCCTGCCGTCGGGATGATGAGCCCCGTCAGCATCCGCAGCACCGTGGTCTTGCCGGCGCCGTTCGGGCCGAGCAGGCCGAGCACGGTCCGCGGTCGCACCGTGAACGACACGTCCTTGACCGCGCTGAACCCGCCCTGGTACGTCTTGGCGAGGCCGGTGATCTGCAGCGGTATCGTCGCGTCGCCTGCGGCGCCGGCCGGGGCGCGCCGACGCAGCACCCGCGCGACGAGCCAGAGCGTCAGCGCGAGCAGCAGCACGGCGAGGATCCCGAGCACCGCGCCGAGCGGGACGGTGGTGGCGGTGACGGCGCGCCCGGGCACCACCGGCACGGCGAGCCCGGTGCCGTCGACCAGCGCGATCCGCCACACCGCCGGGGCGGCGGCCGGTGCGTAGCCCTGGTCGGTCGTGGAGATCGACACGATCAACCGGTGACCCGCCTGGACCGGCGCGACGACGCCGTGCAACGTGACCGTCACCCGGGCCGGCGTCCCGTCCGCGGGCACCGCGACCCGCATCGGGGCGACCGCGCTGCCGAGCAACGTGCGCCGCCCGTCCGGAGCGGCCTCGTAGACCTTGCCGAACAGCACGGCATCCTCGGCGGCGGGCTGGCCGGGCACCCGGGCCACGGTGATCTCGACGCGCGGCGTTCCGGCGACCACGACCTGCGCGTCGAGCGGTCCGCCGGCGAACTGAGCCGACTGCCCGGGAAGCTCCGCGGTGAACGCCGCGAGCGAGCCGCCGAGGCCGCCGAGCGCGCCACCCGTCCCCGGCAGCGACGTGACCGCCGCCGGGTTGCCGCCGGCGGGGTTCACCACGAGCTGCGGTGGCCCGGACAGCGTGACCCGGTCGGTCCGCAGCTCCGGGGCGCCCGGCAGCCCGGGATAGGAGCCGGCGACGACGGTGCGCCCGGTCGGGGTGCTGCTGCGGGTGCGCACGCCACTCTGCACCGCATAGGAGAACCCGCTGCTCAGGACGGCACCGCGGCCGGCGAGGTAGTGGTCGAACCAAGTTCCGACGTCGTCGCGCACGGTCTGGTCGGGCGCACCGCCGTCGTGGCCGCCCGGATACCAGTCCATCGCCACGGTGCCCCCGGCCGCGGCGATCTGCCGGGCGTTGGCGTCGGCCTGGTCGAGTCCGAACAGCGTGTCCTGCTCACCCTGGACGAGCAGCGTCGGCGCGGTGATCCGGTCGGTGACCGAGGCGGGGGACGAGCGGGCGAGCAGTTCGGCGGTGGCGGGGGAGAGCCGCCCGGTGGTGGCGGCCTCGGTGTAGGCCTGGCAGACCTGGGCGGTGAACCGCCCACAGGTGATCGGGGTCGAGGCATCGCCGGTGGTGGGCGCCGGGGTTGCCGCGGTGTCCGGGCCCGCAGACCCAGCCCCGACCACCCCGGTCCCGGTCCCGGCGGAGAAGAAGATCCCGGCCCAGCCGCGTTTGAACACCCCGTCCGGGCCGAAGACGCCGTGCGCCGGGGTGTCGAGCGGCGGGGGCCGGGCGGCGGCCGTGTTCGGGAACAGCGCCTGGCCGAGATCGTTCCAGGTGATGACCGGGGCGAGCGCATCGACCCTGCGGTCGTACCCCGCGAGCAGCAGCGAGATCGCACCGCCGTAGGAGCCACCGGTGATCCCGACTCGCGGGTCGCCCGGACCGTCCTGCACCACCTCGGGACGCCGCCCGAGCCAGTCGACGAGCTGTTCGGCGTCGGCGACCTCGTAGTCGGGGGAGTCCAGCGCGATCTGCCCGGTGCTGGCGCCGAACCCGCGGGCCGACCACGCGAGCACCACGAAGCCGCGGGCCGCGAGCGCGCGGGCGTCGGTGTCGACCGAGGCCTTGCTGCCACCGAAGCCGTGCGCGACCAGCACCGCGGGTGCCGGGGTCGCTGCCGGCAGGTACAGCGTGGTGTCCAGGCTCACCGGCGCGGCTACGCCTGGCCCGCCGCGAACCTCGATGCGCCGCTCCTCGGTGCGCACCACGGAGGCCCGGGCGCCACCCCCGGTGGCGGCCAGCGCGACCCCGCCCGCGGCGAGCAGCGCGAGGACGAGCACGCCGATGACCACGCGGGCGCGGGTCAACCGGGGCAGGCGGGGCACATGCCGACGTTATGCGAGGTCGGGTGCGGGCCCGGTGAGTGGGCCTCAGTTCGTTCTCAGCACGGCATCCGGCACGTCGGCGAAGTGCTCGACGCGGGGATCCCCGTCGAAGTACGGGCCGATCAGCTCCCGCCACCGACCGAACCGCTCCGACTCCCGGAACCCGACCGTATGTGCCTCGACGTCTTCCCATTCGACGAGCAGCACGAACCGGCTCGACGACTCGATGCCACGGGTCATCCGGGCCGAGCGGAACCCGGGAGTGGCCGCGAGGAACCGCCGGGCCTCGAGATACGCCGCGGTGAACTGCTCCTCGGCTCCCGGGCGGACGGTGATGTCGGCGATCTCCAGCACCATGACGGCGATCATCGCACGCGATGAGGTCGGTCACCCCGGGCGGCGGTGTCGATCGCGCAGAGTACACTGGGTGCTACCGCAGGGGAGTATCCTCGTAGCGGTGGTGCCGTCAACACGGTGCCCGGTCCTTGCCGGAGCGGGCACCCGGTGCTACCGGTCGGCGTAGCGCCGACGGGAGAGACCTCGGGCCAGTGTGCGCTGCCCGAGAGGCTCCGGAGGTTCTCCCCGTATGACCGTCCCCGCCTGGCTGTGGATCGCGACCATCGGTGGACTCGTCGCCGTCATCCTTGCCGACCTGTTCCTGGTCGACCGCAAGCCACATCCGGTGACCATCCGCGAGGCCACCCGGTGGGTGCTGTTCTACGTCGCCCTCGCCGCGGCGTTCGGGGTCGGGGTCTGGCTGCTCGCCGGCGGAACCTACGCCGGGGAGTTCTTCGCCGGTTACCTCACCGAGTACTCGCTGTCGGTGGACAACCTGTTCGTCTTCATGATCATCATGGCGACGTTCACGGTCCCGGCTGCGCACCAGCACCGGGTGCTGCTCGTGGGGATCGTCATCGCACTGGTCCTGCGCGGCGGGTTCATCGCCGTCGGTGCGGCGGCGATCGACCGGTTCAGCTGGGTGTTCTACCTGTTCGCGGCGGTGCTGATCTACACGGCGGTCAACCTCGCCCGAAAGGGCACCGACCACGACGAGGAGTTCACCGAGAACCGGGTACTGCGACTGCTGCGCAGGGTACTGCCGGTCACCGACGACTTCCACGGCGCCAGGTCGTTCGTCACGCTCGGGGGCAAGCGCTGGGTCACCCCGATGCTCATCGTGATGGTCACGATCGGCTCAACGGACCTGCTGTTCGCCCTCGACTCGATCCCGGCCGTCTTCGGGCTCACCCAGGAGGCGTACCTGGTCTTCACCGCCAACGCGTTCGCCCTGATGGGGTTGCGCCAGCTGTACTTCCTGCTCGGCGGGTTGCTGAAGAAGCTGGTCTACCTGTCCTACGGGCTGTCGGTGATCCTCGGGTTCATCGGCGTGAAGCTGGTGCTGCACGCGTTGCACGAGAACTCGCTGCTGTTCCTCAACGGCGGGGAGCCGCTCCCGGTGCCCGAGGTCGGGATCGGGCTGTCGCTCGGCGTCATCGTCGGCGTGCTGACCCTCACCACGGTCGCCAGCCTGCTCAAGGTCCACCGCGACCCCTCGGCCGCGCACAGCCCGCCGGTGCAGGAGCCGGCCGGCGAGAAGGAACAACGGAGCGGCGTCCGTCGGTAGCCGCCTCCGGAGCTGCCGGTGTCCCGGCAGGCAGTGGTCAAGCACCTGCAGGTCCTCGAGACGGCGGGCCTCGTTGGCTCACCGGCCTGTCGGCTGCCCGGGACCACCGGCTCAGCGTGCTGAAACGCGCGTTGGAGGCAGCGACCAGCGACTGATACGTCCCGCGAGCGGTTCGGCTCGCGGGACTCGGCCCGGGGTGCGTTCTGTGGTCGTGGGCGAGCTACGAGGCGGGCGGCTCCTCCACCACCACGACGTGGTTGCCGTCCGGGTCGCGCAGCATGAACATGAGCGGGGCGCCGGGCATGCGCATCGGCTCCGGATCGAGGTCGATGCCCCCGATGGCGCTCAGGCGCGCGTGCTCGCCCAGGACGTCCGCCGTCTCCACCCCGATCGAGCTGCCGCCGGGCTCGCCGCCCATTGGCGGGTTGAGCGCGAGCCGCGCCCGCGACCCGGGCGGGGCCACCTCCAGCCAGCGCATCTCGTTGTGCTCACCGAAGCGCGTGTCGCCGCGCACCTCGAAGCCGAGCTTCTCGGTGTAGAAGGTGAGGGCCGCGTCCTGGTCGGCGACGGCGAACATGGCCACGCCGATGTTCGAGAGGGTTGTCGGGGTTCTCGTGGAATCACTCATGGTCTGTAGACCGGGCGAGCAGGCGGAACTCATCGGTCCCGCCCCGGGGATACCGGACAGGGTCTGCGACGGGTTTCAGCTCATCGCGGCTGGGCAGGGTAGGAAGGGCCGCACGTAGCGACGGAGAGGACATACCACGATGAGCAGGGCCTACGGCTACACCTCCTACGGTGGTCCCGAGACCGAGACCTGGTTCGACCGGCCTGAACCGGCACCGGGTCCGAGTGAACTGGTGATCAAGGTCAAGGCTGTCGGGGTCAACCCGGTCGACCACAAGATCCGCAGCGGCGCGCTGGCCAACCCACAGGCAACGCCAGACTTTCCCCTGGTGCTGGGCGTCGAGGCAGCCGGCGTCGTGGTAGCGGTCGGCTCCGACGTCGAGGGATTTGCCGAGGGTGATGAGGTACTGGGCAGGACGGCGCCGGAACACGGCAGCTACGCCGAGCACGCGGTGCTGCTCGCCGAGGCCTCCACGCACAAGCCCCCGCAGGTCAGTTTCGTGCAGGCAGCCGCGCTGCCGGTCGCCGGCGGGACCGCCTGGGACGTGCTGGAGAAACTCGGCGTCGTCGAGGGGGAGACGCTGTTGATCAACGGCATCGGCGGTGGTGTCGGTGTGCTGGGAGCACAGTTGGCGAGAAACCGTGGCGTGGCGGTCTTCGGGGTCGGCAGCGAGGCCAAACGGCCGCTGGCGGAAAGTCTCGGAGCCACGCTGGTGCCCTACGACAGTGGTGACGTCGTCGAGCAGATGCGGCAACTGCTGCCCGGCGGCGTGGATGCCATCTTCGACGTGGTCGGCGGCGAACCGATGCGACAGGTTGCCATTCTGGTCACCGACCCGGCTCGGGTCGTGTCGATCGCCGATCCCGGTGTCGTGGACCTGGGAGGCAGCTACCTGGTGTCTGGCTCGGCGGGCGTTCCCGCCGTGTCCGATCTGGTCGCCGGAGGCAAGGTCGATCCCATGGTGCTCCAGACGTACCCCTTTGGCGAAGCGCCACAGGCACTGCGAGCGGTGGAGTCCGGTCACGTGCTGGGCAAGATCGTGATCGACCTGGAGCAGACCACAGAGGTGTGACCGCGACCGGCCGAGCACCACTGGCCGCCCCGGGATCGCGATGTGAAACGACATGTCCCACCAGGCCGTCCGCGCCGACGACCTGGTGGCGTTCGGGCGTTCGGGCGACGCGGACCGATAAGAGCTAGCAAATCCTGCTAGCATCGAGCGGTGGCACGAATGATCACCTTGCGGCTGTCCGATACCGCGTACGACGCGGTCAAGCGTTATGCCGACGCTGACCAGCAGTCGATGAACTCCTGGATCGAGGGCCTCCTCGGCATCGAGGACATGCGGCGACGCTGCGCGGCGCACGACCGATGGATGGTGGCCCACCCGGATGCCGCTGCGTTCGCTGAGGCATGGGCCGATCACAACCTCGACGAGCTGGCGGGGCGTTGAGCGACTCTCCACGCAGATGCGACATCTGGATCACCGACGCCGGCATCAGTGTGCTCGTGATCTCCTCCACGGTGTACAACGAGATTCCCAGCGAGCCGACCGTCATCGTGGTGCCGGTGTTCGACACCGAGCCCGACACCGGATTCGGAGTAGATCTGGGCGATGGCTGGGCAGCCCCGGGCCTGGTCACCAGCCTGCGCAAGGCTCGGTTGAGCGGGCTCCGCCGCCGGATCAACGTCCAAGTCCTCACCGACGTCAACAACATGCTCTTCAAGATCCTCGCGACGCCGGACCGGTAGCAGCATCAGGGTCTCCCGTCGTGGCGCGACCGCAGTTCACCCGGCCGCGGGCTGGAAGAGCTCGACGGGGTTGGGTGCCACTGGATCAGCGCCGTCGCACAAGCAGGTCGGCCTGCGACATGGTTCCGGGAGTGTCCCAGCCATGAGCACGCGATCAGCTGGCCAGGACGGGCCCGGGCTGCAGCGCCGGCTGGGGGTCACCGACGCGGTGGTGATCGGCCTGGGGTCCATGATCGGCGCTGGGATCTTCGCCGCGCTCGGTCCGGCGGCCGACGCGGCCGGCTCGGGTCTGCTGCTCGGGTTGGCTCTTGCCGCGGTGGTGGCGTACTGCAATGCGACCTCCTCAGCGCGACTGGCCGCGCGGTACCCGGCCTCGGGCGGCACCTACGTCTATGGCCGTGAGCGCCTGGGGGCGTTCTGGGGGTACCTGGCCGGATGGGGATTCGTGGTCGGCAAGACCGCATCCTGCGCGGCGATGGCGCTGACCGTCGGCTCCTACGTGTGGCCCTCCCACGCCCATCTGGTGGCGGTGACCGCGGTGGTGGCACTGACGGTGCTGAACTACACCGGGGTGCAGAAGGCCGCCGGGCTCACCCGGTTGATCGTCGCGATCGTCGTGGCGGTACTTGCCGCGGTCGTGGTGGCCTCGTTCACCAGCGCCAAGGCCGACCTGGGACGACTGGACATCGGGTCGGACACCGGCGTGGGTGGGGTTCTCCAAGCGGCCGGCCTGCTGTTCTTCGCCTTCGCCGGATACGCGCGCATCGCCACCCTGGGCGAGGAGGTCCGCGACCCGCAACGCACCATCCCGCGGGCGATCCCCCTCGCGCTGGGCATCACCCTGGCGGTCTACGCGGCCGTGGCCGTGGCCGTCCTCACCGTTCTCGGTGCGCACGGCCTGGCCGACACGTCCGCCCCGCTGGCCGAGGCGGTGCGTGCCGCCGGCACCCCGGCCCTGGCGCCGGCGGTGCGGATCGGGGCGGCAGTAGCGGCGCTGGGTTCGCTGCTGGCGCTGATCCTGGGCGTCTCACGCACCATCCTGGCCATGGCCCGCGACCGGCACCTGCCCCACACCCTCGCCGCCGTCCACCCACGGTTCGCGGTACCGCACCACGCCGAACTGGCCGTCGGCGCCGTGGTCACGGTGCTCGCCGCCACGACCGATGTGCGTGGCGCGATCGGCTTCTCCTCCTTCGCCGTGCTGGCCTACTACGCCATCGCCAACGCCGCCGCCGCGACCCTCACCACCGACGAGGGTCGCCCGCCCCGGGTCGTGCCCGTGATCGGGCTCGCAGGCTGCGTGCTGCTGGCCGCCGCCCTCCCGCTGTCCTCGGTCATCTCCGGTGCCGCGGTGCTCGCGGTCGGCGCCGCCGGCTACGGTGTGCGTCACGCGGCGCCGCGACGCACGCCGTGACCTCGCAGGAGCTTGGCCAAGATGGCCGCGCCCGTCGAGCGGTCCGCGGGATGAGCGCTGAGCAGCCCGGCACGTTGAATGCACTCATACCGGCTTTTCGAGATGGTGCAGCGTCACCTCGCCGAGACGACCGCCGGCGATCTCGGCGGTCATCCAGGTGTGGGTGGGCCGGCGGCGGCGGTCGGTGGGGGAGCCCGGGTTGAGCAGCCGCAGGCCGCCCGGCGCGCAGGTGTCCCACGGGATGTGGCTGTGCCCGAACACCAGCACGTCGGCGTCCGGGTAGGCGGCGGCGCACCGGTGCTCCCGGCCCCCCGCGGCGCCGGTCTCGTGCACGACGGCAACTCGGACGCCGTCCAGCTCCACCCTGGCCACCTCCGGCAGCCGGGCGCGCAGCTCGCCGCCGTCGTTGTTGCCGTACACCCCGACCAGCCGCGCCGCGCGGGCCGTCAGCGCGCCGAGCAGGTCGACCCCCACCCAGTCGCCCGCGTGCACCACCACGTCGGCGGAGTCGACGGCGTCCCACAGCGGCGCGGGCAGCTCGCGCGCCCGGGTCGGCAGGTGGGTGTCCGACATCAACAGCAGGCGCACGGCCCGGGCCCGCTAGCTCACCTCCACCAGGTCGACCACGAAGATCAGCGTCTCGCCACCTTTGATCGCGCCACCGGCGCCCTGGTCGCCGTAGCCCAGGTGCGGCGGGATGACCAGCCGTCGACGGCCGCCGACCTTCATGCCCTGCACGCCCTCGTCCCAGCCCGCGATGACCCGGCCCGTGCCGAGCGCGAACTGCAGCGGGCGGCCGCGGTTGTAGGAGGCGTCGAACTCCTCGCCAGTTGAATGTGCGACGCCGACGTAGTGCACTCTGACGGTCTGTCCGGCCACGGCCTCGGCGCCGTCGCCGAGCTGGAGGTCCTCCACGACCAGGTCGGTGGGCGGCGGACCGTCGATGGGGTCGACGTCGGGCTTCTGCGGTGCCATCGGGCGGTCCTCCCAGAGGGATCTCGGACAAGGTCCCACAGCCTGCCAGACCGGGGTTCGGCCTGAGTCGCGAACCCCGGTACGGCCATGGCCGGTCAGGCCCGGACCGCATTCAGCGCCTGGCGCAGGAAGTCCACCTGGAGCAGCAGCAGGTTCTCCGCAACGACTTCCTGCGGCGTCATATGGGTGACCCCGGACAGCGGAAGAACCTGGTGCGGACGCCCCGCGGCGAGCAGCGCCGAGGACAGCCGCAGGGTGTGCGCGGCAACGACGTTGTCGTCGGCGAGGCCGTGCACCAGCAGCAACGGCCGGTGGGGCTCGGCCCAGGCTGTCCGGTCGAGCAGCGACGAGCGACGGTAGGCGTCTGGATCAGTGTCGGGCCTGCCGAGGTAGCGCTCGGTGTAGTGGGTGTCGTAGAGCGCCCAGTCGGTGACCGGGGCACCCGCCACCGCGGCGTGGAACACATCGGGCCTGCGCAACACCGCGAGCGCGGCGAGATAGCCGCCGAAAGACCAGCCGCGGATGCCGACCCGGTTCAGGTCGAGGTCGGGGTGCCGGGCGACGACCTCGTGCAGGGCGTCGACCTGGTCCTGAAGCACGGGACCTGCCAGGTCGCCGTGCACCGCGCGCTCGAACCCCGGCCCGCGCCCCGGCGTCCCGCGCCCGTCGACGACGACCACGGCGAAGCCCTGCTCGGCGAACCACTGGCTGGTCAGGAACATGGCGCCGGCGGCGAGCACCCGCTGGGCGTGCGGGCCACCGTAGGGGTCCATCAGCACGGGCAGCTGCTGCCCGGGGATGTGCCACGACGGCAGCAGCAGTGCGGTGCGCAGCTCCCGCTCGCCCGCGATGAGCAACTCGACCCGCGGCGCCAGCCCGACCGGTTCGGCGCGCGAGGTGATCGTCAGCTCGCCGCCGCCCACCGGATGGACCGTGGCGGTGGCACCCTCGAAGACCAGGTCCTGCCCGGTGACCACCAGCGTCCCGCCCGCGCGTCGCCCGGAGTGCACCCCGTTCCCCGGGTCGACCCGGGTCAGCCCATCGTCCCGCGACCAGGTCCACAGCCCGATCGAGACCGGGTCGGTGGACCCGTTGAGCAGCAGCGTGTCACCGTCGACGTCGAGCAGGGCGCGCACCTGCAGGGACGGCGGGGTGACGGGTTCGCCGTCGACGAGCAGCCGGTGGGCCCCGTCGAGGCTGTCGCTCCACACCAGCGCCCCGTCGTCGAGGTGCGCCGGGAAGCCGGGCACGATGTCCACCCAGCACTCGTCGGTGCTGGTCACGACGGGTGTGGTGGCACCCGTGCCGACGTCGACACGCAGCACCTGCAGCGCGCGCTGGTCGCGTGGCGCCACGGTGACGAGCAGGTCGGTGGTGTCCCAGGTGACCTCGACGACGTACTCGAACGCGGCGACGTCCCAGCGCACCGGGATGCGGGTGCCGTCGAGCGCGGTGATCGCCAGTGACACCGTCGCGTTCGGCGTGCCCGCAGCCGGGTAGGCGACGACGGCGGGTGCGCGGTCCGGGTTGGCCGGGTCGGCGATGTACCAGCGTTGTACGGGGGTGTCGTCGACCCTGGCGACGAGCAGCGCGTCGCCGTCGGGCGCCCACCAGTACCCACGCATCCGACCCATCTCCTCGGCGGCGACGAAGTCGGCGAGGCCGTAGGTGACGTGCTCGCTGTCAGGCTGGGCGAGGGCGGTCGTGACGCACGGGGTGAGCTCGTGCACGTGCAGCGCACCGCCGGCCACGAACGCGACCCGACGGCCGGTCGGGTCGGGCCGCGGGTCGATCACCCCGCCGGGGGTGTCGACCAGCCGCGGGGTGTGGCCGGCGGCGAGGTCGGTGACGTAGAGCTGCCCGGACAGGGCGAACACCGCCATCGTGACGGGTCGGTCGGTGGCGTAGCCGACGATCCCGCCGGCCTGCTCGCGGCTGCGCTCGCGGCGGGCCTGCTCCGCGGCCGGCAGGTCCTCCGCACCGGCTTCGAGGTCGCGCGGATCGGCGACCAGCCGCTCCCCGCCGGTCTCCAGGTCGAGCGACCACAGGCACGTCACCGGGTCGGTGCCGCCGCGGCTGCGCAGGAACACCACCCGGTGGCCGTCAGCGGACAGCGTCACACTGCGTGGGGTACCGAGGGTGAAGCGGCGGGTCCGGGCCTGGCGGCGCGGGAAGCTGTCCGTCACGGTTGGTCAGTCTGCCTCCGCCGGGGCGTAGACGGAGTAACCGCCGCCCGCAAGCATCGTTGTGTCACGAACGGCATCTCTCGTTCGATAAGCGTGAACGAGAGTGTCGTTCACGACGGTCGGGGTGACGCGCGCGGGAGGAAGCTCGTGGCGGCGGGTATCCGGCCGGTCGGTGACGACCTCTTGTCGGTGGCGTCCCCTGCGGTCATGGGAGACGTTGTTATGATCATTCGGGTGCGGCTCTTCTGGAGTGAGCCCTCATGCGGCCTGCGGGATGATGTCGTTGGCGTAGCGGGTCTCATGGACTCGGTGTCGTTCTTGGTTGAGGTGGTAGGCCCAGTAGGCGTT